>NZ_VNHY01000001.1:720136-1080204 GCF_008124865.1 Fodinibius salinus | reverse complement strand
CACCCAAGATTAACCGGTAGTAAACTCTTTTTGTCATCAAATAATCTTTTCCCGCAGTGGCGTCACAGCTGCTGCGGGTTTTATTATGGGTCAGATCTGTCAGTATTTTGAACCCTGACAGGTTTTTATTGGCAGAATAGAAAATACATTGCTATAACTTGTTTGTTTAAAGGATTATTGGGAACTTTGATGCCGTTTAAATTAAATCTAAATAACGTTTTTTAGTTAGTCGTATGTCCGAGATTAAGCTTCCAGAAGTAGAATTAAATATACGTACGCCCAAGGATCCGGTTGAAGTACCTATTGTTGAAAATAAGATATGTACCAAGGAGAGTAGTCCTAATTTTGTGCGTCACGTCACTTTTGATGTAGGCGGAACAGATTTAGAAGGACATATTCGAGTAGGACAGTCGGTAGGTATCTTGCCACCGGGCAAAAATGACAGCGGTCGTGACTATAAGTTACGGCTCTATTCTGTTGCTTCTCCCACAAAAGGAGAGGGGGGTAATTCTAATCTCGTTTCTACCACTGTTAAGCGAACGATTGAAGAACTACAAGACAATCAGCTTTATTTGGGAGTATGTTCGAATTATCTGGCGGATTTAGAACCTGGGGACAAGGTGAAGATGACGGGGCCCAGCGGCCGCCGATTTTTGCTACCTGAAAATGCGGGTGATTTCAACTACGTATTTTTTGCGACAGGTACCGGTATTGCTCCTTATCGCGGAATGATTCAAGAGCTTATGGATAGTGGGCATGCCAATGAGATTGTACTTGTCTTCGGATGTCCTTATCGTACCGACCTGCTTTATGCTGATTACTTTGAGCCGCTTGATGAAGAGGTAGGTAATTTTCACTATTTGCCTCATATCTCCCGAGAAGCACGACGTGATGACGGATCTAAAAAATATGTACAAACCTGTTTGTGGGATGAGTCTGAGCTGCTCGATCCGCTGCTGGATCAAGAAAATACCCTCATGTATATCTGTGGATTAAAGGGCATGGAATATGGGATATATGAAGCGCTGGGTAAAAAAGGCCTGGATCAATATTTGGATATCCGGGAGCCGGCGGCAGAAAAAGCACCGGACGAATGGAATGACAAAGATTTTAAACGATACGTAAAACCCTCTGACCGTACTTTTGTAGAGGTATATTAAAGGTCAATTACGAATTAGCTACATAGCTTTTTGTAGATGTTTTATAGGTAAGAAATTCAATATCCCGATCCTTTTGGATCGGGATAATTTATAAAAGGCCTTTGAAAAATACTTTCGAAAAATCATTCATATCCCATGTAATTTGTCTGATCATAAGATGAGTTCAATCGTTATTTTTCCTATCTTCAACGGTCTTCTAAATTATTAAACAAGAAAAATTAGCTGATGTCTCACAAGAGTTCTGCTGAAATCCGACAGGATTTTTTTGAATTTTTTAAAGAAAAGGACCATTTGCAGGTACCCAGTGCGCCGGTGGTACCGCAAAATGACCCCACCTTGTTGTTTACCAATGCGGGAATGAATCAGTTTAAACCGATTTTTTTGGATGAACAATCGGGATATAAGCATAAGGACAAAATATGGCAGCGCGCGGTGGACAGCCAGCGCTGTATCCGTGTTAGCGGCAAGCATAATGATCTCGAAGAGGTGGGGCACGATACCTATCATCATACACTTTTTGAGATGCTCGGCAACTGGTCATTCGGCGATTACTTTAAGCGAGAAGCCATCCGATGGGCTTGGGAGCTGTTGGTAGATAAATGGGGATTGGAAGCCGATCGCCTGTATGCCACTGTTTTTGAAGGTGATGAGGATGATGGTCTGCCTGTAGATCAGGAGTCGATTGACCTGTGGGAATCAGAAACGTCCATTAATCCGGATCATATTTTAACCTTCGATAAGGTAGATAATTTCTGGGAAATGGGAAATACCGGTCCCTGCGGTCCGTGTTCAGAGCTGCACATTGATATTCGTCCCGACGAAGAGCGTGTAGACATAGATGGGGCAGAGCTGGTGAATATGGATGACCCCAGGGTAATGGAAATTTGGAATCTGGTCTTTATCCAGTTTAACAGGCAACCGGACGGATCTCTCGAGGAATTGCCAGCACAGCACGTGGATACCGGTATGGGTTTTGAACGTATGTGTGCTGTCTTACAGGAAAAGAAATCAAACTATGACACCGATCTTTTTGAACCGTTGCTTTCGCACATTGGTGAATTGGGTGGTGTAACGTACGGTAATGATGAAGAAATTGATATTGCCATGCGGGTGATTGCTGATCATATTCGTGCTGTAAGTTTTTCCATTGCTGACGGAGCGTCGCCCGGGAATGACGGTCGGGGTTATGTAGTGCGTCGTATATTGCGCCGTGCCATTCGATATGGTTGGGATAAGCTTGATCTTAAAGAACCATTTTTCCATAAGTTGGTACCAACACTTGCCGAACAGTTTAAAGATGTGTTCCCAGTACTTATACAGCAGAAAGAATATGTGCAAAATGTAATTCGATCGGAGGAAGAGGGCTTTTTAGATACGCTGGGGCAGGGTATCGAACTGTTCCATGAGATGACGGAAGACAAAAATAAAATTTCGGGAGAAGAAGCTTTTAAATTGCATGATACATACGGCTTCCCCATTGATCTTACCCAGCTGATGGCTCGGGAACGAGGTGTAGAGGTTGATGAAGAAGGATTTAACGAACGGATGCAAGAGCAGAAGGAACGGGCTCGTGCCGCCGGTAACTTTAATGTTGACCAGTCCTCAAACAGTGAATGGATTACCGTAACAGAAACGGATGAATTTGAATTTGTGGGATACGATTCGCTTTCTGCTGAATGCCATATTCGATTGATGCGTAAAGATGAAAGCCAGCCCACTCTCGTTCTGGATAAAACGCCTTTTTATGCCGAAAGCGGGGGGCAGGTGGCCGATACCGGTATCATTAGCAATGGTGACGAGCACCTTCGCGTGCTGGATGTACAAAAGTCGCCTGATGGATATGTACATGCCGTAGATAGTCTGCCCGATAATCCCGATGGTAAATGGAAGGCAAGGGTTGATGCAGATCGGCGGCGCGAAATTCGCAAGCACCACTCTGCTACACACCTTGTACATGCGGCCCTAAAAGAGGTGCTGGGCGATCATGTTGCTCAGAAAGGTTCGTTAGTGGATGATAAACACCTGAGATTTGATTTCTCGCATTTTGATCCTGTTTCTCCTGAGCAGCTTAACGAGATCGAAGAGATCGTGAACAATCATATCCAGCAAAACATCCCAAAAGAAGAAGAGCGGGGTGTACCTATTGATGAGGCGAGAGAGCGTGGAGCAACTATGCTTTTTGGAGAGCAATATGGAGAAGAGGTACGGGTGATTACTTTTGATCCCGATTACTCGATGGAGCTGTGCGGAGGTTTGCATGTAGAAGCTACCGGAGAAATTGGGTACTTTCGATTTTTGAACGAATCTTCTGCAGCCTCGGGGATCCGACGTATTGAAGCCAAGGTAGGTAAAAGTGCAGACCAGTATTTACGGGCAGAGCAAGAGTTGGTGCGTGGCATCCGATCACAAATTGGTCAGAGTGAAGATCTTATAAGAGATATTTCGCAGCTCATGGAAGACCGCAAAAGCCTTGAACAACAGGTAGAACAGCTCCAGCATCAGCAAAGTGCTTCAAAACTTGACCAGTTTTTAAATAACCCGACGGAATTAGAAAGTGGCATTAAATTAGTATCAGGCGAAATTTCCAATGCCGATATGGATTTGCTGAAACAATTAGGGTATGAGTCCCTTGAAAAAAGTAATGAAGCCACCATTACCGTACTGGGTGCCAAAGATCAGGACGAGGGCAAGGTTTATGTGGCAGCGGCTGTTACTGAGGATTTAATTGAAGGAAAAGATTTACAAGCAGGTGCACTGGTTGGAGAACTAGGTCAAATGCTTGGAGGTGGCGGTGGTGGCCAACCTAATTTGGCTACGGCAGGAGGACGGAAGCCCGAAAAGCTAAATGAGCTATTTGATCAGCTGCCTTCGATCATTACAAAGCATATTAAATAGCAATTCTTTCCAATTGTTTTAGTGGTATTCTAACTCATATACGGTAGATTATGAATTGTAAGTTGTAGAACCTGTAATTTCCCATATTTTTGGGTATATTTTCGAACGCTTATTTTTAGAATTTTAATACGATATTGTAACAGTAAAGCTGCTGTAACTGATTATGGCTAAGAAAAGTAAAAAAGAACAAGATGTTACGTTTACCCCAACCGGAACGGGGATCCGCACCAATGGAGAGGTTGTTCGCAGTACAGAGTTGCCTGCTCCCACTCAAAAAAAGCACAAGTCACTAGATCTGAGCGAAGGTGATGTTGTGGACATGTTTGAGCAAATGTATCTACAACGCCGCTTCGAAGAGCGAGCTATGCAGATGTACCAAAAAGGAAAGTTTGGCGGATTTTTACACCTTTATATGGGGCAAGAGGCTATTTCAACCGGTTCTGTTTATGCGCTGAATGATGATGACGATATCATTACAGCCTATCGCGATCATGGCTGGGGACTGGTACGGGGAGTGTCTCCCAAAGAGGGTATGGCCGAGCTTTATGGGAAAGAAACAGGTTGTTCGAATGGCAAGGGGGGATCCATGCACTTTGCCAACGTAGATGAACATTTTTGGGGTGGTTACGGTATTGTAGGGGGGCATATCCCCCTGGGAGGCGGCATTGCCTTTGCCAATAAGTATAAGCAAAATGACCGGGTTACTGCCTGCTTTTTAGGTGACGGCGCGGTAGATCAGGGAGCCTTGCACGAAACGTTGAATATGAGTCAAAATTGGGAGCTCCCGTGTATTTATGCTATTGAAAATAACGGTTATGCGATGGGGACTGCTGTACACCGCCATTCAGTGGGTGAGCTCCACGAACGGGCCAAAGGATACGGTATGAAAAGTGCCGTTATTAATGGTATGGATGTGTTTACGGTTTATGAGAAGATGAAAGAGATTGCCGAGGACGTCCGTGAGAATTCTAATCCGTGGCTTGTCGAAATTCGAACTTATCGATATCGTGGCCACTCTATGTCGGATCCCATGAAATACCGTACCAAAGATGAGCTCGAAGAATATGAAAAGATGGATCCCATTCTGCGTATCAAGGATTATTTGCTGGATGAAGAAATCATTGATAAAGACAAAGTTGAAGAGATTAAAGATACGGTTGAAGATATTGTGATGGAAGCTATTGATTTTGCTGAGGAAAGTGATTTCCCCGAGAAGGAAGCACTTTATGATCATATGTTCGTTGAAGATGATTATCCATTTCACACATAAGTGTAGGATGTAATATTGGGATACCAATTTGTTGCATTGTGGGTACTATGGGAAAAGGATCTTTTTAAAAAGAATAGACGTTTTAAGTGCATAATTTCGAAATAAATAATTAGAAATGGCTGAGTTACAATTCAGAGAAGCAATTCGTGCTGCCATCGATGAAGAGATGGGGCAGGATGAAGATATTTTTGTGATGGGTGAAGAAGTAGCCGAATATGACGGCGCCTATAAAGTTACCGAAGGTTTACTGGACAAATATGGTCCCAAGCGCATGGTAGATACTCCTATTTCTGAGCTGGGATTTGCCGGAATCGGTGTAGGTGCAGCTATGAACGGACTGCGTCCTATTGTGGAATTCATGACTTTTAACTTTGCGGTACTGGCAGCCGACCAGATTATAAACCATGCTTCCAAAGCTAAATATATGACTGGCGGACAGGTGGATATCCCTATTGTATTTCGCGGACCCAATGCGTCAGCAGGTCAGCTTAGTGCAACACACTCAGTCTCGTATGATTCGATGTACGCTCATTTTCCGGGACTTAAAGTTATTTACACCTCCGAGCCGGCTGATGCCAAAGGTTTGCTAAAAACTGCGATCCGGGATGATAACCCCGTATTGTTTATGGAATCCGAACAAATGTACGGATTGAAAGGTGAAGTACCCGAAGAAGACGATTTTACCATTCCAATAGGTAAAGGCAAGGTCAAGCGTGAGGGCAGTGACGTTACGGTGGTAGCGCACGGCAAGATGTATCACGTAGCTAAACAGGCTGCTCAGCAGCTGGCCAAAGAAGATGTGGATATGGAGATTGTTGATCCCCGTACGGTTAAGCCGTTGGATATGGAAACTATTGTGGAATCTATTAAAAAAACCAACCGATGTGTGATTGTTGATGAAGCGCATCCCTTTGGTGGATTGGCAGCTGAGGTTGGTTACTTAATCCAGCGTGAAGCTTTTGATTATCTGGATGCACCGGTGCAACGTGTTACTTTGCCCGATACCAATGCACCTTTTGCCAAACCGCTTCTTGATGAATGGTTGCCGAGTGCGCAGAATGTGATTGATGCCGTCAATACGGTGACATATAGAAAGTAATTCTTAATATTGAATTTGTGGGTGGATTTAATAGGTGAATTCCACATTCAAAATTCATAATACAAAATTTTTAGACTCATGGCTGTAAAAGTTGAAATGCCCAAGCTTAGCGATACGATGGAAGAAGGCGTAATCGCCAAGTGGAATGTAGAAGAAGGAGATTCTGTAGAATCCGGTGATATCATTGCTGAGGTAGAGACCGACAAGGCAACGATGGAAGTAGAAGTGTTTGATGCCGGAACCATTCTCAAAATTCTTCCCGATGAAGGCGATGCCGTTCCGCTGGGGCAGCTTATGGCGGTAATAGGTGAAGAGGGTGAAGATATTGATGATCTGCTGGAAGAAGCACAATCTAGCGGTTCTGCCGATAGCGATTCAGATGATCAAGAGACTGAAAAATCAGAAAGTGCCGAAACCGAAGAACAAGGTGAAGAGTACGATCCGGTATTTGGTGATCTGGATGATAAGGGTAACGGCCAGGCTGATGATGGGCGTATTAAAGCTTCGCCTCTGGCCCGAAATATGGCTGAAGAGCAGGGTATTACACTTTCTAATGTGAAAGGCAGTGGTCCGCAGGGACGTATTATTAAGCGCGATATTGAAAGTTTTGATCCCTCACAGACTCCTGTGGCTCCGGCAGCTACCGTATCCCAAGAAGATAAGGAGCACCGCGTATCGCAGATGCGTAAAACGATTGCAAAGCGTCTGTCGGAAAGTAAATTCAGCAGTCCCCATTATTATGAGACTATCGATATTGATATGAGTGCGGTCTGGGATGCCCGCAAGCAGCTTAATGAGATTAGTGATACCAAGATCAGCTTTAATGATGTCGTAGTTAAAGCTTGTGCAACGGCCCTGCGCCAGCATCCTGATATTAACAGTTCGTGGCAAGGTGACAAGATTATTGAACATGGTGATGTTAATATTGCGGTTGCCGTGGGTATTGATGAGGGATTGGTTACGCCCGTGATTGATAATACCGACCAGAAGGGACTTCAACAGATTGCGGCCGAAGGACAGTCACTGATTGAAAAAGCACAGAATCGAGATCTTGCTCCTGAGCAGATGGAAGGCAGTACCTTTACAGTGAGTAATCTGGGTATGTTCGGTATCGAAGAGTTTACTGCCATTATTAATCCTCCCAATGCTTGTATTTTGGCAGTGGGTGCCATCCGCGAAGTACCTGTTGTTGAAGATGGGGAAGTAGTACCCGGCAAGCGTATGAAAGTTACGCTCTCCAGCGATCATCGTATCGTGGATGGGGTAAGTGCGGCCCAATTCTTGAACACCTTAAAACAGATGCTTGAGAACCCATTGGGGCTGGTTCTGTAATCAGCGCTGGATCAGTAAGAGTACTGGCACCGCAGCTGCTTTAGTTTCTTTGAGCTGTTGATAAAGTTGTTCCGCCTGTTTCCAGGTATTGAAGTCACTTATTATTACTGTTGATTCTCCGCTTTCTTCTATAGACAACTGTGGATTATTCTTCTTGAGAGAGGGTACACTCTCTTGCTTAAAAGATGATCCGGCTTCTTCAACTCTTATCTTAAACGTAAAGTGCATTTGTTGACCGTTACCGGAATTTTCAGTGGTTGTTGGACGTCGGATGTGGATAAAAGCATCCGTATAGGAGGTGTTATTGCGTATTTCCTCCAGAAGTGCTTTTCGTTTATCAGCTGAACTAAAGGAAGAATCAATATAAGTACGATAAATTTTACTGGGTTTATCGTAGGTTAAGCCTATCTTATGAGATAAATTTTTCTGCGCATTGTTTGCAAACTTTTGACCCTGCTGAAAACTAAAGTCAGCACCAAGCTGTATAAATACAGGGGGTACTTGTTGGCTATCAGGTAGCTTTGGTTTTTTAATGAGTACGGCGGTACTGTTATAGTCAAAGTTTTTATGATATGCTGTGGCAGTATTGATGGCTTTTTCCAGGCTGTAATTAGCAGTTCCGCGAATTGCAAAATATCCATTAAGTGTATTTCGCACTACACTAAAAGAATCTTGTAAAGTTTTTGAAGCATTGTCAGCAGCGGATTGAGAATTTTCTAATGTTCTAAAGCTGGCTAATTGAACAGAATACGTTGTAGCATCAGATTCGTTAGCGTGTTTGTTATCAGATACCGAAGTTTTATTACTTTTTTCGGTGATTTTAGGATCAGTTGTAGAACTATCCTTTGCTGCATCAGAATTTGAGTCGTCAGAAGCAGTAATTAAAGGTTCTGATTTAGCAGTATCAGCACTGAGAGGGATAACAGTAAAGCCCAGATTCTCCACAAAGTCTCCTTCGGCAAGGGGCTCAATGTTAACCGTCATCGTATCAGGAGAAGATTTTGATTTTAGAAAACTCAGCTGCTCACGGTCGATATACAGGTCATACCGTCCCGGTGGTATTTCATAGGCATAGAACGAACCGTCTGAGAAAGTGCGAATGGTTTTGCTAAAAGAATTCCGGTTTGATGAGTCTTTATAGTTGGATTCCAAAAACAGCCGAACCCCGCTCAGACTTTTAGCAGTACTGTCCTTTTTTTGTTCTACTTTGCCCGAAATAACGCCGGATTGGTAAAAGGGAATGGCAACGGTTTTATACTGATTGGGATCAGTGACAATAGAAAATTTGTCGGTATTAGGTACCAGCAATGGATTACTGAGATTCCCACGATTTATTTCCATATCGTAACGGTAATAAGGTAGGAGTTGCGAAATATAGTTGACTCCGTTTTTGATGGTCGTGCGTCCGCTGGCTCTTTTAAGTGATACTGCTGCATCATCGATAATTCTGTCCGTACTGTCCTGATATGATCCATCATTATTATTGTCAACAAATAGCTGAACGGCGGTACCGGATTGGCCTACTTGCTGTCTGTTATGGAATAATAGCTGATCAGCATCAGAATGATATCCTACTGAGCCGCTGATATTTTGAGTGATGGAAGATCGAGAGCCCGTGACACGAGCGGAAGTATTACTTCTCACCTTATTAAAATTAAGAGTGACATTGAGGCTCAGTGAATTAAAATCACCTATAAAATTATGTCCGAATGTTAGCTGTAGCCGACCAGTCTCCAACAGATTCTGTGATAGCTGTAACTCCGTTTCTTCTACTTTGCTTAAGGAGGGTATATACGTCCATTTGGCACGTAGAAACATTCCGCGAATAAAGGCGGGAATGTGATAACTTCGTCCTACTGAATAGGTATAAGAGTTGGTAAGCCGCGCAGCTGAAGTAGGGGTTAGCAAGAAACCATCTCTTTGCTGATCCTGGTATCCTAAGCGAATATTTAGGCGTCCCAAGCGCGTATTTACGTCCGTTCGATACCGCCAGAGAGATGATAAGTTATCTTCTTGATAGGTGGATGACCAACGGATATTTAAGGGAAAATCACCAATGTTCAAGGGCGTAAAGAGGTTTGCGCTGACCCGGTGATCATTACCGCCCACATTATATAGGCGGTTGTTGCCGGGGTTGTAATCATACGTTAGGTTCCAGCTGGCACCATTGCCATAAATGACACTTGATGAAAAACGATAAAAATTTTCAGAATTGATGTTTGCGCTCACAAGATAATTCGAGAATAACCGGGCATTGATTGTCCCGGTAAATGAAGGAGCTCCGGAATTAAACTCTGATAAATATTCGGATGATACACCAGCCGTTAGCCACTCCGTCAGCCCGGTAGCTGCCGAAGCAGCACCCGCAAATCCTCGTTCCGTAGTACCGAGGATAGGATTGTTAAGGCGCCCGCCGCTGATATTGTAGTCAATTTCTCCGGAGGGCACAAAGTCAAAAGGAATTTGAATATGGGTGCTGCGTTCCGTGGATCGGCCTGATGGCTTGAAAATGCGCACCGAATAGTCCGTACTTCCATAGGCAAGTGGTACCACAAAACGATAATTACCCGACTGGTCGGCTTCTTGGTAATCCACGAGCCGATTATTAAGGTACAGTTCTACTTCTGATTGAGGAGTAACATTTCCGTCAATGACATAACGGTCAAACAGGCGACGGGACTCTACAGGTTTATTCGAAATTTTGACGCCGGTAATTTGTCGACTAATAATACCCTCGGTCGTAGTTTGTCCTACGATACCGCTGCTAAAATAATTGTTGTTGCGTTGTACATATCGCCACCGCAGATTTGAGGTTGTAAAAGACCGTTGCTGATCAGAGATAGAGCCAAAAACTGTACCCTGTATATCGCCTCCCAGCAGTTCGGCTCCCATAGAATTATTAAAAGTGAATAGCTGGGAATTATCAGTATGAATAGCGGAAAAGTTATAATCTAAAAAGGCTCCGTTGAGGGTGCTGTAGTTGCGCTTGTATTTTAAAGGATAATGGGGTTGGTTGTAGAGCGGTTGTTGTCGGTCAATACGTTTGCGCTTTTGTTCTCGTTCATATTGGGCCATAACCGGCATCTTGTCATTTGTTTGTAGATCTAGGGTCAGGCTGTTAAAATTGGTGGTAAATTCAAGCCCAAACATTTTTTTAAAGACCTCCGGTTTTAGGAAATAATCAATCTCTTTGATGATAAAGTCATCAGCGGTGAGCTGAATTCGGGTATCTCCGGCCCGTGCTATCTGCTTCTTAAAGTTCAGTGAGAAGGGGGTATTGCTAAGGTAGTTACCGCTAATAGTGAGTTCACCATTGTTGACTTCATGCTGGATTTTCAGCTGCTTGAAAATATCGCTGGCAGGTAGGTAAAAATGCTTGTCTTTGTAATAACTGGTTATATATGAACTGACAACTCCACGATACTGAAAAGTGAGATATACTTCGGCAGGATTTGAGCTAGACTGCTGACCATATACAGACGGGCTGATGGCTAACAGTAACCAAACTGTTGCCAAGAAAAATATTTTTTTTATGGTTGTCCATTGGATCACTTAACTGTAAACTGTTTTTGAAAAGAGACTGGTTCTATTTGCAATAATTTATTTTGGTTAATGTCTCTTCGTTCAGATCTAATGGTTCCAGAAAGCGTATAGTTACCGGGAGGGATATCAGATAAATCCATTGTAAAAGTGCGGGTTAAAGTGGTATAAACAGAATTGGTAGTTGCGGTCTGATATACTTTTTGTCCGTCAGAATTTTTGACTGAAAGAGTCATGGACCCGACAAAAGGTGCATTGCCTGTTTGTTCCATACTTACCGCAAATTTACCGGTATTCGAGCTGTCATCCTGAGAAAAATTAACGGAATTCAGTGTAATTCCGGTTGATGCCTCTCTTGCTCGAAAATGAGCCGTTAATACTTGCTTTACTACAATATTTACTTGAGCACCAACTTCGCCCTCCTCAACCGATTCAATCGGAGGAGACACGGGATTTGACTTTACTTGTACCCGTGACCAATATCCGCCGGCTGATACATTATTTGGAGGACGTACGACGAACCGCACCGTTTGTTGCTGTTGCGGTTGAAGGGTAAAATTTTTGGGAAATACTTTTATCCAGTCGGCTATTGATTTTTTCTTTGCCATTGCAGAATCATTAGCAATGACAATTTCACCGTCTTTTGAAGTGGTATAGCCAAACATCGTACTGACTGATATTTCCTGTGCTTGTTGACCTCCGTTGCTGACTGTCAGGGAACTAAATCGATTTTGCTGGTCAAAAAATAACGCCGTGGGAGCAATACTTATCTGCGCTGCCACATGATTCGTTATTGCCAATAAAAAAAACGATAACAGTAGTGTAATTTTTTTCGGAGACGAGATATTGGAAGTCATAGGGTGTACGATTGATTAACTTCGAATAAAGCCATAATATAGCCCGATTAGTGCTAAAGAAAAAGCTCCAGACTTATTATAGCCTGAAGCTTTCCCTAAAACCAAAGTTAAAACTCACTCATAGTTAACCGTTGTTGTAATAGTTCCGTCATAAGTGCCGGTTGGAGTCCCGTCAATATCTCCGCCGGCCAGCGTACCGCCATAATAAATAAAATATTCACCAGAAGTTCCGTGAGTAGTAACAGTATTGCTGGAACCGGTATTGAGATCGGTAGATCCGCCGGCATTATTGGTTGTATTACCACTGTAATCCGCAGTAAAGCCAATCGTATTACTATTACCGTCATCTAAGTTATTTAGACTAGAAAATGAGATAACGATACTAGAGCTTGGGGCCGCTGTAATTTGTACTTCACCAAGCGAAGTTGTACCACCTACATTAGCTGTGGTATTACCTTGTGGGTCCAGGATAGCATCTGCTGTTTGTGAGTTACTGATTTGTCCAAAACTTAAATCACTGTTATTAGTGAGTGTTAAATCCTGAACAATGTCTGTAGAAGCATCTACAGTAACTTGGGCAATACTCGTTCCGGTTAAAACCAGAACAAATACCATAATTGATAATAAAGATATTGTCTTTTTCATAGTAGTCTATTGTTTTATTAAAGAGCTAGTCACTTCGTTAGTTACTTCCGTTTTTATAGTCACCTAAATACTGAAACCTAAATCGCTGCTGAGTCAAATTAAGGAAAATTCCTGCTCTTACGAATTTAAAGCGGGAAATTAAGAGAGTTCTAACCTGTGTAAAGGCTTGTTAAATACCCTTTTTAATAGAAAGAACATCAAGAGTCCTTCACTTATATTTATGACCTACAACAGTAGGTAGTTTGCCAACAGAGCAATTTTTCAGAGAAAAAAATATAGCAGGAAGGGCGTTTCCCAAAATTATAAATTTTTAATGTTTTAGAATATTGTAAATCCGATACTTCTATATTTTATCAACTTTTATTTTTAGTGAGATAACTTCCTCTTGAAGTTGGAAATAGTGCAATTCATACTACACAATATTGGGGGATCGCTACGTCCAATATTGTGGGGCTTGCAATGACAAGTTTCACATTGTGTGGTTTTGCAAAGAGACCTAAATAAGGAATCAGGGTATTATTTTTCTCATCTTGAATCTTTCAACTACAACAATAAATATTTATAGCAGAAGGCTTTGTCTGTTTCTACAGGTGAGAGATAATGAGCCACAAGAAAGTTTTGCAAAATCCTCTCACAAGTAAAGAAGGGAGGTAACTTGAATATTGTTGGATAAAGATTTTTTGCCTATTAACGGCTAAGGAATTGTACTGGTGAACTTTTTTACCGGCAACTATTTTAACTTATAGGTCCAAATAGTGCCGAAGTGGAGTAGGGGGCAAGCGGAGGGTAGTCGATAATTCAATCCTACATTGTAAAGCTTTTTTATAGGTATGTTATTTCTATAGTCAAATCATTTTGGTAACGACCTTCAGGAATGTTTGAGGTTGTCAAGGATCCATATATAAAAAGATATACGGTATTCCAGGGAGTAGAATTAGAATCCTTCTTTATTTGAATACTTTCTTGCTTTCGACTTAGAGGAGATGAATGCAAGGCATCCGAAATGTTATAGCCGTATCGGACAGCCAGCTTTGTTGGCATATTCTTGTTTACTGAAGGATTAGTATTTTCGAGTTGTGAGGGGAGGTTGACACCCACAAGAATTGCTTGTTGTTCAAGTGCTCTTATACTAAGTATTCCCATGGATAGGCCGCCTAACTCAATATTGTATTGTTTATTGTCAGTAGGCAGGGACTCAAATCGCAGCGGCCGATAAATCGTTGTTGCTATTTTTGAGTCTATCTGGAGGTTTAGGTCAAGAAATTGTGCTTTGGCCGTAGTTGATATCAGTAGAAACGACACTAATAAAAGTCCAATCCTGATCGCTTTTTTGTACTTATGATGCCCCTTAATCATAATTTATAGTAATTGTAATTTGGCTGGAATAACTTCCAGCATCTACATTACCCACATTGGGGATAGATCCATATAAATATAGATATGCCGTATCTTCTACTTTGGATTGATCAAAGGCATTAGTAGGCGGCGTGGGTGGAGGTCCCGGCGGCCGGTTTTGTCGTTCTAAGATAGGAAACTGTTTCGTAAATGAGTTATTAGCCGTTATGGAAGTAATAAATTTAGCCTGCCCGATGTTCGGCGTATCCTTGTTATTAGCATATGCAGCCTGCAGGTTAAATGGGAGTGATTTCTGGGAATCACCAATATGCGCAGGATTTCCGTTTAACAGTAAATTCCCTTGCCCCGAAGTTGTTACATCTACAATAACATCAATATACTCTACACCGGTTATATAAATAATACTGGCACTGGAAATAGGGATCGTAGAACTAGTTCCGCTACCGCTTACAAGCTGACCAAAATAGAGGGTGTTGGTATTTAATACACCTACCGACAGGTTATAGTTGCCATAATCGCCAAAGTCGATTTCTTGTCCGTAGCTAATCGAATGGCAAGTGATGGCAATAATAAGCGTTATAAAAACTGAACGGAGCATTAAATTGCTATGGAGTTTATTTCTATTATTTATGTCATAGATATTCAATTTCCAGGGTAAAGTCACCTCGGTAGTTACCTGGCGGAGCTGTTGAAACATCAACCTGCCCGCCTATCCAAAGATAGAATCGTCCCTCGTCATTAAGTCGGAAGTCACGATTTTCAGCGTTTAATTTCTCTGCCGTGGCTTGGTCGTCTCTGGTATTGCCAGTCACCCTGTATTGAAAGCCCACTGTTTGGGATCCACTTTGTTGAGTTAGTTGTCGATTTTCCAGAAAGCTAATGCGTATTTTATCATTTGGATTACCTACGGCAACCATTTTACCGGCCCTTCGGCTACTCTTTGGGTCAATGTGGATCTGGTTATTTTGAGGCTTTGCATCAGAAAGATTCATCGGACGGATAGTAATAATTTCTACGGAACTGACAATATCTGCTGACACGTTGATAGAAAATTGAGAGTCAGCATTTTGAGCAGTTACTGTAGAGAATCCCAATCCACAGCATAGATATAAAAAACCTAAAATGATTGTAATGTTCTTCATTGATTGTCTCCCGTACTCAGCTGAACCTGTTTAATGCCCGTTGATGAATCAAAATTCCGAATAATACAGCCGGACATACTTTATGTTTTTTAAGCTAACTATCTAACATAAAAAATGCGGAGGAGAGAATCCCCCGCATTAGCAAATTTTAAAGTAAATAAGAAAAATTTATAAAAACTATTGATAAGTACTTAGTCGTGTAAACATTCGGGTGTCTAATTTTTCATCGACAATTTGATCAGCATATTTTTTGGCATCACAATTATATTGGGCATTGAAATTTCCATTGCCGCTGAACTGTAGGTTGGATCCAATGTCAGAAGCACTTAAAATAGTTCCTTCAATGTTGGCATTACCCGTTGCTTTAAATTCAGTTTCATTTTCAAATATGACTAATCCTTTAAAATCAAACTGACCGGCAGTTTTGAGATCACCATCAATTTGAATCTCTGCATTATTTCTCACAATTAAAATACCTGCCCCGGTTGTATTAGAAAGGTTAACGCGATTCTCAATCGTGTATATCCCAGGATTATCGGTGTCGCTATTTGCCAAGTCTTTTTTGTTACTTACAGTCGTTGCTTCTGGAGCTAGCAATTCAATGAGATCCATAATGTCACTATTTTTAATATTTTTGTCATGAGATATCTTAGGATCTCCTTGGATATTTTCTAAATCTCCTTGGTCATAATCATCTATCATATCCGGGTCATGAACAGTAAGCCCCGGTTTATCTTTGCATTGACCAGATGCGTCATTCCCATTAAAGTGAATTTTGTGATTGCCATTGGGAAATGAAATATCACCACCAACACTACTTACCGCTCCTTCGTAGTCGGGAATCAAACTTTGGTTTTTGCTGATATCAAATGTGGTAACAATAGTATGATCAGTGCTGGCCCCGTCAACTTTGCCGGTAGAAGTAATGCGCAGGGTGTCATTATTACTACTCTTAACGGCATCCACTTCAGCTGTTCCATTTTCCAGGTTAAAGGTCAAGGTCTCTTCTCCCGGCCAGGTGCTATCTTCGCTAAACTTATGAAGGGCAAACTGTATGCCCGTTGAGGCTACATTTTCGGCCATGGATTTGGTTGCTGAGTTTGTGGACTGCGAATTCAATAGCGATCGTTGATCCGACATTCCCAAGAAAGTATATCCCAGGGAAATGAGTAATCCCGTAACGATAATAAGCATTGCTCTACCCATAATAGTACCTCATAGTCTTAAATTAGGTGGTGAAAATTGATTGTTCCAATAAACTTTTATGTATTCAGAATCAGTGCTATTGGCTCCGCCTACTTTTTCGGTACTTTCTACTGTTAAGGAAACATCAATATATCGAATCTTATCGCGTTCGGCTTGTCCCCCGCCAAGTAGAGAAGCAATAGCACTGTAACTAATTTCATTTCGATCTTTATCGTAGTAGGTAAGTTCAAAACGAGTAATGCCTGACTTAATTTTTGTTTGATTACCATCAACACTGCGAATTAGTACTTTGTCATCAGGATTTTGCGTATTACTTGCATCCGTACTGGTAAATGTCCATTCAATAGTTTCTACAGAACCATTGTTATCTATATCAGTTTCGAACTTGATGTAGTCGCTTTGGGCATCTTTAATAGAGCTTGAAATGCTGCCGGATGACGAATAACCAATATTGCCAATATCTTTTTGCAAGATTTTGGACACAGTATTGGTTTTCTGATTGGTGATTTGCCGTACTGTTAGCTTTGTAGAACTCTGTGAGAGATTTATATTCATGGTCAGAATACTTATCAGCAAGAGCCCTGCAATAATAAAACTGGTTGTGAGTCCTAAATTCATAGCTAAGAGGGTTAAGATGCTCTTTTATAGTACCTGCGCAGGTAAGGCATTTCAATTTTGATAGGATCTCCGTTGTTGTCTGTCAAATAATCACTGGTAACTGTTACAACCATCTTTTTAAACTCGGTGTAGTTCGTTTCAGATCCCCCGCTCATCTTAAAATCGGGACTTTGCACATATAATACCTTAATGCTTAGCGTAAAAACGCTTTCACCGAAATCGGGATGCCCCTGGGGACGAAGTTGCCAGTCAAACGTATTGGTAAAGGTGTGATAGTCATCAAAATCGTTAAAATCAGCTCTGGTTGTTTCACCTGAGCCCGGTCCGGTAGCGGAAAAGCCGTCAGGTATCTCTGATGATTGCAGTGGGCCACCGGTTGTATTTGCATCAAAGGGTAACAGCCGTGCTTCATTAATGAGGTTCTGTGCAAGTGTAATTGCTTTTTGCTCAGACTCTGTTTCAACTCCCTTTTTGCTGTTAAGCAATATCATCTTGTTTGACGTTATTAAAATCAACGAAAACAAGACCATTGCGGCCATCACTTGTAAAACTTCACTATATCCTACAATCATAACATTGCACTTTAATCAGGAGTTGTAGGTAACTTATATAAAATTGGCTGGTATTCCACAAGGATTATTCACTTTTAGCACCATTCAAACGATAAAAGATGTAAAAATGGATTTTATTGGTGCATCTACCATGCAAAACTGTTGAAATACAGGGCATCAAGTTCTCGTTCTCCTTTTTTTAGCCGAATGAATCTGGGAGTATCTTCCTTCATCTTTTTTTGGGGCGTAAAAATGAAGTAATTATACTTTAGTTTCTCACCATTGGCTGAAGATGGGAAATCAACGGTAGCCTCATAGATACTGTCAGCGGGGGCGGGATCTTTTAAATATACTTTTTTATTACCCTTAAGCGGAAAGACATTCCCTTTTACGTAAATACGATCCCTTCCCGGCACATAAATGCTGTCTTCAAGTTGTGGCGTTAGATTTACTTTAAAAGTAATTTCGGATTGAGCAGAAGAACTGCTTACCGCTCCGAGGGCTAAAAGTGATGACAGAAAAATAGTTTTGAACAAACAGATCGTCTTCATAACAATATTGTTATTAATCTATACTATTAGTGGTCTTCCTTATTCAAAAATTTGACGGGCTTTTCTTTCCAGTAAAGTCGTGCAAAGGTTCTTTCACGTGGATAAGAAGGAGGATGCATATTCTGCATACGAGAATCGTACGAATAATCTTTGCTATAACCCGACTGTATTTTTCCGCCACCAAAGGTTCCAACAGGTCCTCGTTTCTTCTGTTGAATACCACCATATAATTCTATAGTACCTCGGTTGTTACCATACTGGTGATGTTCAACTTCAAACGATTCACCAAGAGCCATAATTGTGGCATTAATTTCTACGTCTTTCGATCCGGAATCTTTATGTGCGTTGTAATCAACCTGAACATCCCCTTCACTTACAATGCCAAGGACATCAGAAGAATTTGGATTCTTTTTAGGTTCATGTGCATATTTTAAATCTCCCATAATTTCGACTTGTTCTTCTGAATGTAAGGTAGCCTGTCCCTTGATAGTGCCCTTGGTATGTATCTTTTTTGATGATGAAATAACGCCATTAAAATTATTGAGGTCGTAGCTTGTAGGTGACGTCCAGTTGCCCGAATAGTCTTTTTTCCATATCTCAACGGTTCCATTCTTTTTAAAGTTAGCGTAAATATCCTCATTAAATTTAAGCCCGTCATTTTGAGCATTACTTCGTAGTTTATCTAGGTCATCAGAGTCGGGCATAGGTCGTTCCCCAGAATTGAAGTTAGTGTCGTCATTAAACTGTGGGTCGTTTTTATAACTTGGGTGCCCCTCCCAGTCATTGGGGCTAGAGACAGGACCGTTGAATTCGGGAGAACCGGCAATATTAAAAGTCCCATTGGTATGTACGGGGCCATTAAGGACGTCACCGTCATAAAAATAAATATTACTCGCTTCCGTATCTGTAAAGTAAGAGTATCTAGAAAATGAGGGTCTTGTTACAGCTACTTCAGTTACGGCCTCGGTGCGGTTGGTCTTTACTTTGCTTACGAGCAGTGCCTTGTATTGATCCCAGTCTTTGATGTTATGGTCATCAGGAATATCAGGATTGTTGGAGGCGTAATCACTATAATCGAAAACCTCTAGCGAAACTTCAGCACCCATAAAATCGCTGGATGAAAATCCACTATTCCAGTCGGAATTCTTTTTCATTTCGTTAACGCCATAGTTCGTCAAGCTGTTGGCAATATTTTTGGCATCCATCTCTTGATGATAATCCGCCGTTTGCTCGGGCAAAAATTGCATACGGTTATCGATGGAATTCTGAATAATGCCAACAATAACGATCATTCCTGATACAAGTATTAGAAGTCCTCGTCCCATAATATTAGGTTTTAGTTTTGTGGTTGGTCAAATTGCAGGTTATTTGGCACTATATGTTTTTGCCAAACTGTTCGGGGGTAATTATCATCTTTTGACATAGATTCTGGCGCCTCATAAACTATTTTGATTAAGAGACTCTTTATTTGGTCTTTATCGGTTGTTTCTGTATTTCCGTAAATATCACTATATCCGGTAATAGAAAAGTCGACAACATTATACCTGGTTGGTTTATTTCCGTTGGATTTACTTACCGGTCCTACTCGCATAAGTACACGGTCATCGGGATTGGCAGTGTCTTTTACTTTTTTGTTTTCTTTAAATTGCCATTTGACGGTTTTTGTCCCGCTTCCATAAATATTGGCTTTAAAATTGATAAAGTGGGGAGGATTGAATGCATTTATCTTATTGTTTTCCCCAAAACCAATACGATTAATATCATGCGTTATAATTTTACGTACGGTTTCCATGTGTTTTTTACTATTTACATCAAGTGTAGTTTGTGAAGTGTTTTGCATCACTTGATTGTTAAACTGGAGCATGGTTAGCAAAAGCAGCCCCCCAACCAAAAAACTTGTTACAATTCCCATATTCATAATGATATTCCTCCTTTTATCTTAATTGGCAAAACTTTTTATAAGCTGTAGCTCTACGGGTTTAGAATTCATGCTTTCACTTTGTTCTAAAAAATTACTTCTAACGGTAACAGTCAATTGCTTATTCGTGACATTTGAACCAGGGATGTTAATATCTTTGCTATCTAAGCTAACGGTAAATTCCGTTGACCCATCGTCTGTAGAAACGGACACTTGTTTGGGATAAGAAGAAACATAATTGTTTAATGATGATTCACCCTTAATCCATCGAGCACGATCAACGTGGTCTTGGGCAACCGAAATAGCGTAGTGTTTAATTTCTTCATCTATTTGAGTTTGGTTATTGACAAGAAAAAGACGGCTCGTTTGTATTGTCAATAAGGAGAATAGGATCATTGCTCCCATCAACATAATGAGGTCAGAAAAATCGTTCATAAATCCAAATGGTTAGATATTAAAATTACAACCGCTTTTTATATACAAGATGACTGAACACGCTAAATGTTACAAAATTGATGGAAGAAAGTGTAAGAGTATTTCGAGATGAAACCTTGATGAGTCCCATTCTTAGAGAAACGTAAAATGATTTGTAAAATAATATATATTGTTCAGTAAGTACCAGCAGTATTTTTATATACCTATTAACTAAATTTTACATTATTTTGACTACTCTTCTGTAAAGATTAGAATTTCTTAAATCTTTTGATAAGGTCTGCTTTTTTGCTGATGGAATCTTACTAAACATTAGCTTGGGTTTCCAAACTACCGAAATATGTAAAGTAAGGAGGATAGGTGAAAAATTACTTACCCCTTTGCACCCACACAATCTGAAATTGTCATCGCGATCCCACGATTTTTAGGGTGTGACGATTTCCAATATAGTAGAGATTGTATATGTCGCTTACTCCACTCGCATTGACACAACGTTTTGCAAAGCCCTTATTTAATAAAGGTGAGCTTTTTGGTAATAGCTTTGTCTTGGGTACGAACCCGGTATAAGTACACCCCGCTGGCCAGCTGGCTTGGGTTCCATGGGATTTCATGAAATCCGGCCGGATAGACTTCGTCACTCGCAAGTGTACGAACTCTGCGTCCCAGGATATCAAAGATTTCAACTGTTACCCGGTTCTTATTCGGTAGACCAAACTTAATAGTTGTTTTGTCTCCAAAGGGATTAGGATAATTCTGTTTGACCAGAAACTTGTCCGGAGTATTGGATTCAATTTTCTGGGTCGTAATTGTTAAGGTAAAGCGGGTCTTATCATGAATGGTTTTAGCACTGCTTTTTGATTTTGCCAAAGGCTGTGGCTGACTGGCAGGGTCCAGAAGCACGATAGGATCAGATGGGGAATCGTTTACGCGTTTGGCTATTGTCGCTTTGGCTTTTTCCTTTTCTTGGTTAAAGGTATAAAAGGTTTGGTTACGCAGGTTTATTTTTTTGCCTGTTTTATTATCGGTGAGCGTAATAATCCAGTCGGAGGGCAGTGCTTTAATTTTGGGCCATGAGAGCGTCAGTACTCCATCATAGGATTCGCCGTCAATAACTCCCCCAACATCGAAGGGAAGCTCATATCGATGATCGAATTCTTCAGGCAGATTTTGAATTGACATCTGGGAGCCGTCATGTTGTTTAAAATAAAGTTCAAGGAAATTCTGGCCGAAAGGGAACATACGATATCCGTCTTTGGGGTCGCGACCGCGCTTGGCCTGATCACTAAACATCACATACGCTTCTTGTTTGATGCCTCGAAGCTTTTGACCTTCGAGCTGAAGGGTAAAGTTCGGAGTTGGTGCCTTTTGTTGTTCTTTGCGTCTGAATATCCCATTGGTTGTTTTATTATCTTCTGAAACTTTCAGTTGAGGATTTTGCGCATTGGCTTTAACCCAGAATCCTTGAAAAGGAGCAATTAAACCACTGCCCAGCGAGCCCACCGTTCCATTCCAGGTAAGGAAATTACCATTACCGCCATTGGCGTTAGGATCCCAGACATATATCGTTTGATCAACATTGGTCTTGGTCCAGTTTGTATTGTCATTCCAGTTGAGAGTAGCACCATAAGGATTTCCGACCAGATTCCAGCCGGTATCGGCGGTTGCTGTATAAGTGACATTGAGATTAACCTCACTGCCGTTGCCGGTAAATTCCGGTCCGGTAACTTCGAGCGTATCGGGCAGTGGTTGATTGTATCGAGAGTCGACCGGAATGTCTCCGAATACATAGACAAATAACCCTCTACCTTCTGTAAGAGCATCAGAGGCATTTGATGGTGTTCTCCAACGTTGATTGTCTGTTCCTTCATAACTTTCCACATACCAGAGGACGTTAGGTTGCAGTGTATCGTTAGGTGCTACATCAGCATCGTAGAAAGCTCCAGAATATCCCTGTGTAATAATACCGTCCAGCAGGTCATCATAAGTTGAGGCCACGGGAGAGGAGATCATGCGCCAGCCTTTGACACCGGTAAGTTCTCGACGGAAGGTTATGGCTCCTGAGGTTACGGATTGGTTCTTGGCAATTAAGTTGAGGCCGGAAGGCATGATCAGATTTCCGGAAGTTAATGTAAGCGTGCCATTTACAAATATATTTTGATCAACACTTACGTTACTGGAATTGTCAATTTCTAAGTTATTGAAATGGTTGACATTTTTGATTTGTTGTAGTGACCCGCCATTTAAAATGACATTTCCGATCTGCAGACTGCTAATGGTTAAGTCGCCGCCCACTTGCAACGTTGCTGTATTCGGTCCATTTACTTCTCCGTTTCCCGTAAGTTCATTATTGACCGTTAGCGTGTTATTTGAACCTACTGTTACGTCTGCATTTTGTTCTACTACCAAGTTGCCAATTGTTTGATCTGAGTTTTGAACAATGGGATACTTGTTGCCGACAGCTGGATTCTCAGGAATCAAAACTATATCGTTAGTACCGGGTACAGCATTATTGTTCCAGTTATCAGTATTTGTCCAACGTTCTGCTGATGGGCCGCCACCCAGTGATCCTTCCCAAATAGCGTCAAATTGAGAAAATCTAACTTCTGCATTATCCGTGATTGTATTACCGTTTACGGTACCGGTGATGGTGGCCGTCTCACTATTGGTTGAAGAAGTTAGCGTAGCGGAATAGGTGCCATCGCTATTGTCGGTAACACCGCTCAAACTACCTGCATTTGTTGACAACTGAATATTATGACCACCCGAAGTAAGATTATTATCTTCGCTATCGCGTAATTGTACCGTAATGGTTGATGTTGAAGTACCGTCACTGGCAATGAACGTTGGGTTGGCAGAAATCACGGAGGTTGTTTCATCAGGAGTGCCCGGATTTACATCAAAACTATTACTAATACCATCCTGGGAGCCATTACTGTTGATGGCTGTAATGTTAAAATTACCGGTATTTAAAATGGTAACAGAATGGGATGAAAGTACTCCGTTTGTAAAATTAGCGGTTGTTCCGGCTCCGTTGCTTACATTTGCTGTGGAACTAACTTCTACTGTTCCGTTGAAGTCTGTCTTGGTAGATCCTGTTCCATCGATGGCGGTAATCTTGATGTCAAAAGATTGCCCGGCTGTTTGAGTTACGATATTACCACCGCTAACGCTTTCAATATTAAAGCTGGCCAGGTCTGAGGCATTAATGATATCAAAATTGTTGCTAACGGCTGAGGTTAATCCGGTACTGCTGGCGGTTAGATTTTTTGTGCCTGTCTGGTCGATAGAAAGATCATCGAAAAATGCTTTTCCTTTAACATTTGTAGAGCGAGTGGTTGTTCCTGAAAGTGTGCCTGTTCCCGACGTCAGTGCTGCCGAAATGTTAGTACCGGAGTTTTTTACAGCATTTCCAAATTGGTCAACCAGTTGTACTTCAACAGCGGGGGTAATAGGTTGGTTGACCGTAGTGATTGAAGGTTGCTGAGAGAAGTTCAGAGAATCAGCTGCACCGGCAACCATTTTTAAGGTACCATAATTTGTGGTTCCGCCGGGACCGGTAGTACCGGTATTTGTAATGGTTCCGGTATTAGGTAGTGTACCTTGTGTAGGTCGAACTTCTAATCCGCTGAACGAAACTTCCCCGGGGTTGCCAGTATTATCAGATTCTTGATTAACGGTAAAGGTGATCTCAGATGTTGTAATGTTGGTTGGTGAACTGGATATTTGCAATGTGGTATTACTACCATAGGCGGGGCTCACACTAGCAGTAGGAGATGCGCTTGTATTCCATTCAAAACCGGATGGTGCTTTAAGTGTAATGGTTTCTCCGCTTACCAGTTCGCCAAGAGTTCCCTCCCGGAGCCGTGGGCCATTGAGCGTGGTATAGGTGCCGGTAGCAAAATTATCAGCCGGGATTGCTTCTCCGTTTGTTGCAGGGGTGATAAGTCGTATTGCGATATCATATTTTTCCGAGAGGTAATCTTCAATTTGCTTTCGCTCTGAAGAGGATAAGTACCGGCAATAAAAAGCCACTTCAGCCACGTAACCATCCCAGCTTTGATTATTTGAGTCAGGATCATCTTTGCCGCCTTTCCCTACAATAGCAGTTGCGGCATTACTTATCGTACCGGAGGGTGGGGCCGAAATTCCACTGGGATTATTGAGTACCCCATTGACAATGAGGTTAAATTCGTTGCCGCTCTGCCAATCTAGCGAGAGTATTTGTCCCTCTGTTGTTTGAATGTCTGAAAAACTCTCAAGCTGATGGTCAGGATTGTCGGCCAGGATACCCGCTTTGATAAGATTTTGTGCACCGGCATTTGCTCCTTGTGCATCATATCGCAGAGTAAATATATCATCTTGCCCATCGGGTACTTGCGTATTCCAGAATCCGCGGTTGGTGTTTATTTGGTCGGATTGTATAACATAGAAGATAGTGAACTCAGAACATCCGTTTATAAAGTTTTCCCCGTCGGCATCTTCCAAATAGTCCCCATCTCCGGCAAGCTGAACGGCGTCTTTATTATTTAATGTTCCCACCGAAGAAGCAAAGCTTGGCCGGGTGCCAGCATCGGCTATACCCGTAAAGTCGTGGTTATTGCCGCTCTGGTCTTCCCAAGTGGTTACTTCTGATCCGCTTGTAATCACTCCCTTGTCACCTCTGAGCCAGAGATCCAGACCAGAAATGGATTGTACTATATTTAAACTGATATTGCGGCTCTGAGTGTTGCTGTTGTCATTACCGTCGTTAACGGTAAAGGTGACTTCCCGGGGTTGGGTAGCTGGTGAGCTGTTGGTGTTTTCGTAAGTTACTGATTGTAAGGCCGTCTCGTAATCAGCTTTTGTTGCAGTACCCGTTAAGCTGAGTACGCCGGTTGTATTGTTATAGCTACCGGTAATACCTAAAATATCACTGAAGGCCAGTACATCTTCTCCATTTTCAAAACCAGAAGTAATTTCAACAGTAGCATTCTCGATGTTAGCATCATCCGCATCAGAAACAGTGATATTATCAGTTATCACAGAAGGAGGGTCGTTGGCCTGATAGGAAAGTGCAGAAGATTCGATATTGGCCAATACGGGAGCATCATTAATCTTGGTAATGCTAAAGTCTCTGGACTGAGTATTACTGCCATCCGTACCATCGTTAATCGTAAATGTAAAAGTGCGATTGGCAGTGTTGGGAGTAGAGCTAATATTATTGTAAGTAACAGCTCGCAGCGCAGACTCATAGTTGGCAATAGAAGAAGATCCCGTAAGTGTAAGGGTACCCGTGGAACTATTAAAGCTGCTGGTAATTCCATTGGCATCAGAAAATGCCAATATATCCTGCCCCTGGGCATAGTTTCCAGAGATTTGGACAGTAGCACTCTGCATGTTGCTGTTATCCTGATCACCAATGGTAATAGATGAAGTAGTGGGTGCCGCCCCGTCGCCCTCAGTATAATTAAATACCGTCGATTCTATATTACTGAGAGAAGGTGCACTGTTGACTGGTGTAATCGTTATATCCCGGCTCTGGGTGTTGCTGGGATCATCCCAGTCATAGGCTTTAAAGGCAATCGTTCGCTTGTTTGTTGAGGGATTGACATTATTCGTGTTTTCGAAAGTAATGGACTGCAGCGCCGACTGATAGTTACTAATAGAGCTGGTACCGGATAAAAACAATTCGCCCGTGGAGTTGTTATAGCTGCCGGTGATGCCATTCTGGTTAGTAAAGTTGAGCACGTCCTCGGAACCAACAAAATTATTGCTGATTGAGACAAGTGCACTGTCCATTACGGTGTTGTCACTGTCAGAAATTGAAAGGGCAGAGGTAATGGTTGTGGCAGGATCACCCTCGGCATAATTTAAGTCACTTGTTTCAATACCTGATATTTGTGGAGGAACGTTACTCCATCGCTGATCCAATATATTATAGACTTCCGAGAACAGGGCAGAAGAGAACGCTTGGTTCCAGGACACTACTTCCGCAATATATCCCTGAAAGTTAGCTCCACTAAGACTCTGATCGTTAATGGGATCCAGAGCATCATTGGAAGTGCCAATTTCGGGAGCTCCGGTATGCGACTCTTGTACATCAACATTATTTAAGGTTTGAATAGATCCCCCGTTAACATTAGCTGACCACGTTCGATCAGCGAGGTTTCCTGCCGTAGCATCGTGGCTTGCAATAACGGTATAGCTGGTATGTCGTTGAACGGATCCAAGGTTTATTGATTTGTACTGATCACCGGCTTGCCATTCAGCAGTGTTCCATGTATAGGCATAGAGGTCCCCGTTAAAAATCCCAAACAGGTAGCCCCGGATACCGGCTCCCTGTTTATAAATCACCTGGTCACTGGAAATATCATCTGATGTCCTGAAAACAAGGGCAAAAGACTTTTGGTCAAAAGTGGCAGTATTGATAGCATTTTCTGACCCTCTTGTGTAGAAGTCATCGGTACCGTCATAAAGTAATGCTCCCTCTTCACCCATGGCAGCGCTGTTATCAAAAAATTGAGAACGCTCGGCAGCAGTCCCATTACTAAAGGAATAGTCAGCACTACCAGAAACGGCATCTGAACGGTCGCCCCATGGATTAACAGTTGTACCGCTGGCGGGCTGATCAGTCGTTTGGTTATCACCGTCAACATCTAAGCCACTAAATTGGAAAACCACATTGCTAATATCGGCAGAAAGATCATTAATTGACGGGATATAAATTTGTCGACTAACGGTGCTACTGCTAGTGGTCCCGTCATCTACCTGAAAGCTTATAGTGCGCGGTGGTTGGCTGGGCGATCCGCTGGTATTTTCGAAGGTTACAGAGCGCAAGGCCGCCTGGTAGTCCGCAGCAGAGGCACTGCCCGAAAGCGTCAATGTGCCTGTGGAAGAATTCCAGGAAGCTGATATGCCATTTTGATTGGTGAATGCCAACACATCATTTGCACCCTGATTACTGGTTATCTGAACGGTGGCACTCTGGATGTTGGCATCGTCGTAATCATCGACTGTTATCTCAGAAGTAATAGTAATGGGGGGCGAACCGGTGTTATAGGCTTTGGCCAGTGGTTCGATATTTGACAGCACCGGAGGATCATTGACAACGGATAGAAAACTGCCGGGATTGTTTTGATTGTTAAATTCTGTTTCTACCCAGTTGGCTGAACGGGCGGTGTTGGAGATACGTACTTCGTCAACTCGTCCATCGAGTGGGTAATCAGAGGAAGATGTAGAGACAAAAAGCGGGGTATTGTTCGGATCATTTATGGGATCAGTGAACGAACCACTGTTATCTTGGTTACCATTAATAAAGATTTTCCACTGGCTCTGATCGTAGGTAAAAGTCAGGTGATTCCAGGTTCCCGTACTGATGGTGCTATTACTTGTAAAGGAGTTGCTGTTAATTGCAAAACGTACAGTTTGCTGGCTGCGAACCCATGTTGAATAGGCTTGGGTGTACTCTCCTTTTGTTACCAGATCCGGTGTATTAGAGAAATCATCCCCGTACATCCACATTGAGATGGTAATCTGATTTGTAATAGATAAAGATGGGTCATCAGCTACTTCGACGAAATTATTGGAGCCATTATAATCTCGGGCACGGAGAATTTGTCCTGCTATATCGGACGTGCCATTGTTGGTTCCGTCATTTCCATTTGCTGTAGCATCAAGAAAATCATTGTTGTAATGCTGCACCAGCTGATAATTATTATTCCACGTACCGGGATTTGACTGGTCGGATGATATACTGGAATTGCCATAGTAAAGATAAATGTAGGTATTGTTTTGTGCTTGTAAAGAGGAGACATTGACCCAGAAGCTTACTTCACCGGTATTGGGATTGTATGATTCAAGCTGGTGATTTAGTTGTGTAGTGCCATCCGCTGCGGTAAAAATGATGTCATAACCGTTGAGGTTTTCGACAAAGCCCCCGTTAGTGGAAGAGCGTAGATCGCTGTTAGTTATATTGACAAGTACGGGGAAGTCTTGGAGTGATTGGGTGCCGGCAACCTGACTATTATCTATTTCTATGCGCTTGCGGAATGTGTATCCATTAGAGAACTGTGCTGACACAGTGGTAACAGCAAATAGCATCAGCAAAGTAAATGCAAGGATTGTTAATAAGTATGATTGTCTCATATTATTGATTTGTACCGCAATTCGAAAAACTGAAACCTATTTTATATAAAAATAACAAACACTATCCAGATTATAGATTATAATCGTTTAATCTGTTTATAGTGTGATAACTGTTTTATTTACTAGTCAGCTTTATTTTACCTAAGAAATAAAATAATACTTTTAAAGCATATTAATGTGTTATTTACCTACTTTAACTTTTTAAAACGGTTGTAATATTGTTAGTATATTCAATGTTACAACGGAATTATTTTTAATAGTTGTCAATATTGTTAGTTCATGAAAGGAATCATTTTAGCCGGTGGAACCGGGTCTCGTTTGTATCCTCTTACTAAAGTTACGAATAAACACCTGTTGCCGATTGGTGAAAAACCCATGATTTATTATCCTATCGAGAAGTTGACAGAGGCAGGTATCGAAGAAATACTTATTGTTACCGGTACCGAGCATATGGGAGATGTGGTAAACCTACTGGGATCGGGCAAAGATTTTGGCTGTCGCTTTACTTATAAAGTACAGGATGAGGCCGGGGGGATTGCCCAGGCATTGGGATTGGCTGAAAACTTTGTAGGTAATGATCCCATGACAGTAATTCTGGGAGATAACATATTCCAGACTTCTCTGGATGAGGCTATCCGTTCTTATCCGGGTCAGGGCGCCCAGATTCTATTAAAGGAGGTAGATGATCCCGAACGATTTGGCGTGGCTGAGATTGATGGTAATAAAATTGTTGGTATCGAAGAGAAGCCGGATGAACCCAAAAGCAACTTAGCTGTAACGGGTGTTTATATGTATGATGCAGATGTCTTTGATTATATTCGACAGTTGGAGCCCTCTGATCGCGGGGAGCTGGAAATTACGGATGTTAACAACTATTACATTCAAGAAAAGGCTATGCGGTTTTCGGTAATGGACGGCTGGTGGACTGACGCCGGTACGCCTTCGTCGTATAAACGGGCAAATAAATTGGCAGGTTATAAATAGCATGAAGGTTGTTTTACTGGGCGCATCGGGACAATTGGGCCGGGAGTGGCAGGATTTTATTGAACGGCAGGATGAGGATGAGTTCAATTTGCTGGCCTATACTTCCGATGATCTTGATATTACGCATTACCAACAGGTTTCGGATGAACTACGCAAGCAGAAACCCGATCTGGTAGTCAATTGTGCGGCTTATACCGATGTGGATGGGGCTGAAGACCATCGAAAACTAGCGCAAAAGGTAAATGTAGAAGCCGTGTTGTACCTGGCTGAGTTGAGTCAAGAACTGGAATTTAAGCTATTGCATTACTCTACCGATTATGTATTTCCGGGATCGAAACTGGATCGTCGTGCAATGCCTGAAGGTTATCCCGAAGATTATCCGGCTGATCCCATCAACTGGTATGGACGCACAAAGTGGGAAGGAGAGCAGGCGATCCGTAATACCAGCAGCAACTATTTGATTTTGCGACTGTCATGGGTTTGCGGTCAGTACGGCAGTAACTTTGTGAAAACAATGCTGGAACTGGGTCGTGAGCGAGATAAACTGCAGGTGGTGAATGATCAGTGGGGTAGTCCCTCGTTTACCACTGATATCGTGCGCAACAGTATCGCACTGATTAATGCTGAAGCCACGGGGACCTATCATTATACTTCAAAGGGTTTGATTAGCTGGTACGACTTTGCAGAAAAAATATTTACGTTAAGCGACATCAATGTGGAAGTTGAATCGGTTGATTCTGATACCTTTTCTACCAAAGCACCTCGACCTCATTTTTCGAAATTGAACACCCGGAAAATTACGGCAGAGCTTGGAGAGGTAGTTGATGATTGGGAAGAGGGGCTTATTGCCTTATTAGAGCAGTTAAAAAAACGTTGACCGGGTTTTTTATTTTTGCAACAATCCACGATTGAACTGTGCCGTTTGCAGGACGTTTACAAAAAATAGCGACAATTGATAACAGGAAGTTTTTTATCAGTTAAACACAATGGAAATAACAGAGACCACCATCGCCGATGTTTTATTATTAAAACCGACCATACATCGGGATGATCGCGGATTTTTTCTGGAAACCTATCGCCAGGAGCATTTTTGCTCGTATGGAATAGATGTACATTTTGTGCAGGATAATTTTTCTCAGTCACAAAAGGGGACGATCAGGGGGTTACATTACCAAATCGAACAGCCGCAAGATAAACTCATTATGGTGATGCAAGGTCGTATTTTAGATGTGGCAGTAGATCTGCGGCAAAATTCCGATACTTTCGGAGAACACACGGCCGTGGAACTTTCGGCTGAGAATAAGCACCAAATATTTATTCCCAAGGGATTTGCTCACGGTTTTGCGGTGTTATCGGACAAGGCCAATGTGTATTATAAGTGCAGCGATTATTATTATCCGCAGGGTGAACGGGGACTTTTTTGGGATGACTCTCAATTGGGAATTGATTGGAAAGTAAATGCCCCCATTATTTCTGAAAAGGATCAGAATCAGCCTACACTTAATGAAATTTCAACAGATAATTTGTTTTAAATGGAAGAACGTATTTTAGTTACAGGCGGTGCGGGATTTATTGGATCAAATCTGCTGCTGTATCTGCACGAAAAATATCCGAATAGCCAGTTTTTAAATATTGATAAGTTGAGCTATGCCTCGGATCGGGCATATTTAGAAGACATCAAGGGATCGAATAGATATACGTTTAAAAAGCTAGATCTCGTTAATCGGGATGCGGTATGTGATGTCATTAGAAGTTTTAAACCGGATGAGGTGTTTCATCTGGCGGCTGAATCGCATGTCGATAATTCGATTAAGGGTCCCGAGCCGTTTATCAAGTCGAATGTGTTAGGCACTTTTAACTTGCTGGAAGAGTGCCGGCAGTTTTGGCAGTCGGAACATTATGAGGGAGATGGCGGACGCTTTTTGCATGTATCAACTGATGAAGTTTATGGCGAACTGGGCGATGAAGGCGCCTTTTCTGAAGAAACAGCCTACGCGCCCAACTCACCGTATTCGGCGTCCAAGGCGGGCAGTGATTTTATTGTACGATCGTATTTTCACACCTACGGCATGAATGTGGTGACCACAAACTGTTCGAACAATTTTGGTCCTCACCAGCATGATGAGAAGTTAATCCCTACAGTTATTCGCACGGCCCTGAAGCATGAGGATATTCCCGTATATGGCAAGGGTGAAAATGTGCGCGACTGGCTGTATGTGGAGGAACACTGCCGGGCACTGGATTTGGTTTTTCGGGATGGTGAAGCTGGCGAAACGTATATCATTGGTGGTGATAATGAGTGGAAAAACATAGCCTTGGTAAAAGAGCTTTGCAGTATTCTCAATGAGGAAGTAGGGGATGGGCCGGATGGTGATTATGCTAATTTGATTACCTTTGTGACTGATCGCCCGGGCCACGATTTCCGCTATGCCATTGATGCCTCAAAGATAAAAGAGGAGTTGGGTTGGGAAAAGCAAGGCGATTTTGAAGGTCGACTTCGCGAAACGGTTCGCTGGTATATAGAACGGTATAAGTGATGATTTACGACTAAGGCACTAAGGGCACTTAGAAAATTTAGCGTTTTGTACAAAGTAATCTTCCAGAGGGTACCTATCCGGGGATAAGTATAGTAAACAAGTATAAGCAGGGAGGATCTTTCTAATAGTCTTTTATTATTATCTGGGGCTCTTTTCTTGAGATCCTGAAACAAGTTCAGGATGACATAGGATTTTAATATGTAAGGATCAGCTTCCCTGATGGTCTTATTATTAAAAAGATAGTTCAAAATGGGATATAAAAGTTCATCGGGTAAAAATGGGTTTGTCTATATTTTGTCAAACAAAACTAAAAGCACATTATATATTGGCGTTACCGCCGTCTTAGATAAGCGTATTTTTGACCATGTCTATGGGGAAGGGGCAAAATTTACAGCTAAATATAATGTGAATATTCTTCTGTACTATGAGAAATATCCCAATATTAACGAAGCCATTGAGCGAGAAAAGCAGCTAAAGAATTGGCACCGAGAGTGGAAGCTAAACTTGATAAAAAGCGAAAATCCAACATTAGAAAATTTATGGGACTCATAATTACGCGAAAAGAACCTTGCAATAGTGAAACAGAATAAAATAGAAGAAAAGGTCAATAATGGTATAGCAGCAACATGTCATCCTGAACTTGTTTCAGGATCTATGAATTATATTGCAAGAAAATGAAGTGCCTTGGTGGTAAAACAATGTTGGTTATGGTTTTTAGGTTTACCTATCCGAACGGGATTTGGGGTGAATCGCGGGAAACATCTTATAAAAAGCAACTACCGAGACAAAGCAATCTTCTGAATAAGTATTTTAATAAGTACAAAATATACGATTCCCCCAGCAGTTTTTTCGTCTATTTTTTGCTGACAAAAAATGGACATAACATGTTAAAGGCACCAGCCATAAAATGTGGGAGAGACTGTAACAGGCTCAGCAGAACACGTTCAGGATCTGCGGGCGATCAGGCGCTTAAGCCCTTCCATCTTGGTGTCTCTAGTGGAAATAAACTTAATCTGGCATATCATTACCACGAGGTACAAAAGCTTGAATGTCGGTAATTTCTCTTCCCAGGATAAGTCCGTGAATATCATAAGTGCCCTCGTAGGTATTGACAGATTCCAGGTTCATCAGATGGTGCATCACGCGGTATTCGCCTGTTATACCATTGGCCCCGTGCATATCACGAGCAGTTCGGGCAATCTCCAGGGCGGTGCCGCAGTTGTTACGCTTAGCTAATGAAACCATGCTGTGATGGGCTCGTCCCTCATCTTTGAGTTTACCCAGTCGCCATGCCAGCAGTTGCATCTGGGTGATTTCGGTAAGCATATTTGCCAATTTGGTCTGCGGCAGTTGGTTTGCTGCAATGGGATACCCAAACTGCGTACGCTCACCTACATATTGACGCGATTTTTGGTAGCAAAATTCTGCGGCACCCACCGTTCCCCAGGCAATGCCGTAGCGAGCACTATTCAGGCATGTAAAGGGTCCCTTTAAGCCGGTAATATCAGGGAAGACATTTTCATCAGGTACAAATACATCTTCAAAAATCATTTCTCCTGTTTCCGAAGCCCGGAGCGACATTTTATTTTTGGTGGATGGCGCACTGTAACCCTCCATATCTTTTTCAACAATAAATCCACGGATCACGCCTTCGTCGTCTTTATTTTCTTTTGCCTTGGCCCATACAATCCCGACATCAGCAATGGGTGAGTTGGTGATCCACATTTTGGCCCCGTTGAGGATCCAGCCGTCGTCCGTTTTGAGAGCTGTAGTACTCATAGATCCCGGATCGGAACCGTGATCGGGTTCGGTGAGACCAAAGCATCCAATTATTTCTCCTGCTGCCAGCTTGGGCAGAAACTTCTCTTTTTGTTCTTCAGTACCGAATTTAAAAATAGGATACATCACCAATGACGATTGCACCGACATAAAGGAGCGATAGCCGGAGTCAACGCGCTCAACTTCACGGGCAATGAGTCCATAGGCTGTTTGGCTGGCATCAACCCCACCATATTCAGGAGGCAAATATGAACCTAAAAGTCCCAGATCTCCCATTTCTCCAGCAATATCAGGGTCAAAGTATTCTTCCTGATTTCCCTTGAGTGCCCGCGGCTCGAGCTTGCTCTGCGCATAATCCCGTGCTGTTTCCATGATCATGCGATCATCTTCGGAAAGCTCAGATTCAAAGAGAAAAGGGTCATCGATATTAAAGCTGTTGCTGGCCATGGATAATAATTTTTAAGTAGATATTTTCTTTTAATTGAAGGTAAGCGCTTGCAAGAATATTATAAAGGAAAAGTTGATGAACTACTAAAGCACCAAGCCACTTAGATAGTTATCGTTCAAGTTTAAAATAGCTTAGTGGTAGCTTCCTAATTCCAGAATTCTTTCTTGAGTTCTCGGGCGATGACCATGCGCTGTACTTCAGAGGTTCCTTCGCCAATAGTCATCAGCTTTGCGTCGCGCATAAATCGTTCCACGTGATATTCTTTGATATATCCGTAGCCGCCGTGAATTTGTACCGCTTCGTTGGCAGATCGAACCGCTAGTTCGGAGGCAAAAAGCTTAGCCATAGAAACCTGTTTGCTAAATGGCTTTCCCTTATCTTTTAGCCAGGCGGCCTTATGAACTAAAGAACGAGCAGCATCAATTTCGGTAGCCATATCTGCTAATTTTGATTCTATCGCCTGGAAGTCTCCGATAGGGGAACCAAACTGTTTTCGTTCACCGGCATATTTCATCGATTCTTCGAGGCATCCACGTGCAATACCCACCGACAGAGCACCAATACCAATACGTCCGCCGTCGAGCACCTTCATGGTATCAACAAATCCCTGCCCTTTTTTGCCCAACAGATTTTCTTCGGGTACTTCTACATCTTCAAAAACAACTTCGGTGGTATCGCTGGAGTTCATTCCCAGTTTTTCCATCTTATTGCCCGGCTGTACACCGTCCCATTCTCCTTCAACAATAAATGTGCTAATCCCTTTGGTACCCTTGTCAGGATCTGTTTTGGCAAGCACTACATAAATATCGCCAACCGAACCCTGGGTAATAAATATCTTGGAACCGTTGAGTAGCCATTTGTCACCTTTTTTAACGGCATTAGTCTTCATCCCTGATGCGTCGCTGCCCGAGCCTGGTTCAGTGAGGCACCATGCTCCCAGCTTTTCGCCTTTGGCCAAGGGTGTTAAATATTTTTCTTTTTGAAATTCGTTGGCTGCAAGCGCTATATGTCCCGATGCGAGGGAAGTATGTGAAGCAACGGTCAGTGCCAAAGAGGCATCCCAACGTGCAATTTCTTCGATGGCCAGGCAAAAGCTGATGTGTCCCACACCGCCGCCTCCATACTTCTCTGGATGGACCATACCCATGAAACCCTGCTCGGCTAATCGTTTTACGATGTCATGGGGAAATTCTTTCTTTTCGTCACGTTCTTTGACGCCGGGTGCCACATGTCGCTCGGTGAAATCTTTTAGGCTATCGCGAATAAGCTGCTGTTGTTCGGTCAGTTCAAAATCCATGAAAACAAAGTTGAAGGTTAATAGCTATCAAAATTTTAGAATGAAAATAAAAAAATATTGGAGAAAATCTGTGTGGATTAAACGCTTTCTCCACAATCTAACATTCCGATTTTATTTGTTTTAAAACTCTGACTTGCTCAAATAAAGTTAGATGGTGGAGTTATCATGCTTTATGAGCCTTTAACCGGGGAACATAATTTTATTTTGCCGCCTACACATGATTGCATTTAGAGAAATCTAAATGTCAAAACGATTAAATAATGAATAAGGACAATTAAAAAACAGAGACGATATGTATTTATCTAAGAAAAAAGTTTTCTTTTCAGCAATCATATTACTGTTAGGAGTAGGTCTACTTTCAAACGAAGCTTCTGCACAGGAAAAGGCGGAAGGTAAATTATATGGACAAGTTGTAGAAGATACTTCCGGTGAGGCTGTTACAGGTGTAGAAATAACCCTACAGGGAATGGATAAAAAAGCTACAACCGGAGATAAAGGCATGTATGCTTTTAAATCTCTTAAGACCGGAACATATACCGTCGTAGTTGAAGCTGATGGATATCAGAAATGGGAAAAAGAAGTGAAGGTGACAGCCAAAGGAAAAAGGATTGATATCAAGCTGAAACCAACGAAAGGTTAAATAGCTGAAAAGGTATCAATCAATTTAAGAGCCGTCCGTAAAGGGCGGCTCTTTTATTTTCTTATATCGTTTACAGTGCTTTGTATTGTATATAGAGAGCTATCCAAAATTCCAGGTTACGCCGCGGCCGGTTTCGGGATCCGGATAGTTCCAGTCCACTGCGCCCTGATCGCAGGCATACATGCAGGTGCCACATTCAATGCAATCCTCAACCTGAAAGTGTACATCACCGTTTTCGTCCATCGTATAGCAGTTAGCCGGGCATACATAGGTCGTACATTTATGGGGACACGTAGAGTTACAGATATCCGTATCCACCGTAATATGCGGCTTGATGTCAGATTTGGCCTGATTGCGATAGCTGACCAATCCCAGTCGTTCCGTAAGGTCTAATAATTTCATAATGATACTAACTAGATTTTATAGTGATTTTGCTCCTTTAAATCCTATTTTCATTAGATCCCAGTATGAAGAATGCTTCTTAATTGATTCCTGCATCAACTTGCGTGATTTCTTTGTTGGTTCATTGTCAATCGTAAAGAACTTGCGGCCAAAGTCACAAATCAGGTTTGGCACATCTTGTATCATTGTTGGATTATGAAGCATGTGCACTGCATCCTGGAAATTGTTAATATCTTTCATGACATAACTGTCGGCCAATGCCTGCTTATATTCTTTGAGCGTAGCAGATGTAAAATCACCGCGCTCTTTAGCCTTAACGATTGTTTCGGCTCCCAAGATACCGGACCGCATGGCAAAGTCCATGCCCTGAATTGCTTTGCCTGCATTCATCAGCAGGTTAGCCGACTCTCCACAAAGTAGTACGCCGTCTTTGTACAACTCTTTAGGCATCACGCGTTTGTCACCGGATGAGACCACATGTGCAGAATATTCTATTACTTCTCCGCCCCGTATCGTATCCTGGATGACGGGATGTTGCTTAAAAGTATTGAGCAGGTCATGCGGACTTTTCTCTTTCTCCCGCATATCCTTGATCCCTGCTACCAGTCCCAGCGAAATACTATCGCGGTTGGTGTAGAGGAATCCCCCGCCTTCTACGCCGTCGGTAGCGTATCCCACAAACTCATTAGACATACCGCTGAGTCCGTTTAGCTGAAAACGATCTTCCAGCACGTTTTGGTCGTAACGTATCACTTCTTTAATACCGGTAAGCATGTGGTCGGCCGGCACATAATCATCCTGCAGGCCTACCTGACGCGTGAGTAAATTGTTGACGCCCTCTGAAATAATCACGCTGTCGGCATGAAATTCCTCATCGCCGGTGCGAATTCCCACCGCCTTATCATCTTCCATCAGCACCTCATCTACCTTAATGTTGGTAGCAATAAACGATTCCATGGCATAGTCGCTATTGTCAATTTCCTCCTGGACTTTACCGGCTAGCCAACGATCAAATTTTGAACGGAGTACAACAACTCCCGAATAGGGCGTTTCGTTAAAATGTGATGATTTAAAATCGACTGAAAAAGTGGACTCCTCATCCATGAAAGTGAGGCGCCGGTGATTGATGAAGCGTTCCCAGCCGCCGTCTTCTTCCTTCCAGTATTCGGGGACGAGCTTAGCCAGATCACTGCCCCAGAGTACGCCACCGGAGACATTCTTGGAGCCTGCAAATTCCCCTTTTTCGATGAGTAGAAACTTCATATTGTTACGGGCCAGCGTCATTGCTGCTGCCAGTCCGGCGATGCCAGCTCCTACAATAATACAGTCAAACTTTTCATCCATAGTTCAATAGTTGTTGAATATTAAAAGTTTCAGGTTGAAGGCTCTAAACAAACTGTTGTCCATTCAACTTTCAACCTTCAGTAAATTAGCTTTTGATCGTCTTCAGTTCTTCAATAAAGGGGGGTAATACCTTGTACAGGTCTCCAACGATGCCGTAATCTGCAATATCAAAAATAGGAGCATCCGGATCTTTGTTGATAGCAACAATAACTTTACTGTTGGCCATGCCTGCTACGTGTTGAATAGCACCTGAAATACCCACGGCGATGTAAAGCTGCGGGGATACCACTTTTCCGGTTTGACCAATTTGCAAGCTAGGATCCATTACGCCAGCTTCCGTAAGTGCTCGGGAAGCACCAATGCCGGCATTGAGTGTGGAAGCAAGTTCATTAATCAAATCTTGGCCTTCCTCATCTTTGGCTCCTCGTCCGGCAGCAACAATCGTTTCGGCTTCGGAGAGATCAATTTTGTCGCTGTCGGCTCCAATAATCTCACGCAGTGTTGATTGAATCTTATCCTCATCAATGCTGAAATCGATATTTACTGTCTCAGCATCAGTTTGAGATTCGTTTAGGTCATAAGAACCTGACCGCACAGAAACAAGAATCTGATCGCCGTGCGCTTCATTTTCAGACAAAATTTTAGCGGCCATTACGGGACGCGTGGCAGAAATGCCGTCATCAATAAGATCAAATTCGGAAACGTCCGAAAGTACAGCTGCATCCTGATTAGCTGCCAGGGCACCCAGAATATCTTTAGTGCCTTCCGTAGAACCAAAACCAAAAATGTAGGGATTGGCTTCATCCATTACAGCAGATAACGCCTTAAGCAGGGGCGTATTTCTATGATTTTTGAAAATTGGATTTTCGATGGTATAGATCGTAGAAGCACCGTATTTGGCAACCTCATCAACATACTGTGAAGGCTGCTCATCGATAATAACTGCTTCGGTATCGTGGCCATATTCGTTGGCCAGCTGATGCATACGAGACAACACCTCAAGGGATGATCGCTTAATTTTTCCGTCGCTGATTGCAATGTGAGTTAGTAGAGTGCTCATTGTTGAAATAATTTATTTATCGTTCGGAATTTCTGTTGAACGAGTGATGAGTAACGAGTACCATTTTACTCATTACCTTTACTCGTTACTCATTAAATGACATTTGCCTCTTCATCGAGGAGATTAGCTACTTTTTGTGCCAGCTCTTCGGGATCGCCCTCAAATTTCTGTCCCGGTTCGCGCTCTGGCTTTTCCATGTGACCGGTTACTTTTGTGTTGGGTTTTATATCTTCCTCAGCAATATCCAGATCAGAAAGCTCAACTGTTTCCATCGGCTTTTTCTTGGATTTCATAATACCTTTGAGGCTGGGTATACGCGGCTCATTCATATCATTAGAGCATGTTACCAAACAAGAGGAGGGGAGTTCAATTATTTCCTGTCCAGCATCGCCCTGACGTTTTACAATCAGGTTACTATCTTCGATACTCAAGCCCACAGCATTTGTTGCGTAGGGGAGATTAAGATGTTCAGCCATCATGCTTCCGGCCAGTCCCGCATCAGTATCCTGTGACTGTTTTCCGCAAGCGATAATATCATATTCCTTGTCCTCAAAAAAGGTGGCTAGAATTTTGGCATAGGTTGCAGAATTGTAATCTACATCGCCATCGGTTTGAATATGAGTTGCTTTGTCAGCTCCCATGGCCAGTGCCTTGCGGATAGTTTCTTTGGATCCCTCGGGTCCAACCATCACTACTTCCACTTCGCCTTCGTGCTCTTCAGTCAGCACCAGTGCTTCTTCTACGGCCGAAGCGTCATAGGCATTTAGCACCATGCGGTCGGTATCTTGGATGAGCGTACCATTTTTTATTTGGATGGGAGCATCCACATCCGGGACTTGTTTTATACAGACGTAAAGTTTCATGCGATGAGAATAATTTTGATTAAGAGAACAATGTTCAAAACTTCAGTTGAAGAATATACAAAACATCAGATAAAATGTTCACCGTCCGAGGTATTGCTTATCGGAAACGTTGATTTTTTACGGCTATTGCAATTTTTGGTATTCCCCGAGATGGCTTTGGTCAATATCTGATAAAACGTTGTAGGCTTCTAAGCGAACCTCTGTATCAGCATCTTCGAATACGGATACCAGTTCACGATACTTTGTATTAAAAAATGCATCATACAATAGGTTCCGTGATGTTGTACGTTTCGATTCTTGAATCATTTTAAGTGCGTCTAGAATTTGTTGCCGTGCCTGCCGGGGATTTTTTATAAATACGTCGAGCCCCTTGCGGTGATATTTATACATTGCCTGACGAAACTTCTCGTAACTGGTGTTAGTTAAATTTCCGGCCAATTGAGGACGGCTCCGCCGGTTTGTGCTGTTGCGCGACCATCCCGGGGATGAACTACTTTGAGCGAGAGAAACAATATTCTGTGCCTCCGAGAAATAGGAAGAACCGCCGAGCTCTTTAAACGAGTCAAAATCATATCCCAATACAATGTAACAGTAAAAATCAATGAGGCTGGTCAGGCCGTCGAACTGTAACTCATCATGTATAAGTGTTCGATTAGGTGTGTATGTAAAGTTCCAGTTGGTATCATTAAATAAAAAAAGAGGTGTTTCTTGCGACGTATTATAGATAGGGCGGCGGGATTGAATAACCACTTGAGCATCAAAATTATAGTCGCTGTCCACGCTCATCAGGGTAATTTGCATTTCCATTTCAATACGTTCATTCTCTTGGAAATCTGCATTTATCCAGTCATACTCGTTGATATAAGTTTCGATAATGTTGGGTAGCCGATCAAGATATCCCAAAGAAGTACTGCTGAGCTGACTCTTATCAACCGTAATAGTGGCGTTAATTTCTTGAGCATGCAGTAGAAATGGAAAAAGTAAAAGTAATCCGAATATGACTATAAAACGGCTTGTTCTATTTTTTTTCTTAAGACAAGAAATAGTCATTATGAATTCATAGATTTATAGGCGTTCATAATTAATACCTTTTTATGATACGAAAGCTAAGTTATTCTTACAGAACTTTTTTATTGACGTTATTTATCGGCGGTATCCTTTTCGTTTCCGGTACGCAACAGCTACATGCACAAGCTGTAATCGGTGCCCGCGAACTGGCTTTGGGAGAGGCTTCGACTGCGTTGGCAGGAACCAACTGGTCGATGTTTGGCAACCCGGCGCTGATGCCTGAAGATCAGCCTTCTGTTTCTTTCTTTGGCGTCCGGTATTATGGCTTTGCTGAAATCACGGATATGGCTGTATCAGTGACTTATCCCACAAAATTTGGCGTTTTAGGAGCGGGTGCACACCGCTATGGATTCGACCTTTTTAGTGAAAATCGTCTGCGAGCGGGATATAAAAACTCGTTTATGGGATTTCATTATGGAGTGATCCTAAATTACAGCCACGTAACACAGGCTATTGATAATGGTTCGGCAGGAGCGCTGGGTGTTGACGTGGGGGTAGCAGCTCCCGTTTTAGACCATTTATGGATTGGGGCAAAAGCTACAAATATAAATCAGCCGGAATATGGATCCCGAAATGGGGAAAAACTCCCACGGGATTTAAGTGTGGGGATATCCTACCAAATTGCTGACCTGGCATTAATAACTTCAGATGTCTATAAAGACATTAATTTTCCCTTAGCTTATCGGGCGGGAGTAGAAGTAAAAATTGTTGAGGCATTAGTTGGTCGTGCCGGTATTACCACAAATCCGCAAACATTTACTGCAGGCTTTGGTTACAGTTCTGATCGCTGGGGTGCTAATGTAGCGGTACAGCGACACGAAAATAAAGTGCTTGGTTTTAGTCCTGCCATTGATTTTCAGATAAATTGGTAATGCAGAAAACAATTCTATTTATATCGTTGGTTTTTGCAATACCGATAGTTGCATTCGGGCAACAACAGGATTCTACCCAATCGCAGGTAGAAGAAGATATAGAGGAGGCTCTGGAGGTTTTTGATCCGCAGAGTTCTGATATGAGTCCCGAACAATTAACCGAGTTCTTACAAGAGCTGGCAGCAAATCCGGTGAATATTAATAATGCCGGTATTAATACACTATTGAGGGTGCCTGGTTTAAACCTGAAGACGGCGCGGGCTATTATTGATTATCGGGATAATCAAAAGCCTTTTGAATCGGTTAATGAGCTGCAGGAAGTATCTGGGATTGGCCGCGTAACCTTAGAGAAAGTACGCCCGTATGTAACGCCCGGCAGTGGGTTAGAGCTGGGTAAAAATCTATATACCGATTTACGATATTGGACGAATGATGGCCGATTTCAGGCATTTTCGCGTGTGCAAACAGATCTGCAACAGGCAGAGGGATATAAAAAGAGGCCCGAAGAGGGAGGATATGTAGGTAATCGGGTGAAATATTATCAGCGGTTTGGTTATCAGAGTGATCATGTATCAGTAAATTTGACGCAAGAAAAAGACCCCGGTGAACAACTTGTGAGTCCCGTTAAGTTTGATCACCGAAGCTGGCATATTGCATTGCAGGATAACGGCAAGCTGCAGATGTTGGTGGGTGGTGATTACGGTTTGGCATTTGGGCAGGGTCTTGTGATTTGGAGCGGTTATTCGTTTGGGAAAGGCAGTGATGTTATTGGCGCAGTAAATAGGAGTGGACAGGGTATTGACCCATATACATCTGCGCAAGAAACGAACTTTTACCGGGGAGTAGCTGCTACCTACGGTGGTAAATTACAGTTTACCGGTTTTTATTCTAATCGACAGCGCAGTGCCAGCGAAATTAGCAATGATACCACGCGATCACCGGGTACTGATGGTTATCATCGTACGATTAATGAGCTTCTTCAAGAAAAGAACCTTGGCCAGCAGTTGTATGGAGGGCATATTCAAATGGAATTACCTTTTGGACTGATTGGTGCTACAGGTTATCAGGTGGAGTACGACAAAGTTATAGCTGCCAGCGATCGTACCTATGCTCAATTTGATTTTGAAGGCCGCACGAATTCCACCTTTGGAGCGGATTATACCTTTTTATTTGGTCCGGCTGTTGTCTTTGGCGAAGCTGCTCGATCACAAAATGGGGGTATGGGGGTGATATCCGGCATTGAAACGAGCATTGGAGATAATACAGAAATGTCGCTGGCATACCGTAATTATCAGAAAGAATTTCAGTCAATATTGGGCAATGGTTTTGGAGAAGTTTCGGGCCAGCCGAAGAATGAAGAAGGTATTTACCTGGGGTTGCAGCACACCATTGGTGATCGTGTTACCGTAAATGCCTATATAGATCAGTTTCGCTTTCCCAGCGCACGTTTCGGTACCAATCAGCCAACACAGGGTTATGACTGGTTGGGGAAAGTAAATGTTGAGTTTAATGACGACCTCAGTTTTTATGTACAGCTGCGCAGCGAGATTGAGGACGATGAATATAGAGCATTGGATTCTTTTGGACGACAAATTCGAAAATTGGGAAAAGCCCGCCGAAGTACTTATCGCGCTAATGTGGAATACTGGGTGAATCCCAAAGTACGATTACGCACCAGGGGAGAGCTGGTACAAAGTCAGCAGGCTGGTGAAAATTTGGAATTCGGTTATTTGATTTACCAGGATTTAAGATTACAATTTAACGAGAAATTACAGCTCGATACCCGAATCACAATGTTTGATACCGAAAGCTTTGCTACTCGGGTGTATCAGTTTGAAAATGATTTGTTGTATGTCTTTGCCAGTCAGGCGCTATACAATACCGGGCAGCGGATGTACGCACTGCTCAATTATGAGCCGACCAGCTACCTGGAGTTTTGGGCTAAATTTGGGATTACCATTTTTGAAGATGAGCAAGTAATCGGGAGTGGGTTAAATCAAATTCAGGGAGACAAGCGTAGCGAAGTGGGTATCCAGGCGCGGCTTAAGTTTTAGTGTACCTACAAATTAAGAGAAAAACTATGTTATTGGCGGTTTGAAAGCAGCCGATAATTCATTTTCTTTAATTTCCGAATTTAAATATAAAATGAACATAACAGTCTCGTAATGACCTTGGCTGGCTGGACGGTAATTGCCGTAATTTTATTATGTGTATCTCTGCTTGTTGGCACTCAGATTGCCGCTGATTCTGTATTTATCGGCGGACTGACGATTCTGATTGTCACGCAGGCCGTATCTCCTGCCGAGGCGCTGGTCGGTTTTTCAAATCAGGGGATGCTTACAGTAGCAGCATTGTATGTAGTTGCCGCCGGACTTAAAGAAACCGGTGCCATACAATATATTGTGAAAATTATTATTGGCCGTACCAAAAGCATACGTATAGCACAAATGCGTATTATGGCACCGGTGATGGTAGTCAGTGCCTTTTTGAATAATACACCTGTGGTTGCCTCTTTTATACCTGCCTTGGAAGACTGGGGCCGAAAGAACCGTATAGCGGCTTCAAAGCTTCTTATCCCATTGAGCTACGCCGCCATTTTAGGTGGAACTTGCACCCTTATTGGTACCAGCACTAATTTGATTGTAAACGGACTGCTCATCGAAGAGGCGACAACCCAGACAATAGGGCTTTTTGAGCCGGCCCTTATTGGCATCCCGTGTGCCATTGTAGGATTTTTATACTTAACTGTATTTGGGGATAAAATGCTGCCCGAACGGGGTTCCGGGTTTGACACTTTTAAAGATCCGCGAGAATATACCATTGAAATGATTGTGGATGAAAACAGTTCATTGCCCGGGCAGACTATTGAAGAGGCGGGATTGCGTAATTTACCGTCGCTTTTTCTGGCTGAAATATATCGCGATGATCATATTATGGCTGCCGTAGATCCCGAGCAAGAACTGAAAGCAGGCGACCGCCTCATTTTTACCGGTATTGTAGATTCTATTGTCGATCTCCGGCAGATTAAAGGATTGAGTCCTGCCACTGACCAGGTTTTTAAGTTGACTTCTTCGCAGCGCGAAAGACTGCTAATTGAAGCTGTCGTCTCTCCCAGCCATCCCATAAACGGCAAAACTATTAGAGAAGGCGGATTCCGAAATATGTACGATGCTGTAGTACTGGCCGTATCCCGAAACGGAGAACGCCTGAAAGAAAAATTAGGGGATATTAAGCTACGTACCGGTGATACACTATTATTAGAAGCCCTTCCTAACTTTTTGGACCAGTATCGCAATTCCAGTGATTATTATTTAGTCAGCGGATTGATTGATTATAATCCTCCAAACTTTAATAAAACAGGATATGCATGGACTATACTGGGGATTATGATATCCAGTGTTGGATTAGGTTTTTTATCAATGTTTCAGGCTTCATTTTTAGCAGCAGCCCTTATGGTAGGCAGTGGTTGCTGCAGGGCCAATGTGGCTAAAGAATATATTGACTGGTCAGTATTGCTGGTTATTGCCGCATCACTGGGGCTGGGGAATGCGCTGGAGGTAACAGGCGGGGCTGCAGTGCTGGCAGAAGAGTTCTTAGGCTATATCCAGAACAATCCCCATCTGGCCTTAGCAGGGGTATATTTGTTAACGTGGATACTGACAGAGATGGTAACCAATAACGCAGCGGCTGTTCTTATTTTTCCTATTGCCATATCCATGGCGGCCTCATTCGGGGTTAGCTATATGCCCTTTGTTATGACGATTATTATGGCCGCTTCAGCCAGTTTTTCTACGCCTATCGGGTACCAAACAAACCTGATGGTCTATGGCCCCGGCGGATATAAGTTTACTGACTTTACCAAAGTTGGATTACCGCTAAACTTAACAGTGGCCGCAATCACCATATCATTTGTGCCTATGATTTGGCCGTTTTAGGAGAAGTGACGGAGGATGGGAAACGGGCGATGGTTGGTCCTCTCTCTATCTTTTTTCAATGCTCTGCGTCGGAATGTATAACAAGTTTTTTAAAAGTATTTTAGAAAATTATGCTCAAAGAAGTTATTACAACAGCAAAAGAGGCCGGCGATGCTATGCTGGAGATTTATAATGATGTGCAGGATATCAAAATCACTCGCAAAGATGATGACTCCCCGTTGACAAAGGCAGATCTGGCGTCGCATCATATTATTATTGATGCGCTTCAAGAAATTGACCCGGATACCCCCGTAATTTCTGAAGAATCAGGTATCCCTGACTATGAGGAACGAAAAGATTGGGCAAAATTCTGGATTGTAGATCCACTGGACGGTACCAAAGAATTTATCAAGAAAAATGGAGAGTTTACGGTAAATATTGCCCTTGTTGACCAAGGCGTTCCGGTGATGGGGGTTGTTTATGTGCCCGATAAGGATGTTAGCTATTATGCTACTAAAGAAGAGGGGGCATTTAAACAGGAAGCAGATAATGCGCCCCGGAGAATTTTCTCTGAGACTACGGATAATCCCTCTGTAGCTGTTCAAAGTCGTTCTCACGGTTCTGATGAACTGGTTGAGCAGCTTGCCGATAAAGGAATTGAAATCGATAAGACGATACCGGCGGGCAGTTCGCTTAAGTTTTGTCTGGTAGCTGAGGGTAAAGCGGATATCTATCCCCGAATGGGACCGACTATGGAATGGGACGTGGCTGCAGGAGATTGTGTCTACCGTTATTCGGCGCGTGATGGTGCACATTCGTCGCCTTTAACTTACAATAAGCCGGATCTTAAAAACGGTAGCTTTCTTATTGGATTAGAAGAGAATGTTGAATTTTGAGTATTGAATGTTGGATGTTGAATTAGCAAAGACTGAATTTAGTAGTTCTTTTGTAAGGTTGAATTGATTCTGAGGTCTTACTATTAACCCTTGACTCAATTCAATAATCATGAGTAAGAAAAATATTATAAAAACCAAGAGTTTCAATTTTGCACTCAAAATAATCATCCTGAACAAAAAACTTGTTAAGAAAAATGAATATGTAATCTCAAGACAGATACTAAAGAGTGGAACCAGTATTGGAGCTAATGTAGAGGAAGCTGGAGCAGCTCAATCCAAACGGGATTTTATTGCAAAGATGTCCATTGCATCAAAAGAGGCTCGGGAGACTAAGTATTGGCTGCGATTGCTAAAACATAGCGACTTGTTAGATTTTGATGCAGACTTTTATTTGAATGAAATAAATGAGATTGTCAATATATTGTCTGCTATTGTTAAGACTTCGCAAAAGAGCTTAAGGTAATTCAACATTCAGCATTCAAAATTTAATATTGATAATTATTGATACGTTAATCGATTAGAATTAAAAAAATGTTTTATGAAAAATAACGAAAGTGCCCTCAAGCCCACCGTCCTATGGTTTACCGGGCTTTCCGGGTCAGGGAAAAGTACCATTTCAGAAAAAGTATATGCCCAGCTAAAAGATCGGGGATACAAAGTAGAACATCTTGACGGGGATGCCGTTCGGGAAGTATTTCCCACTACCGGTTTTTCAAAAGAAGAGCGCGATAGCCATATTAAGCGCGTAGGCTTTGTTGCCAGCTTACTGCAAAAGCATGGTGTTTTTGTTGTGGCTTCATTTATTTCTCCGTATCAGGATGCACGTGATTTTGTACGCAATATGTGTGAAGATTTTACCGAAATACATATTTCAACGCCGCTGGAAGTCTGCGAACAGCGCGATGTAAAAGGACTATATGAGCAAGCCCGAAAAGGGGAAATTGATAATTTTACCGGCATCAGCGACCCTTACGAAGAACCAGAAGACCCAGAGTTGGAAATTGATACTACCGATATCACTCCTGAAGAGGGCGTACAAATGGTTCTGGAGTATTTAAGAAACAGAAGTTAAGTTTTTGGATACTAGATGTTGGATGCTGGAAATGAATTACCAACAATGGTGTGTTGATTAAACAGTCTCAGTGTAGTGATTTTTTGATCAATGCTATTTTTAATCTATCTATTTACAATTTTCATCGTGTTTAGATAGTCATTGGATAAATAAATCCTTATTTTTTGCCGTTTTAGTTTTTATCAAAACCTAAGATTACATGCAGTTATATAAATTGAATCACATCCGGCAGCTAGAGTCGGAATCCATACACATCATGAGAGAAGTAGCCGCCCAGTTTGAGAACCCTGTTCTCATGTTTTCCGGTGGCAAAGATTCCATTACTATGGCACGACTGGCGCAGAAAGCCTTTTGGCCGGGTAAAATTCCTTTTCCATTTTTACACGTTGATACCGGACACAATTTTGATGAGACCATTGAATTTCGCGATCAGCTAATGGATGATCTGGGCGTGGAGCTTATTGTTGCTCACGTACAGGATATGATTGATGCCGGAAAAGTGAAGGAAGAAAAAGGACCCAATCCCAGCCGGAACAAATTACAGATCCCTACGCTGCTCGAAGCGCTGGAAGAGCATGATTTTGATGCTGCTTTTGGTGGAGCACGTCGGGATGAAGAGAAAGCCCGCGCCAAGGAACGGTTCTTTTCTCACCGCGATGAGTTTGGGCAATGGGATCCCAAAAACCAGCGCCCCGAACTTTGGAATTTGTATAACGGACGTAAAAATCAGGGCGAACATTTCCGCGTATTTCCACTGAGTAACTGGACGGAAATGGATGTCTGGCAGTACATTGCAGCCGAAGATATTGATATCCCCAGCTTGTACCTGGCACATACCCGGGATGTCGTAGAACGAGAAGGGACCTACTTGGCCAAATCCGAATTTATTACTCTAACCGATGATGAGGAATATGAGGAACAAACTGTTCGGTTCCGTACTATCGGTGATATGACCTGTACCGGAGCATTCGAGTCGGATGCCACGACCGTTCCGCAGATTATTGAAGAAGTGGCCTCGGCGCGAATTACCGAGCGTGGAAACCGTACCGATGACAAGCGAGCCGAAGCGGCGATGGAAGAACGAAAAAAACAGGGATACTTTTGATTTAGAATTTTCAATTTTCAATTAAGAATTAGGAATAATTCCTAATTCACAATTCTCAATTTGTAATTACTGTAATGAGTAACGAAACTGACGCAAAGAAATACCTCGACATGGATCTGCTTCGCTTTACTACGGCGGGCAGTGTGGATGATGGGAAGAGTACCTTAATCGGACGATTGTTGTACGACTCTAAGTCCATTTTTGATGACCAGATGAAGAAGATCGAAGAGTCGAGTCGTAAGAAAGGGGATGAATATACCAACCTGGCACTGTTGACTGATGGTCTTTCGGCCGAGCGCGAACAGGGCATTACCATTGATGTAGCCTACCGCTATTTTTCAACGCCCGAGCGTAAGTTCATTATTGCCGATACGCCCGGTCACGTACAATATACGCGCAATATGGTGACAGGGGCATCCACAGCCAACCTGGCTGTAATTCTTGTTGATGCCCGGAACGGTGTTATTGAGCAGACTTGTCGACACTCATTTATATCATCTTTGCTGGGAATTAAGCACGTAGTACTTTGCGTAAATAAGATGGACCTTGTGGATTACAGCGAAGAGCGTTATAAAGAGATTAAAGAGGAGTTTAAGACCTTTTCTTCCAAGCTTGATGTCCCTGACATTCATTACGTTCCCATTAGTGCATTGTATGGGGATAATGTTGTAGAAAAGTCTGACAACATGCCTTGGTATGGTGGATCAACACTGCTTTATACCCTCGAAAATGTACAAGTAGACAGTGATTTTAATCACGTGGACAGTCGATTCCCCGTGCAGTGGGTTACACGTCCGCAGTCAACCGAATATCCCGATTACCGCGGATATGCGGGTAAAGTAGCCGGTGGCGTTTTCAAGCCCGGAGATGAAATTATAGCACTACCATCCGGTTTTACCAGCAAAATTGATACAGTCGAAACTTTTGAGCAGGAAGAGGAAGAGGCTTTCAGCCCCATGTCGGTAACGATGACGCTCGAAGATGAAATCGATATCAGCCGTGGCGACATGATTGCCAAGCCCGATAACCAGCCTACCGTGGGACAGGATATCGATATGATGGTATGCTGGCTTAATAAAGAGCCGCTGGATCCCAATGGGAAATATGCCATCAAACACACCACCAAAGATGCCCGCTGCATTGTAAAAGAGGTAAAATACAAGGTCAATATTAATACCTTGCATCGCGTTGAAGGTGACAAAGAGATTGGGCTTAACGATATCGGACGTATCAAAATTCGTACCACTGACCCGTTATTTTATGATTCCTATAAGCGAAACAGAGAGACCGGGAGTATTATCCTGATTGATGAGTTTACAAACGAAACAGTCGGTGCCGGAATGATTCTTTAGTGAGGGCTTTTCTAAACCGGCATAACATCCCAAACGCAGTGAAAAGTCTCAAACGACAATCATAGCAATATTCACAGCCGGAGCAACTTTCAAAATGGTAACTATATTCATACTTGAGACTCCTCGCTGCACTCGGAGTGACAACATTGGCATTATAGTCAGAGCACTTCCCTGTTTGTCATTATTAGCTTTATGAGTGGGTTCTACTTCTCTATTTGTTATAAATTATAAATACCATTTTCATTGCAGTGTTATGTTCTGGAATGGGGATACTTGTTTTCCGCAGCTGCATATGTAGTTTCAAGCCTGTCCGGGCTAATCATAGCTCGATCTTTGGCCAAGCCGAAGGTTGAATCCAGCCAACAACTCAAAAAACAGCACAAAAAATCTCCTCCCGGGAGGAGTGCCGATCCCGAGAGCTCGGGAGAGGCGAGGTGGGTTATTATACTTGTAGTGTTACAATGCACATAAGCCCACTCCCACATAGAAATACTATGTGTGGGACCACCCCTCTTTCTAGAGGGGGATTTATTTTTTGTCGGTATCTAAAATCTGTAGCCAAACATTAATTTCAGCTCTACAAACATCCCTCCCTATAAATATGAAGGGGCCAATGCCGGGGAATTGGCACTGTAGATCTCCCTTTCGGGTTGAGATTATCTTCTAATTGTAAAAACCCTTTATTGGGACCTGGCAGCCCCTGGTTAAATAGGATTTTATCTTTTAAGAAATGCGATATTTCCTTAACATTAACAGCAGATCACAAAGTTAGTTTAAGGTTAGCCTGCAACCACTTACTTTTAAACTTTACCATTGATAGATCAATTGACCTTAAATTATATTTTTTGAGATTATTATAGAGTTATATTTTGAATTGTAGAGTGTTTGAATTTACGGGTCATGCGACAGAGCAAATGTTTGCTCGTAAAATATCTATTGATGATGTAAAAACGGTTATCCAAAATGGACAGCGAATTGCTTCCTATCCCGATGACCGACCGTATCCAAGCTATTTAATGTTTTCTTACATAAATCAGCGCCCCATTCATGTGGTGGTTGCTGTTAATTCGGAAGCAGATACTTGTATTGTAGTAACAGCTTATGAACCTTCTCTTGACATTTGGAAGAAAGATTTTAGATCTCGAAAATAACCCATAATATTATGGAATGCGTAATTTGTAAATCCGGTACGATGAAAGCGGGCAAGGTTACCGTTACATTGCAGCGAAATGAAAGTATTATTGTTGTAAAAAATGTTCCGGCCAAAGTCTGTGAAAATTGTGGAGAATACACCCATTCAGAAGAAGTAACACAAAAACTTATGGGTATTGCCGAACAGGCGGTAGCGAACAATGCAGAAATAGAGGTATTGCAGTATGCGGCGTGATGTAGAAAAGTTGTTAAAGGTTGGAAAAGCCAGTAAAATGTTACAGGCAAATACATCTGTTATAGGTTAAGGTTGAGAGATATTATTAATGGTTAAAAATTTTCGTGATATAGGACGTTTGGCAGAAAGCTAAATAATTTACTAATCTTCATCTCGAACCTACACTCTGCGCTGGTTTGGGATTGTGTAAACTAAATGCTGTCCGTGATAATACACCTTGATCTCCGTACAAGCCGAAGGTTGAATCCAGCCAACAAGCTTAAAAAATAGCACAAAAAATCTCCTCCCGGGAGGAGTGCCGATCCCGAGAGCTCGGGAGAGGCGAGGGGGACAATTTTTTGGTTCGTTCCAGTGGTTTTCTGGTCCCGATATTTATCGGCGGTTTTCTTGATTGAAAAAAATGAACACTATAACTCTTCAAATTGCTTATCTTGAATTTACCTCATTAGATAAAGTCATAGCATTCGGGATCGGAGGTGACAACAGTAGCATTATAGTCAGAGCACCTCCTTGCTTGTCATTCTGAACGAAGTGCAACGAAACCTGGTGTAGTTGTACAAAGTGAAGAATCTCAAATAGCAGTTATGCTTGTATTCTATATTGGCAGAGTGAATAGCATAACTACATCAACTTAAAAACAAACTAAGGTCCTGTAATTACACTAATTATTGTAATGGATTATTATAACATTTCTTAGATTACATCTTTCCACAAACACGATATTTCCTTATAATAAGCTACCTTAAAATTGAGCAGAGATTTAGTTTCGATTCCACACCTATTTTCCTTTGAGCTTTTTTAAATTTTAATTATCAATGTGCTGAGCAACGAAGACGTACATAACGAGAACAAAGTCTCAAAAAATAAAAAAGGTTTAAAAGTTTACCTTGATAATTGTTGTCTAAATCGACCCTTTGATGATCATAGTCAACCTTCAACAAAAATTTAGCTACAAGTTGAATAACGATTAACGAAAGAAATTTTAATACAAAATAAATACAACGCTGAGCAACCAGGAATCACATAACGAACATCACGACCCCACACCTCATAGAAGGCAACAGCCTCAATCCTACTACGATGCTCCCCCCGAATACGGTTATCGTCCCGTCGAAGAAGACGAAATAGACTTGGTCGAATTGTTGCAGGCCTTCTGGGATGCCCGCGAAAAAATTGTTAAAATTACCGGCGCTTTTTTAGTATTAGGATTGCTCATTGCACTTTTTAGCCCCGAAGAATATACGGCCGAAGCTACACTCATGCCGGAATCTCAAGAACAAGGCTTAGGGGGAAAGGCCGGAAGTTTGTTGTCGCAGTATGGTGGAATGTTGGGGATTAGTCCGAGTGATTTAAGTGGAGGGCAGACCGGAAGCATTCCGCCCCAGCTTTATCCCAAGATTGCAGAAAGCTTACCCTACCAGCTGGAACTTATGCATACGCCCGTTTACTTTGCAAGTTATGATACCACTGCCGGAGTGCATGAATTCTATACCGAAATTTATTCTCCTTCAATTTTTGGATATATAAAGGAATACACCATTGGCTTACCTGGTAAAATGGCTGATATTTTTTCTGAAAAAAAACGGGATATGCGAACCTTACCCAAAAAGATTAGCCGCGATTCTGTACTTTCTATTACCGAAGCACAGATGGAAACTGTAAAAATACTTCGTGATCAGTTATTAGTTTCAGTTGATCAGGAAACCGGAGTTCTAAACTTTTCGGTGACCCTGCCGGATGCCAATGCAGCGGCGGAAGTCTCGCAGCTAGGTATTAGCCTGTTAAAAGAGCAGGTAAAAGCTTATCGCACCCAAAAGACCCGGCAGAATCTTGCCTTTGTCCAACAGCAGGTAGATTCTGCCAAAAAACGGTTTAATGTAATACAGCAAAAGCTGGCTGAATTTCGTGACAGTAATCTTAATTTAGCAACGGCTAAAGCGCAGAGTCGCGAGCAGGAGTTGCAGTCGCAATATGATTTAGCTTTTAACCTCTATAATTCCCTTTCCCAGCAGCTAGAACAGGCCAAGCTCGAGCTCCAAAAAGATACGCCGGTGCTTTCGGTGCTGCAGCCGGTGAGTGTGCCGCTGGAAGATAATACCTCGGGATTATTGATTCTGATTGTTTCTGGAATGCTTGGCTTTTTGGTAGCTTTAGGATATTTACTTGCTCACAAATGGTGGAAGAATTTTTACCTTGATTAGGCAAGGTTTTTTTATACTGATAGATCTTAAAGATTACCAAAATCAGCGTGTTTAACATTATATTTTATAAGAAAAAAATACAGCAGTGGTTATCGGATGATAACTTTGCATTTATTTTCAAAGGAAGTATTTACTCGTCTTTATCTAAAGTAGCAGTTGTCCTTTCGAGTGTGGTCATTAATTATCTTATTGCCCAATTCTATGGAGCTGAAGCAGTTGGGAGATATGCTATAATCCAGTCTTTTTTGGCTATAAGCTGTATTTTTTCGGAAGGCGGACTACGGACATCGTTGGTTCGGTTAATTCCAGAATATGCTGCTAAATTTTCAAAAGCAGTATCATTTAAAATTTATAAAAAGAGTCATTTATTACTTCTTTTATTTTCAATTACTGTATCCTTATGCTTGTTTTTATTTTTAGAACCATTAAAGAGTTTATTATTTAACACACCGGGTGAAGAGATTACCATAGTTTTGTATTTAGCTATTGGGGTGATATTATTTCGGAGTTTGAGAAATATAAATATAGAAACATTCCGTGCATTAGGGGAAATTAAGAGATATAGTTTTTTTAAAGCGATTCCTAATTTTCTTGAGCTGGTTTTATTTTTATTCATCAGTTTTATTTTTACTGCTAATATTAATATACCCATTTATGCTCATCTATTGTCTTTATTTATTATGGGTATTCTTTTCTTTCTGTTAGGTTATTACTCATTTCCAGAAGATAGTTCTAATGATGATCAACATGATATCAGCTATAAGTCTATTTTTAATGTATCTGTCCCATTATTCTTGGTGACAACAATGAATGTAGTTATTGCCCAGACTGATATACTAATGCTCGGTTTTTTTATGGATGAAGCTGACGTGGGTATCTATCATATTGTTTATAAAATTGGGATACTGACAATTTTTGTACTTTCAGCCATTAGTTCTATTGCAGCACCTAAATTTTCGCAATTGTATCACGATGACAAAATTGAGGAATTAGAAAAATCAGCTACTCAGACAACAAAGCTTATATTTTTTACTACGTTACCTATAGTCATTGTATTAATTTTGTTTGGTGAATTTATACTTAGCTTTTTTGGGTCCGAATTTGTAGTAGGATATCAACCATTGTTGATTTTGCTGGTCGGGCAATTCATTAATTCTGTGACAGGTCCCGTGGGCTATTTGTTAAGCATGTCTGAATATCAGAATATGGTTAGAAATACTACAATTATTGCCGGTTTTTCTAATATCCTATTTAATGCTTTACTTATACCTTTATGGGGCATTATTGGTGCTGCTATTGCTACGGGCTCATCTTTAGCAATGAAGAATTTGATAAACTACTACCAGGTAAAAAAGAATTTGGGTATAGATATGTGGGGAATGGGAAAATGAATATCACTAAAAAAATAACCCGAAAAGCTAAACTGAGTTATCGGGATATTCTTTTGAGGACTAGCATTAAAGAAGTAATACAACCAAACTTTTTTATTATTGGTGCTCAGAAATCAGGTACTTCTTCCTTATTTAGATACATTAAAAAATATGCTGCGAATTTTGTTTCTCCCTTGAAAAAAGAGATACACTATTATGATTATCGGTTTCATAAAGATTTTAAGTGGTATTTATCGCACTTTCCTCTTAAAAAAAGAAAGAAGGGTTCAGTTATAACAGGTGAAGCTTCACCATACTATCTATTTCATCCTGCTACCCCCCAAAGGATTTCTAAAGATTATCCCAATGCCAAGTTTTTGCTTCTGCTCAGGAATCCGGTAGATCGGGCATATTCCCAGTATAATTTTCAGAAAAAAAATAATATCGGTCTGATCGAACCTTTAACATTTAGGAAAGCTATAAATAAAGAAGAAAGTCGGTTAGAAGAGGAAGAAGAAAAGCTATTAGCATCAGTAAACTATAGAGGAAAAAAACACCAATATTATTCTTACTTGGCACGAGGAAGATATGCTGAGCAGCTTGAAAAGTGGTATCAGTATTTTGATGAAGACCAGTTTTTAATTATTCAAAGTGAGTCTTTTTTTGAGAATACAAAACAAAAATTATTACAAATTTTTGATTGGCTAGAGCTTAAACGCAATAATAATGAATTTGATTTTAATCGGATAAACAAGACCGATTACTCCAAGTTAGATGAGAACCTAAGGCTTGAATTAGAATCTTATTTCGCTCCCCACAATGAGGAGTTATTTAATATGATAGGCCGTGAGTTTAGTTGGGAAAAAAGTAGAGAGGCTAAAGATGAATGAAAAGACAAAGTTGAAGTATTTTTACTTTAATCGCTGGGCTCATCGAGGGTATAATATTGTAAATAGGATCAGAAATAAATTTTATTTTAACACGATTTCACTACATGAGAATGAAGATTTTTCCCCTTTTTTTATTGTCGGATCTGGACGTTCTGGTAATACTTTACTAAGACGAATACTGGTATCTCAAGAAGGAATTGTCATACCTCCTGAAAGTTATGTTCTAGGCAAGATTACACAGCTGCATGCTGTGCATAAAAATTTGGCTTGGGATGAGTACGTAAACCTGATACTTTCTACATTTGAGTACCATCCGGAGTTTTATACTTTCGAAATTGAAACATTAGCTGATCTGGCATTAGAATTGAAAGCGCTTGAATCTGACGAGCAATCACTTGCTAAAGTTATAAATCAGTTTTACGAATTTTATGCCCGAAAAAAAGGAATACCCCTAATAAGATGGGGAGACAAAACCCCGTTAAATGCGATGTATGTTTACGAATTGAAAAAAATGTTTCCAAAAGCACAGTTTGTCCACATTATCCGAGATGGGATTGATGTCGTTAATTCGTATGTAAAAGCAGGCCTCTACGAGGATTTGGATATGGCTGCCCTGCGCTGGAAACAATCAGTCAAATATTTACAAAAGTTTGGTAACAAGTATCCAAAAGACTATTACGAATTAACTTATGAAAGTATGGTATCTAACCCTGAACAAACAGTGGAAAGGGTATGCCATTTTTTAGGTATTGATTTTATGAGTGAAAAGATTGCAAAATTTAATCAGCAGGGTGATTTAGGGGATACCAAATATCATGCTCACCATAAAAAAGTGCATAAGCCCATTAATACAGATAGTATTGGAAAGGGACGAAAAGAACTACAAGAGAGTGAGTTAGAAAAAGTTAAATACTTAAACAATCTTTTGTCTAAGTTAGATTATAATATGATCTAAATATAAAAAGGTATCTAATAAGTTCATTCATAATTTAATTTTTTTTCTTTTTGAAGAAGTACTTAGATAAGACCATATTCGTTTTCTTGGTATTATGGCTATTTATTGATGCCTTAAACGGTTTTTTAATTAGCAATAATATTTTTTTAGTAGGGAGTTTTTCATTAGGAGAGGGAATTCGGATCTTTTTTATCTTAGTTCTTTTGGTTGGAATTTTGCAAACTAATCTAGATAAGAACTCTCTGGTTTTTCTTTCGACTATTATTCTTTTATTTGGATTATTCTTGGTGCAATGTTTTTACTCTAATGAAGAGGTCATAAATAACTTAAATGCTGTTGTAAAAATAAGTTTACCCTTTTTGTTATATGTTTTTATAAGTAATAATTACTACTTCTCGAAAGATCGGTTAAGAGTTATCCTTTATGTAAATGCTGCTATCCTCTTAGTAAATTTATTTTCTTCTTTTTTGGGAATTGGATTTTCTAATTATGGCTTTTCGACTGGCGGATTTATGATAGGAGGCGTTGGTTTTTTTTATGCCGGCAATGAAGTTACCGGTGCTTTATTAGTAATTTATTCGTTGCTCTTATATCTCAATAAAAAATCTTTTGTGAAAGCACTGGGTATTACTTTATTATTTTTTATTGCTTCCATTGCATTGCTGAGCAAATCTTCCATACTTGGTACACTTATCATATTTTTTGTTTATGTGTACAATTATCCTAAAATAAAGCTGTACAAAATATTTTCAGTTTTATTAGTAGTCTTCTTTTCTATTTATGAATACCTTTACAAGTTTATTTCTCTTGGCTTGCAACGATGGGCATATTTTATTGATGAATATGGAATATTTACCTATTTGTCGGGTGGTATTAAAAGGAAACGGGTATTTGATACATATATATCAAAGATAATAGAAAATCCTTTGTTGTTAGTATTCGGTGACGGATGGAGTGGTACCGCTGAGCAAAATTTTGTTGATTTATTAGATGCTTACGGTATAATTGGAATATTCATTTTCTTATTATGGATTTATTGGATTTTTAACAATTATAAAAAAGTAAACCAAAAACACGATCAATGGTATTGCTTTTATGTCATGTGTTTGGTCGTAGTTGTTGCTACATTGGCTGGTCATATTATGCAGTCGGCAATGATTGCTCCCTTCGTTGCGATTCTTGCAAATATAGAAATACTTCAAAATAATGAGAAATATATTACTACTTACTAATGCTTATTCTCTGTAAAGAAAAAAGGCAAGTATATTTTAAAAAATCAGTGTCTTGAAGATGGGACTAAAAATACTTAGCAAAATGAATTTAAATAAAATATATCTCTCCAAGTATATATGTGTGATGTATTTAAAAATTTAGTGTAGAGATGTCGCAGGTCTTTCTATTTTTCTGCTAAAACATAGGTAAGGCTATCACTACTCTTTATTAATATTTGGAATATTAAAGTTAATTTTGATTATGAATATCTATGTTATCCATCTGGCGGAAGGTTTTTTGGCATTTTTAAGTAATTTAGGTTTGCATAGAAATCGATTAGAATCTTTGTACGGTGAGCAAGATGTGGATGGGCAGTACTATCACCAAAGAATAGTTAGGGGTATTAATCATTTTGATAACTTTTATCATGATTTGTCTGAAAAAGAAAACTTTTTAGAATTTGGTACAGGGTCTGCATGTATTGATTTGGTAATTGCATATTTGTTAGGTTTTGAAAAAATAATTACCTGTGACATAAATGATCATATCTCACTTAACTATTTAAAAAGCATTAATTTATTTGAAGAACATTTGGATAAGCTTTCTCAGAATTTTTCTATAAAGAAGAAAGTCTTATTAAAAAGATTTGATAAAATACGAGATATAAATAATAAAAATACTTTTTTTGATAGGTTAAACATTACATTTTTGAAATTTAATGAACTTGAAGATTTTAATATTGATAAAATTGATGTCTGGTATAGTATTTCAAATTTGCAAAGAATTCCACTAGAAAACTTACTGCAATATTCTAAAATAGCTACCAAAGCTTTAAAAAGAAATGGTATTGCATATCATAAAGTAGATTGTAACGACATTCATAGCCAACCACATTATCCATTCTCCTCTAATAAAATCCATAGGTTGGATTATTTGAAATATCAAGATTCTGTTTGGAAATTATTAAATAATAAAAAATATGGATGCCAGAATAGGATTAGATACCCGCAGTATATGACTTTATTTGAAGGTTTAAGCATGTCTCCTTCAAATTTACAATTGTATGTTGATCAAGAGGATATAGATTATGTAGAAAAAAGGATGAGTTTACCAGCGTCTTTTAAGTATATGACTCCAAAACAAATAGCTGTAACACATTTTAAAGTAATACTAAAAAAAGAACCGAAAGGCACAATGAACAAAACGTATTTTCGGACAAGTGAATTAGATAATATGTAAAAAAATATTTTAGAAATTATAGTAACAGAACGATAATAAATTTAATCATTTACACAAGTGGGTAACTTGAGAGTATTAATACTAACCAACGCTTACCCTTCAGAAGAAAAAGAATATGCCGGTATCTTTGTAAAAAACCACGTTGATTGGTTTCGCAAAAATACTGACATGGATGTAAGTGTTTTTTCAATAAAAAGAAGCTTTACGGGACTTTTAGGATCTATTAAAAAATACCTTATGAGCTTTCTGCGTTTTTTTATGCAGCTGAGGAAGCAGTATGATGTTTTACACCTGCATTTTTTGTCGCCATTGTTGTTGCTGACATTTATCTATAAACTATTTCATCCGTCAACAACTGTTTTTTTGACCATGCACGGAAGTGATATAAATAATTTGCAGAATACATTTTTGATTCGATTTTATCGTGAGCTTATCGGCTGTGTGGATAGAATTATTTGTGTAGGTCAATCGATGGAAGAGGTTGTAAAACAGAAATTAAACAGGGATGTTGATCATTTTTTGTGTGCGGGTATCAATACAGCGGATATTAATCCTCTCGGCAACGATTATAACGAACGCGATATCGATTTTTTATATGTAGGGTCATTCTATAAAGTAAAAGGCACCGACAAACTGATAGAGGCCTTACAAGAAATTGGTAGTGAGGATTTGAATGTTGTTTTTATTGGCAGCGGCAATTATCAGGAAGAAATTAAAGCCCTTGAGAATCAGGTAAATTTAACCGTTTTGGATAGCCTTACTCAAAAAGAGATTAACCAATATTATAACCGGAGTAAGTTTTTTATTTTTCCCTCCAGAAGTGAAGGATTTGGTCTTTCACTAGCTGAAGCTATGTATTGTGGCACGCCCGGAATAATTTCCAACCTTGAACAATTGAAATATCAGGTCCGTAATGATCACAACGGGTTTGTGTGTGAAGCGAGTACAAGTGATGAGTTGGGTCGGCTAATTAAAAAAGCTTATAACATATCGGCTGGTGAATGGGCGGAACTTAGCCAGAATGCTATGAAAAGTGCTAAGAAATATACTATTGATCATATTTGTAAAACCCTAGAAAAGTTGTATTTGAATACGAGACAATGAATTTGTTGAGGAAACTATATTTTGCTCTTTATATTATTCTTTTTAAAAAAACACCGGAAGACTATCGTCCCTTTGCCTTATTCTTTCCGACGATCAGAAGGTACCTGGTGAAGAACTATTTGAGAAAATGCGGCGAGAATTTGAGAGTTAAAAGCGGCGCTGAAATTTCACCTAAATCTGAGGTGGGGAATAATTCAGAATTGGGAACCCGTTGCATGATTCAGTCGCACTGTTCGATCGGTTCCAACGTAATCATGGGTCCCGATGTCAAGATATATTCACGAAACCATCGGTACAGCCGCTTGGATACTCCCATTCAGTACCAGGGCAAAAAACAGTATAATACTAAGGTTGGTAATGATGTGTGGATTGGTGCAAGTGTCATTGTTTTAGCGGGTGTAGAAGTTGGTGACCATGTAATTATTGGAGCCGGATCAGTTGTTACCAAAGATGTGCCAGACTATGCAATTGTAGGAGGGAATCCGGCCAAAGTGATAAAGTATAGAAATGAGTAGTAAAGAGATTATTTATATTCTGGGAGCCGGGCGTAGTGGTTCAACGGTGTTAGCAACCGTTTTAAATAATCACAAAAAGATTACAAATGTTGGTGAGTTACATCACTTTTTTTCTTATCTGAAAAATAACGATGCATGCTCATGTGGTTTTGAATTTGATTCCTGTAAGTATTGGCGATCGGTAAAGCAATCATTGCCTAAAAAAATAAAAGATAACGTTACTGATTATGAGCAATTAGCTCATCGCATGGAGTATCATTCAGCCATTCCTTATTATTTAGCAGGAACTAAGCCAAGGGGGGATTTTCAGAAGTATCAAGAAGCTCAGAAACAATTAATTGAAGCTATCCATACTAATAATAATCGATATGTGTTAGATTCAGCTAAGTATATCGGTCGGTTTTTGGCGCTCCGGAAAATCTATAATGGAAATGTTAAAGGTATTTTTCTTATTCGCGATGTTCGAGGAGTTATTACTTCTTTTCAAAAGAAGGTGCAAACCTATAGTCCGCCCTTGCGAACCGTTTTGTATTACTGGATTATAAATGTATTGGGTCAAATTCTCGTCTGGTTTCTTTCCAATAAGCAGATTATGAAAGTTCGATATGAAGATATTGTAGATAATCCTGAACAGACCTTTATTGATATTGGCAATTTTTTAGAGATTGATTTTTCTGAAACAATAAAAAAAATTGAAGAAAAGGAACCCTTTGAAATTCCACATTTAGTGGGAGGCAACAGACTAAAAAAATCAGATACCATTACGTTAAGAAAGGATGATAGATGGATAAAAAATATGTCAACCTGCAAAAAGATTGGTTATTACCTTTTGTCTTTCCCCTTGATGCTCATTAACAAGTATAAAATCCTGAAGTAGAAATTTATGAATATTGTACTCACGCTTGATTACGAATTATACTTTGGGAGTAAAACAGGATCGGTGAGAACTTCAATTATTGAGGCAACCGAAAAGTTACTTTCAGTATTAGATAAATTTGATATTAAGGCGGTTTTTTTTGTAGATATAGGTTTTGTAAAAAGATTAGCTGAGTTTAAGTCTGATTATCCGGAACTCCAAAAAGACTATGAGTTGATTACCAATCAACTGAAAAAGCTTTCAGAAAATGGGCATGATTTGCAACTCCATATTCATCCCCATTGGGAAGATAGTGTTTATGAAAATGGAAAATGGGATATAGATGCCAGTCGATATCGTCTGGCCGATTGGTCAGAAAATAAGATTCGAGAAATAGTAACATCCTATAAAAAAAATCTAGAACAATTTCGTGTAAATAATAAGGTATTTGCTTATCGGGCAGGGGGGTGGTGCATTCAGCCTTTTACTAAAATTAAAGGTGCTCTTGAGGAAAATAGTGTCTGGTTGGATAGTACGGTTTATCAGGGAGGATATCAGGAAGATGAAGCCCGTTATTTCGATTTTCGATGTGCGCCCAAAACAACTAAATGGAAGTTTGAGAATAACCCATTAGCCCCTGATAAGTCGGGAAGTTTCCTTGAAATACCTATATCTTCATACAAAGTATCTCCCTTTTTCTACTGGAAGCTGGCCTTCACAAAGCTATTAGATAACCCTAAACATAAAACGTTAGGTGATGGTGGTCCATTACCGGCAGCTAAGAAATGGATCCTACAGAAGTTATTATTACCATCAAATACGGTTGTCAGTATTGATGGCTATAAAGCTTCTTTTTTAGAAAGGGCATTTGACTATTATCAAACTGATAAGCCTGATGCGGATTTTGTAATCATTGGTCATCCCAAAGCGCTGACGAAGTATTCACTGCAAAAGTTTGAAGAATTTATAGAAGAACATAAAGAAAAACATCAATTCTATACCTTTGATAGGTTATTAGAGGAAGGGAGTATTGAAAAGCCACAAAAGAATTAACAAATAACTGCATGATGTCTGATGTTGTTTATTTAAATGAGTATAAAACTCATCCTTTTACAAGTCGAAAAGATTTTTTGAATTACTTGGGAGATGGGAATTTTAATAATATTCTTATTGCTTTGAATGCTGAAAAACTGATGAAAGATGATGATACACTTCGAAGATTGGTTAATCAGCATGTGGGTTATCCGGATGGCATAGGAACGGTAATGGCTTTAAAACGTAAGGGATATACCGCGGATAAAATTCCAGGAGCCGAATTTTGGCTGGATATTATTGACAGACATTATATGGACAAAACATTTTACATGGTTGGCGGCAAGTCAGAGGTTATTGAACAAACCGTTGGACGTCTTAAAGAAGAGTACCAAGGCATTGATATAGTAGGGTATCGCGATGGCTACATGGATGATCAAGAAGAAGAGGGATTGGTAGAAGAGATTAAAATTAAAGAACCCGATATTGTTTTTGTAGCTATGGGAAGTCCGAAACAAGAATTTTTAATGGAGAAGATGTTCGAGGAACACCCTGCATTGTACATGGGGTTAGGAGGTAGTTTTGATATTTATTGCGGGCTCAAAGAGCGAGCACCAAAAGTATTTAGAAAAATAGGTTTGGAATGGTTTTACCGATTAATAACAGAACCTTCCAGAATTCGTCGACAGATTGTGTATCTTCCATTCTTAGCAAAAGTTATTACCAATAGGATTTAGATTTAATGAATGTTGTTATTCTTACCCAAGATGATCCTTTTTTTTTAGCAGAGAATCTGGATTATCTTTTATCTGATTTATCACCTGATGTAAATGTAACTGGATGTGTGGTTTTTGAAGCTTCCCCGTTTGGTGGTAAAGAAAGTTTTTTGAGTAAGATTTTAAAAACCTGGAATATATTTGGTACTGGTTTTTTATTCAATTACGGGATCAGGTTTTTGCGAAATAAGTTAGACCCCACTAAAAAAGTGAAGACTATACTTGAAAGACATTCTGTACCTGTTATCGAATTGGATAGTAGTATAAATTCACATGAGTCTTTAGAGAAAATAAAATTTTATGAACCCGATTTATTGGTATCTATTGCGGGGAATCAAATTTTCAAAGAAGAGTTAATAAATTTAGCACCTGAAGGTTGTCTTAATTTGCACACCGCATTATTGCCAAAGTATCGTGGGTTGATGCCTTCTTTTTGGGTACTAAAAAATAATGAAGATTATACTGGGGTATCGGTCTTTTTTGTAGATGAAGGTATTGACAGCGGTCCTATTTTGGTTCAGAAGAAATTTGAAATTGGGGATCAATCGCAACAAGAATTAATTCAGGAAACAAAGAAGTTAGGAATGGATGCCATCATTGAAGCCATTGATTTGGTAAAAAAAGGTGAGTATAAACTTATTCCAAATCCTGATGAGAAAATGACTTATTATTCGTTTCCTAAACGAGAAGATGTAGAAGAGTTCTGGCAACTGGGGAAAGAATTTTATTAGCTAATATTAAACAGGATAATATTGAAGCACGCTTTATCATTTGATATAGAAGATTGGTTTAATATTTCAGGAATCCCCTATGTTGAAAGACGAGGGAATTGGGATTCGTTTTCTTCTTCGATCGTTGAAGATAAGACTAATCTTATTCTTGATATCCTAAATAAGTACGATGTTAAAGCAACTTTTTTTGTCTTGGGTTGGGTAACCCAAAAATATCCTGCTGTAATAAAAAGAATAGCTGAAGAAGGGCATGAGATTGGTACGCATGGTTACTGGCATTATAGAGTTAATACTCTTTCAAAAGAAAAATTTAGAGATTATTTACGACAGTCGGTAGAAGCATTAGAACAAGTAACGGGAAAAAAGGTTAAGGGATATAGAGCCCCTTCTTTTTCTATTACGCCCGGAACAGAGTGGGCTTTTGAGGTTATGGATGAGATTGGTTTACAATATGATGCCAGTTTATTCCCTGCACAACGTGGCCATGGTGGCTATGATATTGAGCAACGTCCTCAAATACTTGATTCTTCAATAACTCAAACTAACTTTGTCCAATTACCGATGAGTGTGTTGGATTTTGGGAAAGTTAAAGTTCCATTTAGCGGTGGGGGTTATTTACGCTTTTGGCATGAAAAAATATTGCGATATGGATTTTCAAAATTAGAAGATGATGGAATCCCGGGAGTTATTTATCTTCACCCACGAGATTTTGCCCCAAATTGTCCTCGTGTGAAGATGTCGGCAATAAGGAAGTTCAAATGTTATGTTAATCTTCATACGACCCAGAGGAAATTAGAGATGTTGCTTGAAAACTATGAGTTTAGTACATGTGAGAATATATTAAAAGAATGGTTTCAAGTAGAAGATTTGGCTGTTTTATGAAGTACTTAATATCAATTGTAAAACTGTAATTAAAGTTTAATATCACATCTTAATGAAGATCATTAACGTAGCCAGTGCCCGACCTAATTTTATGAAGGTAGCACCCTTGCTCGAGGAATTTAAAAATCATCAGAAAATAGAAGCACAACTGCTGCACACCGGTCAGCATTACGATTATGAAATGTCTAAAATCTTCTTTGACGAGTTGGGTATTCCCAAGCCGGATTTCCATTTGGGAGTAGGCAGTGGTACCCATGCCGAGCAGACCGCCAAAGTAATGACCGAATTTGAAAAAGTATTGCAAGAAGAACAACCCGACTGGGTGGTAGTAGTAGGTGATGTAAATCCGACCATGGCTTGTACGATTGTTGCTAATAAAATGGGTATCAAAGTCGCCCACGTCGAAGCTGGTCTGCGAAGCTACGACCGAGACATGCCCGAAGAGATTAATCGCGTTCTTACCGATAGTATCGCTGATCTTTTGCTGACGCCCTCAATTGACGGCAATATGAATCTTAAAAAGGAGGGGATTGCCGATGAGAAAATCCGCTTTGTTGGGAATATCATGATTGATACTCTTTTTAATATGCGTGAGCGATCGGATGAATCTACCATTCTTGCTGATTTAGGTATTTCCGAAAAAAATTACGGGTTGGTGACGCTTCATCGTCCCTCGAATGTCGATCAAAAAGATACGTTACGGAATTTTGTTGATGTTTTGGAACAAACTTCTACCGATTTGCCACTGGTATGGCCGGTGCATCCGCGTTCCAAAAATAATGCAGAGAAGTTTGACCTCTGGGATCAGTTGAACAGTATTGAAGATTTGCATTTGCTAGAGCCGGTCGGTTATTTGGATAATGTGTGTTTAATGAATAACGCCCGGTTGGTACTGACGGATTCCGGCGGCATTCAGGAAGAGACAACGGCGCTGGGTGTTCCATGTCTTACGGCGCGCGAAAATACCGAGCGTCCTATTACGATTACAGAAGGGACGAATACGCTGGTAGGTACCGATCCGGAAGTAATTTTGGATCATATTGAGAAGCATTTGCAGAATGGTGTTGCTGGTGGTAATAAAGAGTTGCCAAAACCGCTGTACTGGGATGGGAATACGGCGAAACGTATCGTGAAGGCGATTTTGGAAGCTTCTAAATAACCCTGTTCACAGGGTTTACAGAGATAGTAATCAATAGACCCCTACTTTAGTGGGGCTATGGTTGTTTTATTCTTTCGTTTACTCAGCGACCAAAACCGCATTTGATTGCTTATTTCTACGTAAAGAACCAGTACGAAATTATCCTCTACGTACTCGGTTTTCCACCAGCAATTCATTATGGCGATGGCTTACAAATAGACCTAAGAATTGTGAGCGAAGCTCTGAAAGGGTAAGTACTTGTTACTACTAATGGTTATTAAACAACCGGCCTAACGAATTTTGCGCATCGGCTTAAAAGATACGTTTATGCATTTTATACTGATGAGTAATAAGTATCTACTACCCTCAGGGCAAAGATCATTAAAATACATGTAGTTTGCAGACCGCAAAATTCTCAGCCGGGGACTGTTTTGATTCTCCAGTTTTTCTGGTCCTGTCTATACGGGATTTGTCACAAAAAATGAATATACACCCTTGGATCAAGCCAAAATGAACAACACAAACCGGAGGTCATAAATATGGACAGCTTTATCATTCCAAAAAGTACGTATGATTTTTTTTGTGCTTTGATGTACACTTTAGCTAAACTTGGCTATCTTCAGTATCAAAATTAACAGAGCATTTCCTAATTAATACCCATATGTCTGATACCGTTCAACAAGAAGATATTCAAACTGATCGTTTCCGTGATTTACTTAAAAAGATCGAAGAAAGAAATTACACCGTAGGCATTGTTGGGCTCGGCTACGTGGGTCTGCCCTTAATGTGGACCTTCCACAGTAGCAACATGCCGGTGTTGGGTTTTGATATTGATAAAGACAAAATAAAATGTATCGAAGAGGGAGAACCCTATATCAAGCATCTGGGTAAAGAAATGATGCAGAAACTTGCTGGAAGTAACAGATCTGATGCTACCACTGATTTTGACCGCATTTCTGAAGCGGATGCTTTGTTATTGTGCGTCCCAACTCCATTAGATCATCATCGAGAACCAGATATGCAGTATATAGAAAAGACCTGCCTGACTATTGGAGAACATTTGCGTGAAGGTCAGCTCGTTATTTTAGAATCAACAACCTATCCCGGTACTACCGAAGAATTGATAATTCCGATCCTGGAATCAAAATCCGGTTTAACGGCCGGCGAAGATTTTTACGTGGCATACAGTCCCGAGCGCGAAGATCCGGGGAATCCCAGTTTTAATACCTCTAAGATTCCCAAGGTAGTGGGCGGGCACAGTAAAGAAGCAATTGAATTAGCCTGTGCGTTGTATGATACATCAATTGTAGAAACAGTACCGGTATCGGATACTAAAACAGCCGAAGCGGTAAAAATTACCGAAAATGTATTTCGAGCTGTTAATATAGCCCTTGTCAACGAGTTAAAAGTAGTTTTTGCCGAGATGGATATTGATGTGCATGAAGTCTTAGATGCAGCAGATACTAAACCCTTCGGTTTTATGAAATTTGTACCGGGTCCGGGATTAGGGGGCCATTGTATTCCTATTGATCCCTTTTATTTGACGTGGAAAGCACGTGAATATGAAGAGCATACGCGCTTTATTGAGTTGGCCGGAGAGATTAATACCTCTATGCCCCAATATGTTGTTGACCAGACGCTCAAAGCATTAAATGCTCATAAAAAAGCCATGAATGGGAGCAATATTCTTGTTATAGGTTTGGCCTATAAGCCGGATGTAGACGACATGAGAGAGTCACCCACTTTTAAGATTATGGATTTGCTTAAAGAATATGGGGCAGATGTATCGTATTATGATTCCCACATTCCTAAAATAAAACCTACCAGAGAACATGACGAATGGACAGGAATGAAAAGTGTAGAATGGGATAAAGACACAATAAATAGTTTTGACTGCGTTGTAATATCGACCGATCATTCAGATATTGACTACCTAAAGCTGGCAGAATGGACCGACTGTATTATTGATTCTAGAAATGCCGTAAAGCCAAAATGGGCGAAGAATGAAGATCATATTTGGAAGGCGTGATTTAATGATTTACACTAGTTATTATTGATAAAAGCAGATAATTGTGATAAACCTATTAAACCATTAATTTGTTGTTGAAACAAGAGACGCTAAAGAAAATATTAGTATATGGAAAATACGTTACTGTTGTATGACTGGATGGCACTGGGAGTTGCTTTTTTACTTTCCTGCCTTACATCTTATTACGCTATACCAATTATTATAAGGGCAGCTAAAAAAAATCACTTTTTTGACCAGCCAGATCATAATAGAAAATTACATATTGAAGCCATTCCCACATTGGGGGGCGTTGCTATATTCTTTGCCTTTTTGTTGAGTTTTGCGATAAACCCATGGGCAAATATTATAGAAGGTTTTCCGTATATAGTTGCAGCACTTTTAATCCTGTTTTTTATTGGTTTAAAAGACGACTTGGTTGTTCTCTCTGCCAAAAAGAAACTCATTGCCCAAATTTCGGCTGCAGCCTTGGTCATATTTGGATCTGATATTCTTATATCTGATTTTCAGGGAGTATTGGGGCTAGCTGATATTCCGCACTGGGCCGCAGTTATTGTGACATTTGTTACAATCATTGGCGTTATTAATGCCGTTAATCTTATCGATGGTATTGATGGCCTGGCCGGTGGTGTTGGTGTTATATCTTCCTTTTTATTTGGGGGTGCCTTCTTCTATACCGGTCAATTATCAATGGCGGTCTTTTCACTTTGTTTGGCCGGGGCTTTGCTGGGTTTCCTTTATTATAACTTTAGTCCGGCTTCTATTTTTATGGGAGATACCGGATCAATGATTTTGGGCTTTTTATTGTCCATACAAGCCATTCAGTTTATAGGTTTAGGCAGCTATCCTGAGTTTTATTCTTTATTTGGTAACGCTGCCCCTATTTTAGCGGTATCTATTTTGGCTCTACCACTTTTTGATACGCTACGCGTTGTTTTTAAACGGCTTCGTAGAAAAAGTTCAATATTTGAGCCGGGCAAAGATCATATTCATCATGAACTGCTAAGAATGGGGCTGTCACATAAAAATGCATCGCTGTTATTGTATGCAGAAAGTATTGCGCTGGTGAGCCTCATGGCTACGCTTTCTTTATTTAATATCGGAGTTAATCTTTTATTGGGTATTCTGCTATTCAGCAGCATCGTAATATTACCCACAAATGGGTTTAAACGTCGGGTCTTAGCATCCCTCTTTGGATATAACTGGCAGGCGTATCGAAGACAAAAATGGGGTATTGAGTTTAATCACAATGAAACGACTCCTATAAATAATACTGCTACAAGTGAAGTAGCTTCTCAAAACGCATTTTCTGATACAAAAGAGCAAAGAGAAGAAGCAGACAGTATGGTAGTTTAGAATTTAGAGTGCAATTTCTGACTATATAATGATATATGAGGCATATCCGAAAGGATGTGCCTTTTTTGTTGTTAAGGGAGACAGATGTCTGTTGACAAATGACTGATGACCGCGGATTGGAGTAAAGGCAGAGAGAAAGTCCCCTCCCGGGAGGGGGATAGTTAATGTTATCTTGAACCTACGGTCTGCATTGATTCCCCAGTCAACCTCCGCCCGCCTGAGCGCAGCCCGCAGGGCATAGTCGAAGGCAAGGAGGCGGTTAGTTATACGCTCGCTCCACTTCCCCCTTTAAGTCCGCAACGGCCAGACGGAATATTCCCTCCTGGAACAGAACACCGGAAGGGGCGATCCCGAGAATTTAGGATTGGGGAGAGACACATGAAACTGTCAAAAAATGAAGTGTACCTTTTAGCTTATATTTGTTACTTTTCCATTCATTTAAAAAGCATTCAATTTTCACTACTTATTTGTCAGATGGTGAGTAAACAACAGCTACTTCGTACGGCAGCAGTATTTTTTTCTTTTTTATTTGTTCTTACAATTAGTGCCCTTTCGCAAGATTTAAGTTCTATTGATTTTAAGAATTTAAAGGCTGATGAGCTTTCAGACCAACAGATTCAGCAGTTATGGCAGCGAGCTCAAAACAAGGGATACTCGATTTCTGATATTGAAAGGATGGCTATTGCCCGTGGTGTTTCTCCGGTAGAAGTACAAAAATTGTCGCGGCGGTTGCGAGAGATACGTTCGCAGGGACCGTCCCAACAAGAAGGTATCCAACAAGAGGGTAACCCTACACTACGTTCTGTGGTTACTACAGATACCACAGAGTATTTAAAAAATGAGTTTGAAAAGTTCAGAAGAAAGAAAAGCCGAATATTTGGTGCTAATATTTTTCGGAGTGAAGAAATAAATTTTTCCCCATCATTAAATATTCCCACTCCTGAAAACTATCAGCTTGGTCCGGGTGACGAGTTGGTGATTGACATTTGGGGAGCTGCTGAACAAACATATCGGCTTACTGTTTCACCAGAAGGGACAATATCATTTGCAAACTTAGGCCCTATTTATGTAAATGGGTTGAGTATTAAAAGAGCTCGTGATCGTATTCGGAAGAAACTAAGTAAAATTTATTCGGGCTTGCAGGCAGATGGCGATCAGCCAACAGATACACAGGCACGTATTTCACTCGGTAATATCCGTAGTATCAAAGTTACTGTTATTGGAGAAGTACGTAACCCGGGAACATATACCTTGCCTTCGCTGGCAACAGCCTTTAATGCACTTTATTCTGCCGGCGGACCGGATTCATTGGGGACATTCCGAAATATTAAAATTATCAGGGGAGATAGTACCGCTGCAACACTCGATATTTATAACTTTTTAGTAGATGGTAATCAAAAAGGCAATATTCGCCTGCGGGACCAGGATATCATTAAGGTCCCTCCCTATGATAACCGTGTAGCAATAAGTGGAGAGGCAAAGAGAAAAGGATTATTTGAGCTAAAAGAGGGTGAGACAATTCAAGATTTATTAACTTTTGCAGGGGGATTTTCGAATCAAGCTTACACCAAGCGTATTAAAGTTTGGGGTAATACTAATACGCAAAAAAGGATTGATGATATATCATATCCGCAAGAAAGTGGTTTTAAGCTCCAGAATGGTGATAGCGTACGGGTAGCCAAAGTATTAAGTCGGTTTGAAAATAAAGTTGAGATTAACGGGGCCGTATTTCGCCCTGGATCCTATCAGCTTGCCGATTCTACCACCTTATATTCACTCATCCAGAGGGCAGAGGGCTTAAAAGAAGATGTATTTATGAATCGGGGACTTATTTTCCGTGAACAAGAGGATTTAACGACCGAAGCTATCCCATTTAGTTTGAAAAAACTGATGAACAATCCCGAGCAGCATGATATCCCACTACAGCGTAATGATGTTGTGCAAATATCATCTATTTTTGATCTGCGTGAAGATTATACAGTTAATATTGTGGGAGCAGTTCAGGATCCTGGAAGTTTTAGCTATGCCGAAGATATGTCACTTGAAGATATCATCTTGCAAGCTAATGGATTTAAAGAATCAGCAGCGCCGTACCGAGTAGAAGTATCGCGACGAATAACAGGTGGAGATTCAACATTTGTACCCCGGGAGACGGCTGAAATATTTAGGTTTCGCGTGAATGAGAATTTAGAGCTGGGTGATAAAGCAGCTAATTTCTCATTAAAACCCTTTGACAAGGTATATGTGCGAAATTCTCCTTCTTACTTTAAACAAGAAGAGGTTAAGGTTAAAGGAGAGGTTTTATTCCCGGGAACGTATACCTTAGATAAAAAGAGAACTCGTATATCAGATTTGATCCAGCGTGCCGGTGGTATTACGGACTATGCATATCCGCAGGGGGCAAACTTAACCCGAAAAACCGGTCAAAAAATAGATACCACGCTTATCAATATTCGTGATGGAGCTGAAAGTTCAGGAAAAAAAATTGAGCAAAAGAAGACTAAGGTAGGTATCAAACTGGAAAGAATACTCAACAATCCGGGTTCTGAGCAAGATCTAATTCTTAGAGAAGGAGATGTGTTAGAAATTCCAAGAGAACTGCAGACGGTACAGGTAGCAGGTGAAGTGTTATATCCCGTTGGTGTTCGGTACGAGAAAAAATTATCGATGAAAGATTATATACGTGCTGCCGGTGGTGCTTCCAATCTAGGAAAGCCAAAAGAAGCCTATATTGTTTATGCAAATGGCGAAGTGGATCGCACAAGGAGTTTCTTGTTTTTCAAAAATTATCCTGACGTACGTCCCGGTGCCACAATTTATGTTCCTGAAAAAGAGAATAAACAAAGACTTACCACACAGGAACGTGTAGGAATTCTTTCTACGATCGTTTCAATGGCTGCAATTGTAAGTAATACCATTTTCCAGATACGGAGCAATTAAAAACGGGCATCTATTTATCGCCCGGGGGTCTCTCAAAAGCTTTTGCTAGTCAATTGTAATATCCTTAGCTCACGTATCCCCAACGGTTTTGGTAATAATTTCACATGATAATATGCGTAACTGTTGTTCAGTAAACTTATAAAGCGACTCCCACCAAAGGACAACGAAAAATTTGTGTAGTCGTAGCCGAGTGGGGCTTAAACGGAGTACTTGTACGTAGCTTCTGGATACCCCCCCGCAGGCCCGCAAGAGGCATTTCCATTTTTTATTTCGAGCATTTATGCCAAACTGATATATTGCACGGAACCTAAATAAACAGAAGACTTTGTAAAACTTAGCTTCTCATCCTGTCCCGAAAACTTTCAGGATCAGGATCTTGGTTAAACGTCAAAAACTGCATGTGAGATTCTGAAACAAGTTCAGAATGACAAGATGAAGATAGTTTTGCAAAGCCCAATAAATAGGGGTATATGAAGTGGTTTAAACCAAAGGTTGGACAGTTTATCTTAAAGGTGCTGGGGATATACATTTGCTGGTATCTCATTTATGAATTTTGGCTGCTTCCTAAAGGTTCGTTGGACGCCTGGCTAACGACCAATATTGTCTCTATTTCTACCGGCATCCTTGAGATGTTTGACTATGAAGTATATGCTTCAGGCAGATTCTTTGGCATTGGTGAGTCACCGGGAATCTTTTTAGCCGACGGCAGCAGTGGTATTACTGCTCTGGGACTTTTTGTTGGATTTGTAATTGCCTATCCGGGCAAGTGGATACCACGAATAGCATTTATCATCATTGGGATTGGCGTTATCTACTTGGTAAATATTTTTCGCAGTGTGCTATTGGCAATAGCACAAGTGAGTTGGCCCGGCTTTTTTGATTTTATGCACAACTATTTTACTACAGCCACCTTTTATCTGGTGATTCTTGTCCTGGCGATAGTGTGGATAAACATTGGTGGAGAAGAGAAAAAAGCTGCCGATGAGACCGAGCTTTTCCCAACTGAGGTGTAGCAATATCCTAAAGTGGCCGTTTAGATTTCACAGTCCCAGAACAGCAGCCTTGTATTTTAATAAATAGAATTCCCCGATGCTTTGCGTCGGAGTCCAAAAAATATGTCATTCCGAACTTGATTCGGAATCTAAATAACAGAATTTCGGGTTTTGATCTTCAGGTCAAGATGGAACCAGCAAAATACTCCGCAGGCTTGCCTCGGAGATAGTTGGTTCCAAGAAATTCTTTATTTCTTTTGCGGTACCTTTTCCCTGAAGCAGGGATTATATTTGTGGATGCAAAAAGTACGTATTTAGCGCCGACATTTTTATTATTATCTACGGTCCCAGCAAACAAGATGTGATTTTCTCATGGATGCTCGAAACACTGTCAGAGAAATATTTTTGACTGCTCTCGAAGCTTGTTCACCGGTTCGGGCTGTAACCAATGCAATGTCGGTTGATCAAAATAGGCTTCAGGTTTGTGGTCGAACAATTAACCTTTCAGACCATCCCATATATCTTTTATCAGTGGGGAAAGCTGCAGTTCCAATGTATGGATCAGCAAGGAATATATTGCAGGATTACGTTTCAGGAAGCTTGGTGATTACTCCGGATTCTGTTGATACAAGTACATTTGCTGCTGATAATATACTATTAGCCTCTCATCCTTTGCCTGATCAAAATAGCTTGGAGGCAGGAGAATCAGCACTAAGTTTTGTGCGTTCTGTTCCTGAAAATGGTTTGTTGCTCGTATTACTCTCCGGCGGTACTTCCTCGTTGATGTGCCGGCCGCCCGATGGTATCGGAATTGGGGATCTTCGTCGGGCCTACGAACTGTTAAACCACTCAGGCATGGCCATTGAGGAGATAAATACTGTCCGCAAGCATTGCTCTGAGGTTAAAGGCGGACAGCTGCTACGTTATTTACATCCCGATGCAACGGTGGGGACCCTGGCTGTTTCTGATGTACCGCATGATGATATTTCAGTTATTGGCAGCGGACCTACGGCGGCGGCATTCTCAACTTTTGAGGATGCTTTTCAAATTCTCAAAAACTATAACCTGTGGAAAAAAATACCGTTGTCAGTACAGAAGCATATCAGCAAGGGGATGGACGGTGATATTGAAGAAGTACCGGCCGATAGTAATTCTTCCAATAGTTTTTCGTGTATCATAAGTTCAGCAAAAAAGCTGTCCCAAAAGATTGTTTCGTTGTCACAGTCCCGCGGGCTAGATGTGTACAAATCTTCACATCCTTTTAATGATGATGTTGAACAGGTTGCATCGGATATTGCAAAAAAGGTGCGGACTTATATCCAAAGTGAAAAGGGGTATAAAACAGTTGGCAAGCTATTTGTTTTTTATGGAGAAAGTACGGTTGAGGTTACAGGCGACGGTAAGGGGGGACGTAACCAAGAGTTGGCATTGCGTGGGGGCATGAAAATTGCCGATCTTAACAATGTGACATGGCTGAGTGCGGGCACTGACGGTATCGACGGCCCCACAGATGCGGCAGGTGCCATTGTGGACAGCAGTACAATTCCGAAAGCAGAACGTCAGGGTAACACCCCTCAGGAATATCTGGATCGTAACGATTCGTATCACTTTCATGAACAAATGAAAACGCATTTGAAAACAGGATCTACCGGTAATAATCTTATGGATGTGGTTCTGGTGTTGGTTGCGTATAATTAGTTACTGACTGAGTGATCAACGGAACACAATTTGGTATATCTTTGGGAGTTATTTATTCTCTGTCTGATTTTAAAGTAGCATAAATTTCCTGGTATTATGATTTGGCAAGATGGTCTGTATTTATGGTTTCTTTTGCTTATTCCGTTATTGATAGCAGCAAGCTGGTGGTATAATAAACAGCTTAATGAAAAACGCATTTCTTTCTTTGGCTCTGATCTTTTTGAACGGTTGCGGTCGGGATTCTGGCCATTGGGCAAAGGCATTAAACACATTGCAATCTATATTGGCATTGGATTGCTTATTATTGCGGCAGCGGGCCCGAAGCTGGGTACCGAGGTACGAGAGGTGAAGCGGCAGGGCGTGGACCTGCTTGTGGCGCTTGATCTTTCCGCCAGCATGAATGCCGAAGATGTAAAGCCAAGTCGGCTCGAAAAAGCAAAGTACGAAGTAACCAGGCTCATTGAACGGCTGGATGGAGACCGGGTGGGGCTGGTTGTATTTACCGGTGAAGCGTACTTACAAGCACCAATGACACTCGATTATTCGGCCCTTCGGCTGTTTTTGAATATTGCCGAGACTAAACAAATGCCTTCTTCATCTACTGATTTCAGTGCTGCCATGGAAACGGCTTCCGAAGCTTTTGGGTCTATAAAAGAGGATAAGGGGGGTAATGCTGCAAAGGTGATGCTGATTATTTCGGATGGAGAGAATCATGGTGAATCTTATAGCAGTGCCCTGCAGCAACTTCGGGATCAAAATGTTTCAATTTATACCTTGGGTATTGGTACCAGCAGTGGTTCCAGGATTCCCCTTTATGGTGATTCCGGTTCTCTGATGGGATATAAACGTAACGAAGATGGAGAGGTGGTGACTACGAAATTACAGCCCGATGTGCTTCGGTCAATTGCAGAGGAGGGGAATGGAGAGTATTATGAAATTCGCAGCGGTGGCTCGGGCATTGATTCGTTTTTAGGTCGGCTCGATGAGCTGCAGCAAGGAGAGTTTGCCAGTCAAGAGTACGCGGATTATAAAAATCAGTACCAGTGGCTGGCGGCAATTGGACTCCTTTTTATGCTATTCGGGATGGTGTTTCCTAAGTTTAAAATTCGTGATTAGGTGATTAAGTAATTTTGTTATGAGACCACATTATAAGTTGGATGCTTGGAAAAATGCAATGGATTTGGTCGATGAGATTTATAAAATAACCGATAATTTTCCTGGCGAAGAGAAGTTTGGACTCACATCACAGATGAGACGTTCAGCAATATCCGTACCTAGTAATGTGGCAGAAGGTGCCGCAAGAACGAGTCAAGCGGAATTTGCTCATCATATAAATATAGCCAAAGGATCGCTTAGCGAACTAGAAACACAGCTTATAATATCTAAACGGCAAAATTACATAGAAGACATATCTGATTTGGTAGAGCTTATTGCAAAGGTATCAAGCCAACTATCAGGATTATATCATCATGTCAAATCTAAGAATTGATAATAAAAGTTCTACTCTCACTTAATTACGTAATCACATAATCACTTCTTGCTTCAATGATAAAACTCTTCATTACCGATATCGACGGTTGCCTATCTATTCCTTTTGAGACGCCGGATTGGGAACTGCTTTCACAAATTCGACGACTTAATCAGCAGAGTATTCACGATATGGCCGTTCCGCCGTTAACGATTTGCTCCGGACGCCCCTTATCTTATGTTGAGGCTGTAGTCCAGTGGCTGGGTATTGATCGCCCAACGGTCTTTGAAAGTGCGGGAATATATACACTTGAAGATAATAACATACAGTTTCTACCGAGTTTTGATGAAAAGGCAGCCCAACAAGTAGCAGAAATTAAACATTGGATGAAGGAAAAGATTATGCCCTTGGATGATGGTCTTGTGCCCGAGTTTACTAAAAAGATGGATGCCGGTATTATTCATCTAGAAAAAAATGTGATTGATGATATCTATCCAACAATCAAAAAATATGTAGAAGCCGAATATCCACGATTTGAAGTCCATCAAACGGAGGTATCCATCAATGTGATACTAAAGAATAATACCAAGAAAAATGGTATTATGGCACTGTGCGATCAGATGGATATTGCCCCTTCGGAAGCGGCTTACATTGGAGACAGTAGCGGAGACATCTCCGGCTTAAAAATTGTCGGACGTGCTTTTGCTCCAAACAACGCTGCCGAAGAAGTAAAGGAACATGCTGAAGTGCTGGAGGAATCAGTCACCCGGGCACTCCTAAAGGCCTATCGAACCGTTATTCAAGACAATAGAAAGATGTTAGCAGATGCCGAGTAGTTTTTTCATAATATATCCCCTCTAAAAAGAGGAGTGGCTTAATTTGGGCGGAGGTCGGGGTGTGTCAGGAGTTAATCATTTTAAGAATTTGGGCAATCAATTAAGTGTCTCCTTTTTTTGTTCTTTTAGCAGCTTAAAATACTGCTCGACAAGCTGCTGGTAGTCATCGGTAAATTTCGTGTAGTCGGGATCGTTTAGCATCTTGCGAATGCGTTGCTGCAGCTCTTCGATGGTGAGGTCGGACGGAGTGCTTTTTCGCATCTCTTCGGCTGTTGTAGCCTCTCTGCGCTTTTCCTTACCGCGTTCCTGCACGGCCTTTTGTGCACTTAACATCCTTGATAAAATATTCTTCTGGCGCTGCATGAGCTGCCCGTTAAGCTGTCCGCCGCGCAGATCGTTAATAGCATCTTCCATCTTTTTAGACATACGCTCAAGCTCACTGAGTACGCGATCACCGGATTCCAGCTCTCCGTTCCGCTGTAATTCCTTTAGTTGTTTCCTGATTTTATTTTGCTGCTTCGCCATTTGATTCAGTCGCTCCATCTGGTCGCGGCTCAGCCGTTCACCCTGGATGTCATTTATCATTTGCTGGATTTGCTTGTTCAGCTTTTGCTGCTGCCCCGACATTTTTTTGATCTGTTCCATAAACTGTTGCATACTCATCATGCCGCCTCCACTGCCGCCTTGTTGATTTTGCAGCTGATCCAGCAGTGAAGCAACCATTGTTGCCAAGGTATTAATGCCTCCCAGTGACTGTCGCTGAGCAAAAGTCGAATTAGATTTATTACGTTCAGAGAGCATTGTAACTGCTCGATTTAGCTTATTATTGATCTCAACTTTCTTTTTGTTGATCTGGTTTGAAAAGCTTGGAATATCGGCCGAAAGCTGAAACAGTGAATCAGATATAGCAGCAAACTGCTGACGAATATTTTGTTCTTGCCGCGCCTTTTCAATAAATGCCTGTGAACGTGGCGGCAGGTTTTCAGTTTCTTTGGTTAACTCTTCTTGGTTGGTAGAGAGATTGAGCAGTGAGTATAAAACATATTCCAGTGCCCGCTTATTAATCTGTCTTTGTTGCTGATTCATTTTTTGCTTAGCACTTTCTATCTGTTGCGCCATCTGCTGCATTTGCTTTTGAATATTGCGTTGCTGTTGGCGCGTTTCAGGACTTGATTTAGGTGCTTGTTGTTGGTTTTGCAGCTGCTGCATATTTTCTTTGATATTCTCCCGGGTCTCATTCATCTGTTTCTCAGTGTTTTTTTGCAGCTTATTGATTTCTTTCCTGGCTTTTTTAGGAGCAACATTGTCCAGAGAGTCCAGCTTATTCTGCAGTTGGCTTAAGTCTTCAGAAACTGACTTTTGTTGTTCTAAATCATTTTTCGGGGATTGCTTTGATTGGCTTATTTCCTTTTCCTGTTCGGCCAATTTTTCCAGCGATTTAGCCATTTTATCCAGATCGCTGTTGAGTTTTAGCGCTTTAAACAATTCTTTGGTACGGTTGATACGCTCTTTGTAAAGCTGCTCATTAAATTCGTATTCTTCCAATGCCTTTCGCATCTGCTCGGGAGTCATTTGTCCCATATTTTTGCGCAGTTTTTCCAGCGCTTTCGACAGTTCGGGATCGTCAATATCTTTCATCAATTTCTGCAGTTCCTGATAACTCTTCATGGTCTCAGGTGACAGGGCATCATTTTTCTGGATCTCTTTTCGAATTTTTTCAAAGTTTTTATTGAGCTTTTCAACTTCTTTATTCAGCTTCTGTTTTTGTTTTTGTACATCTTCAAGCTGTTGTTTTTGCTTCCAGTTGGTCTCGGGATTTCGCTTGAGGTTTTCTTTAAACTGCTGATACTGATTTTGCATCTGATCAAAAGAGTCTGACACCTTATCCATAGACTCGGTGATGTCATCCTCTTTTGTTTCCAGCTCATCCATATATTCCGTAGTTGATGGAAAAGTGATGGTGAGCTTTTGTGATCGTCCTTTTTTATATCCATTGGTCGCATCATTATCAGTAACCGTTATCCAGAAGGTGATAACATCGCGTGGTTTGGGATCTAATGCCGGGATATTCCAGTCATAATGTTCTTCGCGATTCATTGCAGGTTTTCCCAGAGAAATAGAGCGGATTTGGGCTTTATCTGTAAATGCACGCTGCAGCCGGTAGTTGAGTGTAGCCGAAGTTAAGTCAAAATCATCGCCTGCCTCGTATAACAGTGAAATATTTTCAGGTGTCTTCATGCGAATATTCTGGCCCGGCTCAATGAGATTGACGAATGGATCCTGATCTTTTTTGGGCGTTATCACAAATCGGAATTTGTTGTCATTTGTAAGCCCGGCCTGGTCACTCATCCTAAAAGAAATAGTGTCTGTACTGGTGACCGTCCATGTATGTTGATAGGTGAGTGAATCAGCAGTAGTAAGTTTCTTTGTAGTATCTTCTGCCCCCGTTTGAAGCAAGTTAAGTTCTGCTATAGCTTTGTTCGTAGTGGCCGAAAGAATGATTTTTGAGCCTTTGTAGGCTTGTATTTTAGAAAAGGGATAGCGGTATGAGCTGGTATCCAGCCTGGTATAGGGAGGAGGTACAACCTTGGCTTGCAGCTCTTCGAAACGGGGACGAAGCTGTACTGAAATGTCGAATGTTTTGCTCTTAAATCCATCCATCGTAATATAATATTTCCCATCAGCTGAAATAGAGACAGGAGAAAAGCGAGCAGTCTTATTGTTGACAGAGTTAGCCTTACGCCGCCGAAACTCTTTTTCTATATCAGTCTTAAAAGCGAGGGAGATATTTTCGGGTATATCTCCCTGAAAGGTAATATTTGGTGTGATAGAGGAACCTTGTTCCAGCGTAATTGATCCCGGATCAATGGTAAATTGATAAGGATTGGGCGGCATATAGTTTGTCCCCGCATGGAGCATGCGATTGATCGTAGCCGGTTGCCATATTGCGAAGCTAATAAGCGTAATTACAATTACAGTTAAAGCTGCAGTTGCTTTTTGGAACCAGTTGTATATACGGTGATCGTTGATGAAATCTTTAAGCTTCGTATGGACTTCGTCAGTAGATAAATTGTCAAGATTCTGCCGGATTGCAGCATCGTGTAGAGGTGAGTGATCGGTAGTGTCATCATAATAAAGATCGAGGGCATTGCTGAGCCAAGGCAGGTTGTGATATTTCCCAAATTGATGATAAAAGGTCTCAAAGGAACGGTCTGGCAGATTGCTGTAAAGATAAAGGGATGAGGCTGTGGCAGATACAACCAAAAGCAGCCAGATTGATACTTTTATCCATGCAGGAAAGAAAAATACTGTTTCTGCAATGCTGCCGAGAAGCAGACCACCGAGGGAGATGATAAAAAAGAGAAACCCGACCAGCATCCGTTTTCTGCGTACTAACGACGTTAGGTGCTTTTGTATCACCGAGATGAGGTGCTGCATCCGCTCATATGTTTGCTCATCGACGTTCATCTGGATAAGTCTCGGAGTTTAGAGGGTTTTGTGGTTATTCTGCCTCTGGTATTTGGGGTCAGATTTTTTAAGCTGAGTATAAAGTCTGGATACTTCAGTATGATAAAGATTTTTGAGGTAGATAGTAACGAACAAACGATAATAAATCGTCGTGAGTTATATCTACTATCGGTTTATCATCCTCCTGATTCTTATAAAAGGCAAACGCACAGTGGATTTTGTGCAAGGGGGATGACCATTGCAAGTTCATATTATTAGAACCCCAATACAGGTTCTATTACAAGATAATGTCAACCTCTGGCAATGTTATCATTATATATCATTCAGCCGTAAGCGTTCATCAACAACATATTTACCATTTTCTTTGGATGCCGTAATGACTTCTTCCTCAGCGTCATGTTCGAGAAAGAGAAACCAATCGTTTTCTACAGCTTGATCTAAATACTGTTGCTTTTCATTCAGCGTTTTTACCGGATACATATCATATCCCATGACCCAGGGCAGTGGCAGGTGAATGTGGGTGGGAACGAGATCTGCCATAAAGACTATTGTTTTATCATCGGCTGTGATTCGGGGAAGCTGTTGGCTGATCGTATGTCCGTTGACCGGCAGGGCATCAAGCCCTTTTTCGTAGGTATGGTACTCATCAACAGTGTTGAGCTTATCCCAATTCGCAATGGGTTCAATATTATCAGGCAAAAAGCTGGCTTTTTCTCTGGCATTGGGGTTTTGAGCCGTTTCTAAATGCCGTTCGGTAACATGATAGGTTGCGTTTGGGAATTGATGCTGCAGGTTGTTGTCCTCATCGTAGTATGTGGTACCGCCGCAATGATCAAAATGAAGATGCGAAAAGATAACATCAGTAATATCTTCTGGGTCAAAACCGTGATGAGAAAGAGAAGACAGCAAATTGCTGTGCTCATGGTCAAGCTGATAAATATCTTCAAACTTATCGTTGAACTTTGTTCCTGATCCGTTATCAATCAGATAGGTACGTCCAGACTTGTTTGATTTAATCAACAAACAGCGCATGGCCATGGGGATGCGATTCTTGTCGTCAACGTCAATAGCGCGCGACCAGAGTGTCTTCGGAACTACCCCAAACATGGCGCCGCCGTCAAGACGAAAGCGACCAGTTTCAATACTGTAAAGGTCAAAATGTCCAAGAGAGATGTGCGATAGATTCATTGACAATCAAACATTTAATTGAAAAAATAGTTTGTTAATCAGCCGGGCGATTAATCAGAGCTTTTCCAGCAGGTTGTTGAGAAATACGCGGATCTCTTTGAGATCCTTTTTTACGCTAATGGGTACCGTCTCATTTTCCTGCTCATCTCCTTGGGCCAATACCTGTTGTGCACCTTCGGTACTGTACTTTTTGTCCTGGATGAGTTCTTTGAGTCTCAAAATGGTTTCAATATCTTCCTCTTTGTAAGTGCGGTTACCGGCTTTATTTTTTTGAGGATTCAATTCGTCAAACACTGTTTCCCAATAGCGTAACACATGGGCCTCTACCTCGGTAATATCGCTGACTTCGCCGATGGAGTAATAAAGTTTTTTCATAAGAGATCTAAAAATGTATCTTTATTGCTTATTATACATGATCTAGGTGATTATATCTAACTCTTTGTCATAAAATAATTAACAACCGATTGTCAGAAAAGAATAAATATACCTCCGACATTGAGCTGAGTATTGTTATTCCGCTGTATAACGAGGCTGAATCTCTAGCTGAGTTGACAGATAAAGTCCACGAGGCAATAGGGAATGAACATACCTTTGAGCTTATTTTTGTAGATGACGGATCCTCAGATAACTCGTGGGCAGTTGTCAAAGAATTGAACAGATCCAGGGAAAAGGTCTCGGGTATTCAGCTGCAGCGAAATTATGGCAAGAGTACAGCACTACAGGCCGGTTTTGAAAAGGCTGACGGACATTTTATTGCAACCATGGATGCCGATTTGCAGGACGACCCATTTGAGATCCCGGAAATGCTTCAGCAGGCTAAAGAGCAACAGCTTGATCTGGTCAGCGGCTGGAAAAAAGATCGTCATGATCCCATTTCAAAGACTGTGCCTTCCCGATTTTTTAATAAAGTAACTTCGCTGGTAACCGGCATTGATCTTAATGATTTTAACTGTGGAATTAAGTTATATCGTCGAGAAGTAGTAGAAAACATTTATCTGTATGGAGAACTGCACCGCTATATCCCTTTTCTTGCAAAATTAGAAGGATATGACCGGATCGGGGAAAAAGTCGTTGAACATCATCCTCGTAAATATGGAGAGACTAAGTTTGGGCTATCACGGTTTATGCACGGATTTTTAGACCTGCTTTCTCTGTTTTTTGTGAATCGTTATCTGCAGCGTCCCATGCACTTTTTTGGTACGCTGGGATTTTTGTTCCTGATCCTCGGAGGTGGCATTAATTTATATCTGACAATTGATAAAATTTTCTATGGCCAACCGCTTGGGGATCGTCCACTGCTACTATTGGGGGTAATGCTGATGGTACTGGGAGCACAGATATTTTCTATTGGATTTTTGGGAGAGCTCATACAAAAGCGGAACGAAAAGCAGCAGAAACCTAATATCAAAGAGCGTGTTTGATGATGAAGTTAAAATCTTGGTATTATTTTTTATCTCGTTTTGGTGCCCTGCTACACAACGAGTTTCAATTGTATTTTTGAACCTTGACAATATCTATTAATGAGTCGTATTGCTTACGACCCGGTTAAAGACCGGTTTGCAAATTTTATTCGCCGATTTCGATTTTTACGTACCCTTTTTTATATGCTGCTGGATCTTTTTTTTCTACGCAGCTGGTATATACGTGCGGTGCTTCGCCGTTTTGGTTCCAAGCTTGATGCAGAGGGGCCATGGAAGTTGTTAGATGCGGGATCGGGATTTGGGCAGTACGACCGCTTTATACTGCAACAGTTTGAGAATGTGACGGTGAAAGCAGTTGATGTTAAAGCCGATTACCTGGAGGATTCACGCGCCTATTTTGAAAAAGAAATTAAGGCCGGTCGTATTACTTTTGAACAGGTTGATTTACGTAAGTTAAAATATGATCGGGAATTTGACTTTATTATCTGCATTGATGTACTGGAGCATATCGAAGAAGATGTAAAGGTAATGAAGAATATGCAGCAATCGTTACAAGAGGATGGCTTTTTTCTGATGCATTCTCCCTCGATATATTCAGAAGAGGATGCGGGGGATGATGATTCTTTTGTGGATGAGCATGCGCGGGTAGGATATTCAAAAAAAGACCTTCGGCAGAAGCTATTGTCTGCCGGCTTAAAACCTGTGCATATTGCATTTACTTATGGCGAAAACGGTCATATCGCATGGGAAATCCTTATCAAATATCCCATGTTGTGGCTTAACAGTATAGGTATGTGGGCACTTCCGATTCTAATGGTTTATTATTTGCTAATGCTTCCTATAGGTCTTGTACTTATGTGGCTCGATCTAAATGAACCGAATACAAGCGGAACAGGTATTTATGCATTAGGTCAAAAAAAATAAACTGGAGAAACGACTTTTAGCTGCTTTCTTCTTCGGACTCTTCCAGAATTGTGTTGACTTTTGAGCTTTGATCTCCCATCATCACCAACAGAGGCACTTTCGAATAGAAAGACATTTCTTTGGAAAGACTACGGTTTGTCAGTTTTTCCCAGAACGACTTTTTGTACCGTACCATTACCAATAGTGAATCCGCCCGATCTGGTAAAAACTGGCTGATTGTTGGGAAGAAATCCAGTTCAAACTCGTGATGAAAAGAAATCTTGTCATAGTTGATATATTCATTTACAAGGTCTCGGAAGCCACGGAATTTAATTTCTGATTCCATGCTTTTCTGATCACTCACATGTAGTACCTCAACGGAAGAATCAAAGTGCTTTGCAAGATCGATGGAGTCGGATAGTGCCGTTAAATCTCCTTCCTTATAATCACTGGTGAAAATCATATTCTTAAAATTATCTAGGCTGCTGGCGATCGGAATGGCTAACACAGGAACAGGTGATTTTTGAATAACGCTAGAGGCCACACTTCCTAAAATAGCGTTACGATCACCTGTCACGCCTTTTGTGCCCATTACAATAAGATCTGTAGAGCGTTCCTTGACCTGGTTAAGTAATGCCGTTACGGTCTGTCCATCCTGTACAATCGTTGAAATTTCTAAACTACTGTATCGATCTTCTTCAAGGCTATTTAAGAGTTTGTCAAAGTTTTTGGAGCTATCATCAATAACCTGATCACGGGTCTTTTCAAAATCAGGAGTTATATCCATTGCCTCCTGGCTGGCATGGAATAGCGTCAGTTTAGCACCAGTTTTAAGTGCAATTTCTGCAGCAAATGGCAATGCTTGTTCAGCATTTTTAGAAAAGTCTGTAGGAAAGAAAATACGATCAATTGAAAAAGCCATATCTGTGTAATCGTTTATAAATTTCTGTTCTTATAAGATGCAAGCCCAATAGTATTTGTGGATAAGCACCCGTCTCAACAGGGGAAGATAATAAATTTAAGTAATTGTTTTATTACAGCTAAATAATATTTACACGATTTTGGAAGAAAGTTAGTGGCACCCAAAAAGATAATAAAGATTTAAGATTCTTTAATACTTTATTTGTAAAAATGCATACTTCAAATTAAGTTGAAGTATTACCATTACAATTAAAGTGTAAGTAACCACTATCCATTATGGCTGCCCAACCTCATATACTTGTTTTAGGATGTAATTTTGCAGGATTAACAACAGCACGTTATATACGTGAATATGCTGGTGACGAAGTTAAGATCACTTGCATGGATCGCAAACCTTATCTTGCGTTTATTCCAAATATTCCCATTGAAGTTTGGAATAATAACAATCCGGAGCGCTCACTACATTTACCCTTTATCAAATTTCTGGATCGCGACAATATCGATTTTATTCAGGGTGAGGTGCAGGGAATAGATGTGGAAACCAAATCTGTTGACTTTAAACCGGTAGAACGATCCGGGTCTGCAACAGAAGAAATTGATTATGATTATCTGGTTATTGCTTTGGGCAACAAGCTGGCATTTGATGACATAGAAGGGTTCGGCAAGTATGGGCATACGTTCACTGATACGTATTATGGTGATAAAGTACGTCGTTACTTACATGATGGTAGCTATAAGGGAGGGCCTATTGTTATTGGATCCGATTACTTTCAACAGGGAAAGAGTGATAAACTCCCCGACATTCCCACAGCCGAAGCAGCCTGCGAAGGTCCTCCGGTAGAAATTTCCTTTTCGATGGCGGAATGGCTCCAAAAAAGAGGATTAGGGGGACCGGAAAACATCACGTTATTTACACCTGCTGAGGTTATTGCAGAAGATGCTGGTGAGCAAATTTTAGATCAGCTGCTGCCGATGTTTGACGAGATGGGATATGGCTATCAGGCCAATACCAAGGGTATAAAACGTTTATATGAGGATGGTATTGAGTTTGAAGACGGCAGTAGTCTCGAAGCAGAAATGAAAATTATTTTTCCAAACTGGGAGGCCCATGACTTTTTGAAAAAGCTACCAATCAGCGATGATCAAGGATTTATTATAACTGATCTTCACATGAGAAATCCGGATTATCCTGAAGTATTTGCTGTGGGTGATGCTGCTTCGATAACAGTTCCCAAAATTGGGTCTTTAGGGCACATGGAGGCAGAAGTACTGGCCAAAGTGCTGGGACAAGAGATTGGCGGTTATGATCCGGATGAAAAGATTGACCCCCTAGAGTTTGAGCTCGTTTGTATGGGAGATATGGGAGACCATAAAGGTTTCTATATGCATACTGATGAATGGTGGGGTGGAGATACAAGTATATTAAAGATGGGGTATACCCCTCATATGTTAAAGATGGGATTCAAGTCAATGTACTATACCACAGGCGGGAAAATTCCTTCATGGGGATTACCAATGTCAGAGTTTATAGCTGACCGAACCATGATTTAAATTCTCACATCCCCGTTAGTAAATAAGTAAAATATCTTTTCAAAAGTTTAACAGGGAGCTGAGAATTGGCATTATTACCGCAGGCAGGATTACCTATGCGATTGCCCGTCGTTTTAAATACCGAAGGGATACGAATGAGATTACGGGTTGAAAAACTTTTGCTGTTTGATAAGCTGCCCGAAAAATAGCGAAGTAAGGAAATTGTTAAGCTACCTATAGCACCGGTAAGAGACTTATGATTCCGGTAATGCAAATGATTGTAATGAGCCATATTAATTGCTTGCTCTTTTCAAAGCCGGCCCAGAAAATGAACAACCCGGCTTTAACCAAGGTGTTGGTAATAACCGCAATTACAATTCCAAGAGTTGCTACACTTGAATCGGTTCCCTCTTGAGCCATGCGTGAAAGCGAAAGCGTAATGGCATCAACATCCATTAGTCCCGAAAACAGTGATAACAGATAAATACCCTGATCCCCATACCATTGTTCCATGGCGGTGGCTAGCAGTAAAATAACCCCAAGCAGTAGCCCAAACTGTAAAGCGGTAATAAATTGTAGCGGATTTTTTAATTCAATAGGCGGTTGATCGTCTTCCAGCTGAAGATGTTTTTGCCAAAGCCAGAATCCGCTTCCCAATGTTAGTATCGACATGGTAGTCAGTGGAATCCAAAGGGGATAAAGCAGAGTACTGTTTACAATTGCAACCTCAATGCCGACGCGTACAAACATAATTGCAGAGGCTACAAGAACACCTCCAATAAAGATTCCACTGACAATCTTTTTTTGTTGTCGAGCAAATTGTGCAAGACTCAAAGTAACAGCTGTGGATGAAGCCAAGCCTCCCGTTATAGCTGTTAGCATGGTTCCTTTATCTTCCCCCAGATATTTTATAAGGGTGTACCCGATAAAAGATAGTCCGGAGATGAGTACAACCATCCACCAGATCCAGTGAGGGTTAATGGCTTCCCAAGGGCCATAGCCTTTATTAGGCAACAGGGGTAAAAGAATAACGGTGATAATCAATAGCTTTATGCCGGCATATATTTCCTTGACTTCAATTTTGTGTAACCAGTTATGCAACGTTGGCTTGAGGCTTAATAGTGAGATAACCACAACGGTAGTGCCAAGCGCATAAGCATGGTATCCGAAAGCAGCCCAAGAGCTCAAAGTGAAAGTAAGTAGGAGGGCAATTTCGGTGGTAATACCTAAGTCCTTTTCTTCTTCAACTTTGGCCTCTATTATATAAGATGTGATCACAAGAGCTGCTAAAGCAAGGAATGCGACGGCAAGAATCCATTCATTGATGAATTGACTTACTTCCGTCCAGACCCCTCCAAACAGACCGACAAGGCTAAAAGTACGGATTCCTGCCACGCGGTCTCCTTCGTCTTCGAGCCGTCCATTCCATCCGCGTTCAATACCGATTAGCAGACCGATACCAAGCGCAGAAAGGAGGTTCCAAATTACCGTTAGATCAAGGTCCATAAGCAGATAAAATTTACTTTACATCAGTAATCTATGATTATAAGGGGACTTCTGAAGGATTCACAATTTACCAATAAAAAAAGCCTCTGCAAGTATTTAAACCTGCAGAGGCTTTTACCGTACCGCGTACGGGATTCGAACCCGTGCTACTGCCGTGAAAGGGCAGCGTCCTAAACCCCTAGACGAACGCGGCATAATCGAAGTAAAGTGTTAAACCTGTCAGGTATGGAATCCCGACAGGTTTTAACAGAGGGAGCCTGATGGGATTCGAACCCATGGCCTCCAGGACCACAACCTGGCGCTCTAACCGACTGAGCTACAAGCTCCATAACAGAGTACCGCGTACGGGATTCGAACCCGTGCTACTGCCGTGAAAGGGCAGCGTCCTAAACCCCTAGACGAACGCGGCATATCATTGAAGAGGCGACGGGCGGACTCGAACCGCCGTAGGAGGTTTTGCAGACCTCTGCCTAGCCACTCGGCCACGTCGCCAAAAAAGCGTTCTTCAGTACGCCCGACAGGACTCGAACCTGTAACCTACTCCTTAGAAGGGAGTTGCTCTATCCAGTTGAGCTACGGGCGCTCCTGTCTGTATGACTACTAAATGATCAATTTACGATCATTTAAAGAAAAAATACAAATGTCGGGGAGACAGGATTTGAACCTGCGACCCTTCGCTCCCAAAGCGAATGCGCTACCGGACTGCGCTACTCCCCGTAGTTGCAAAAACAATTTTGCCGGACTGTTTTTGCATAATACGTTCAATATTTCAAAGAAAACTGAAGGCTTTTATTAAATACCAATCAAGCCTTTCAGAAAGATGACAAATATAAGATTATTCTCGTCTCAAATCAATTTGAAAACGAGAAGAATTTTACTCCCTGAGCTTGGTCCATAGTTCACTCATAAAACCAATACCATAGGCTGTAAGCTGTGTAAATGATGCTACCGTGCCCAGCAGGCCAATAAAAATGTTATCATTGATATACCAAGAATGTACAAAAATAAGTAAAAATAGTGCGAGGTAGGGAAGGACCAGTATGTCAAAGAGCGGCATATTCCATAAAGGAAGACTCAGTAGAAATAATGTGCCCAGTGTAAATAGAGCCGGCAGCCAGTGTATTAACTTAACTTCTGATGGAAAGAATCGACTGATGTTGATGCGCGCACGGCCAAAGAAATGGAGTTGTTTAAAAAATTGTATCAGGTCTGTCCGTCGTTTATGATATACGTAAGCATCAGGGATTAATCCCGTAGAAAAACCGTGATTAATAATGCGGAGGCTGAATTCTATGTCTTCGCCCATCCGTGTGATGCGATACCCACCGGTTTCTTCATATACTTTTCGCGAAATACCCATATTAAAACTACGTGGATGAAAAGTACCGGCATGATTTTTATTCCCGCGAATTCCTCCGGTTGTAATAGGAGAGGTCATGGCATAGCTAATGGCTTTTTGCACCGGTGTAAAACTTTTGTGCTTGCGATCAGGACCGCCATAAGCATCCAGCGAATGCTTTTTTAAATAGTTATTGACGGTCTCAAAATAGTGGGACGGTATCAGGCAGTCGGAATCAAATACAACAAAAAAGTCCCCCTTTGCTCGCTCAAAACCATAGTTTCGGCTAAATCCCTGGCCGGAATTTTCTTTAAAATAGTAACGAATATCCAGTTCTTTTTTGTAACTCTTTACTACCTCTTTGCAATGATCTTCAGAACCATCCTCAATAATAAGAACCTCAAAATTTGTGTAAGTTTGGCTCGTCAGGCTTTCCAGCAATTCATCAACTTCTTGGGGACGATTATAGACGGGGATAACAACAGAAAAAAACATAGTACAGGGTTAACTAATTTTGAATGCACCAAACCTACAAATTTTATTGCAAAAATTTAGTGGCTTACAGCTGAAACTCTGGAAAATAATTGCGTTCTTTACACTTCAATTTTACTAACAAAATATTGGTGTATATATGGCTGCATTCGCTTTACGAGTATTATTTATAGTTCTGTTTCCTTCTATTGTGTTGGCTCAATCAATTAGCCTGTCTATAACCGCTGCTACAAGTAATAATAATGGGAACACGTTTTTAGTTGACGGCAACAAAGTAACAATCAAATCTGATCGGCTTCGTTTTTCCAGTTCGGGGAAGACGATTACTGATTTTCTGGATGTTGATGTATCGGCTGATGAATCAATTGTGAGTGTCTTGCAGCAATCGGGAGACGATGGAACAATTTCTGTATATGATGCCAAAGGAAAGCTATTAACTACCTATAGCAGCACCGTTACTTTAGGCACTTCGGACCCTTCAAAAGCGATATATTCCGCCAATAACGGCCATGTACTGCTCCGCGATAACATCACACGTTTTAGTTTTTATGATATATTCGGAAATGTTGCAGCCAGTATGTCTAGTAGTAGTCAAAGTAAGCAAGGTGAAAAGATTTCTCAGGTTGTGACCAGCCAAGATCAGTCTGGCACCGTTATTTATAATCCAAAAATAAAAAGAAACGGTAAGCTAGCATCTCGGGCGCAGTCTAAACGAGCAGATAATAATTTTGAGCAGATTTTTTACAGTCAAGACCGATACTTGAAAGATGTTACCATATCTGACAATGGAGATCTTATTGTCTTGATAACCGGTAAATCGGGTGCACAAGATAAAGCTGTTATTATGGATCTTTACGGAAATGTGCTTAATAGTATTTCTGTTGATGACAATTTGAAAGGTGGATCATTTTCGTCGGACTATGGGTTTATTACTCTTTATTCTTCGAGCAGGGTGATGGTCTATTCGTTGCTGGATGGCGACAGACTGGGATCCACAAGTTTAGATGGGAAAGTATTTCTTGCGGATTATTTTCCAGAGGATGACCTGATTTTAGCGTTTACCGGTAACTATTCAGCGGGTAGTGGAATGCTGGATAATCCGTCATTTGAAGCTATAAACCTTAAGAAACGGTCGATTGTTAGTAAAGAATTGTCGGGATCAGTTGGATTTACAAAAGCGCTAACGCCAAAGCTGATCAGGATTTCTGATGACAGTTATGAGCTAAAGAATGGTAGTAATGAGATTCGCATTGAAACCGACTTTTAATACCGAGATACAATAGCAGTTATAATAAAAAAGCCCGTCGGAATTAATCCAACGGGCTTTTACTGATTATTATCTTTATTTGCTGAAGCTAGCTTATGCCTTAGCCTCTGACTTTGACTCTTCATCCGTGCCTTCTGATTCAGTATCGTCATCAGAAGATGAACTTTCTTCACTGTCAGAAGTTTTAGCAGTGTCATCTACCTCAGTCCAACCAAAGGTGAGTCCATCACGTGATTTATTCATCTTGATCTTTATCTCAGAACCTTCGGGATGATCTGCTTCCAGCAGTTCTTCAGCCAGTGGTTCTTCTACATATTTTTGAATAGCACGTTTAAGCGGACGAGCACCATATTTCTGGTCAAATCCTTTCTCACTTAAGAAGTCTTTAGCTCCCTGCGTTACTTCAACTTCGTAACCAAGTTCGTGGATACGCTGAAATAGGTCATCAGACAGAATATCGATAATCTGAAAGATATCTTCTTTCTCCAGCGCACGGAACGTAATAACATCATCAATCCGATTCAGGAATTCCGGATTGAATACTTTCTTGAGAGCATCCTGTACCGTTGACTTCATTTGTTCATAATCGAAATTGGTATCGCTGTTCGAAAACCCAATACCTTCACCCAGGCTACGGATATCCCTTGCACCGATATTTGAAGTCATGATGATGATCGTATTTCTAAAATCAACCTTGCGGCCCAGGCTATCGGTAAGAATACCGTCATCAAGTACTTGTAGCAGTATGTTAAATACATCCGGGTGAGCTTTTTCAATTTCATCAAGGAGTACAACACTGTACGGTTGTCGCCGCACTTTTTCGGTGAGCATGCCACCTTCTTCGTGCCCCACATAGCCGGGAGGAGCCCCCACCAAGCGAGAGACCGAGAATTTTTCCATATATTCACTCATATCAATACGGATGAGCGCATCGTCTTTATCAAATAAGTATCTTGAAAGGACTTTGGCCATTTCGGTTTTACCAACACCCGTAGGACCAAGAAAGATGAACGATCCGATAGGGCGGGTAGGGTCTTTAAGTCCGGCGCGTGTTCGTTTTATGGCCTTGGTTAGTTTAACAATTGCTTCGTTCTGGCCAATAATTTGTTTTGAAAGTTCTTCTTTCATGTTGGCCAGCTTCTTGCTTTCGCTCTCGCTGATTTTGCTTACCGGAACGCCGCTCATCATACCTACGACATGAGCGACATCTTTTTCTTCAACATCATAAACAATCTCTTCAGATTCTTTTTTCCACTCTTCCTGTGCCTGCTCAAGTTCTTCTTTCATGCGTTTTTCTTTGTCGCGCAGACGAGCAGCTTCTTCAAAGCGCTGTTTCTTGACCATGCTATTTTTCTTATTGCTGGTCTGTTCAATCTCGTCCTCCAGATCAATAATATGCTGTGGCACATGAATGTTTGACAAGTGAACACGTGCACCTGCTTCATCAAGAGCATCAATAGCTTTGTCGGGCAAAAAGTGATCCGTCACATAACGATCAGTTAGATTTACGCAGGCTTCGATAGCGTCAGATGAATACTTTACGCTGTGGTGATCTTCATAGCGATCACTAATTTGCGTAAGAATATCCATCGTTTCCTCTTTAGTAGTCGGATCAACCATAATTTTCTGGAAGCGTCGTTCAAGGGCTCCATCTTTCTCAATATGTTCGCGATATTCATTGAGTGTTGTAGCTCCGATGGCTTGTACTTCGCCGCGGGCAAGAGCAGGTTTTAGCATGTTTGAAGCATCAAGTGATCCGCTTGCTCCGCCAGCACCGACGATGGTATGAAGTTCATCGATAAAGAGAATGACATCCTTCGTTTTTTCCAGTTCGCCCATCACCGCTTTCATACGTTCTTCAAATTGTCCTCGGTATTTGGTTCCGGCAACGAGGGAACCTAGATCCAGGGCGATGACTCGCTTGTCATACAGAACGCGAGACACTTTTCGTTCGACAATTCGAGAAGCTAATCCTTCTGCGATGGCTGTTTTACCAACGCCGGGTTCACCAATTAGAACAGGATTATTCTTTTTCCGGCGGCTTAGTACTTGGGCGACGCGTTCAATTTCTTCTTCACGGCCAATAATCGGATCAAGTTCATTATCTTCGGCCAGCTGGGTAAGGTCTCGACCAAAATTATCGAGTACCGGGGTTTTAGATTTGTCCATTTTCTTTTCTTTAGAGCTTCCGGATGATTTTGAGCTGCCTTTGGATGAAGAAAGACTGGAAGAAACCGAACGTGAATCTCCCTGGTTATCATCCGAGGATTTGCCCGAAATGATAAGGTCTAATTCTTCGCGTACCGAATCGTAAGAGATACTAAACTGCTGTAAAATTTGTGCAGCAATATTTTCATCATCCCGCAACAGAGAAAGTAGCAGGTGTTCGGTACCAATAGTATCACTCTTATAAAGCTTTGCTTCGAGATAAGTAATTCGCAAAACCTTTTCGGCCTGTTTGGTGAGAGGAATATTACCCACCTTTACAGAGCCGCCCGTTCCCCGAACAGTATCTTCAACAGTTTTTTTAAGCTTGAAGAGATCGCAGTTAAGGTTCTTTAGTATTTTGACAGCTACACCTTCTCCCAGCCGTACAATGCCGAGTATAAGATGTTCTGTACCAATATAGTCATGCCCTAACCGCAATGCTTCTTCACGGCTAAATTGAATAACATCTCGAACTTTACTTGAAAAATTACCCTCCATATCCATCTAACTTTCTTCTAAGTTTTGGGTTATTTGCCTGTAGCATTAACGATTGAGTGTAGAAAATAGTTCACTTTTCTTTATCGAAAGTAGTATGGCCTCGATGCAAAAGCAAACTAATATGGTGTCTTCGTACTGTCAAATTTAACTTTCAAAAAGCTGTTAAAATTTATACTAAGCTTTCGAAAGAATTAGATTGCGACTGTAGGTGAGTAAACGTGTGTATCTAAAAATAAAGAGATTCAAAAGAGAGCTGATCCTGTCATCTCTTCTGGTTGGTCAATATTTATCATTTTTAGTAGGGTGGGAGCCACATCGGCTAATATACCATCCTGCAGCGTTTTAGCCCTGTATTCGCCTGCAATTATTGCCGGCACTTTGGCCGAGGTGTGCGCGGTATGGGGCGAACCGTCCTTATTAATCATGCAGTCTGCGTTACCGTGATCGGCGATAATAAGCACTTTATAATTGTGATCGGTAGCTGTTTCCATCACTTTTTTAAGTTGGCCATCAATCGTTTCTACTGCTTGTATTGCTGCCTGCATATCGCCGGTATGTCCAACCATATCGGAGTTGGCAAAATTAAGAATACATAAGTGATTTTTTTCCGTCATCAATTGTGCGCATAACGCATCGGTAACTTCAGGTGCACTCATCTCCGGTTGCAAATCGTAAGTAGCTACCTTGGGACTTGGAATAATAATTCGCTGCTCACCGGTAAATGGTTGTTCGTCTCCGCCGTTAAAAAAATATGTTACATGAGGATATTTTTCTGTTTCAGCAATACGCAATTGTTTTAAATAGTGATTGCTGACTACTTCGCCCAGCGTATTATTGAGCTCCAGCGGCGGATAAGCAACCTCTACATTTTTAAAAGTACTGTCGTAAGCAGTGAAGGTAGTGTAGTCAAGCGACAGATCTTTTTGAACTTCAAAATCGTTGAATTCCTGTTCGGTAAAAGCCTGTGTTAATTGACGTGCACGATCACCGCGAATGTTATAGAAAATAACCACATCACCTTTTTGGATACGCGAATCAGGCGATTGATCAATAATTTTCGGTGTTACAAACTCATCGGTAACTCCACCGTCATAAGAGGCACGAAGTGCTGCTCGCGGATTGTCGAAGGATTGTCCCTTGCCATGAACGAGCAGGTCATAAGCCATCTTAGTTCTATCCCACCGGTGGTCGCGGTCCATTGCATAGTAACGGCCAACGATTGAAGCAATTTTTCCCGTCCCAATTTGTTTAGCTTTCTTCTCAAACTGTTTGATATATTCTAACCCATCGTGGGGAGAAGTATCGCGTCCATCAGTAAAAGCATGCACAAAGGTATCCTCAATACCCATGGATTTTGCAAACTGTAGCAGGGCAAACAAATGATTATTATGGCTGTGCACGCCACCGTCAGAAAACAAACCCATAAGATGGATGCGACCGTGCTGTTTAGCTTTGTCAAAAGCAGCAGAGAGTGCCTCGTTTTCAAAGAAGCGGCCATCCTCAATGGCATCATTAATGCGTGTTAACTCTTGGGGAACAATGCGCCCTGCACCAATATTAAGATGCCCAACTTCTGAATTCCCGAACTGGCCATCGGGTAACCCCACATCTCGTCCGCTTGCCGATAGGGCAGAGTGGGGATAGTTAGAGAAAAGAGAATCAATAAATGGAGTATGAGCACGGTCGATGGCACTCACATCCTTATTCTTAGCCAAACCGAAACCATCCAAGATAACCAGAAGTGCTTTATCGGTCGGTTTAGCCAAGGGTTTTAGAAACTACAGTTACAGGTTGTGTAGGTGCTTATCGAGTTTTGCCTTTTTGCGAGCAGCAAAGTTCTCGTGAATAAGATCTTTTGATGCCATCTTATCGAGATAAGAAGTAGCTTCTTTTACCGCTTCTTCAGCTTCTTCTTTATCAGTTGTTTCCATGGCTTTCTTAACCAGCGTTTTCATTTTTGACCGTTGGCTCTGGTTTCTTTGCCGACGTTTTTCGTTTTGTCGTACTCGCTTAACTGCTGATTTGTGTTGTGGCATAAGTTGGTAATCTTTCTTATCAGTTCTTCAAATTATTTTGTATCATCTGCTTCCTTATTTCAGAATGGCCCCAAAGTTAAAATTTCTGGAATTGTTAAACAAGCAATGATTGAAAAATTATAAAAATAACGGTAAATTAGGGGACTTTCGATTATGATAATAGTGATTGATGGGCCGGCCGGATCGGGAAAGAGTACAACTGCCAAGGCCGTAGCCGATAAATTACAAATTGAGTATCTCGATTCAGGGGCATTATATAGAGCTGTAACGCTTATTTATTTAGAAGCGAATCGGGATTCGGAAACGTTCTTTCGTTTATTGGATCAGAAAAAGATTACGTTTTATTACATTGATAGCCAGTTTCATGTATGTATTGATGGCGCTTCGGTGACTGACCAAATACGGACGCCCGAAGTCGCTAATCTTGTGAGTAAGGTTGCGGCGATGCCGAAAGTCCGCACTTTTGTGAATGAGTTAATGCGCGATGCCGTTACTGACGGTATTTATATTGCCGAAGGTCGGGATTTGGGAACAGCAGTATTTCCCGATGCGAAGCTAAAGTTTTATATGGATGCTGATTTATCCGAGCGGGCTCGTAGGAGATATAATGAGCTTAAGAAAGATAATCCCGGTCTTACATACCGAGAAGTAAAATTGAATATTGCTGAACGTGACCGGCAGGATACAAGCCGAGATAAAGATCCATTGATACAATCAAAAGATGCGCTATCAATTGATACTACTGACTTGACATTTGAACAACAGGTTGATCGAATTTGTTTAACTATTAATGAACAGCTTTTAAATTGATTTTTAATTTGTATCACTAATCCTAACACTAATCCCATCCTGTAATTTTGGGATGCGGTAATTTTAACTAACATAGATAATGACAGACGAATCAAAACAAGAACAAAACAACGAAACCGAAGAAGAGACTGCGGTTACTGAAGAGTCTCAAGAAGAAACTACAGCTGAATCTACTACCAAAGAAGAACAGGTAGAAGAGGAACAAGCTGAAATCGAAGAAGAAACAGCTCCGGAACCAGAAGAAATTGTTACTTTTTCCGGCGATGTAGAAAGCGATGAAACCTTCACATACGACCAGCTGCAGGCTGAATCAGAAGATTATACTGATGAAGAGTTTCATGAGCTTGCCGGAATGTATGAGAACACGCTCAATGAAATTGAAGAGAAGGAAATTGTAACCGGACGTGTTGCCTCTGCTAATAATGATTACGTAGTTGTCGATATTGGCTTCAAATCCGAAGGCATTATACAGGCTAATGAATTTCCCGATGAAGTTGTAGAGAACTTGCAGCCTGGTGATGAGGTTGATGTATTCCTTGATCAGGTTGAAGATGAAGAAGGGCAGCTTATCCTTTCGCGTCGTAAGGCTGATATCTTGCATGCGTGGGAGACTATTGAACGAGCTGCAGAAACCGGCGAAGTTATTGAAGGATATATCAAGCGCCGTATCAAAGGAGGTATGGTCGCCGATATTATGGGTATTGATGCCTTCTTGCCCGGATCTCAGATTGATGTTCGCCCGGTACGCGACTTTGATGCGTATGTCGGAAAGACGATGGAATTTCAGGTTGTGAAACTGAATATGTCGGCCGAGAACGTAGTGGTCTCGCACCGTGCACTTATTGAGTCTGATCTGGAAGAACAGCGCGAAGAAATTCTGTCCACAATTGAAGAAGGACAAGTGCTCGAGGGTGTTGTCAAAAATATTACCGATTTCGGTGTATTCATCGACCTTGGAGGCGTGGACGGTCTCTTACACATCACAGATCTTTCGTGGGGACGTGTTGATCATCCGGAAGAAATTGTTTCGCTTGATCAGCGTCTTAATGTTGCAGTTATTGACTTTGACGAAGAGTCCAAGCGTGTTTCACTGGGCCTCAAACAACTGCAGCCACATCCTTGGGATGAAATTGATCTCAAATACCCTGAAAATATTCAGGTACAGGGTCGTGTCGTCTCTATTGCTGATTATGGTGCCTTTATCGAGCTTGAAAAAGGCGTTGAAGGATTGATTCACATCAGCGAGATGTCATGGACACAGCACATTAAGCATCCGTCGCAGTTGGTTGACAAGGATGACATTATTGACTGTGTAGTGCTTAATGTTAATGAGCCTGAAAAGAAGATATCACTTGGTGTTAAGCAGCTTGATAAAGATCCATGGGAAGACATTGACAGTCGCTATCCTGTTGGATCCAAGCATAAAGGTACGGTTCGAAATCTCACTAACTTTGGAGTCTTTGTTGAACTCGAACCTGGTATTGACGGACTCATCCATATTTCTGATCTCAGCTGGACGGAAAAAATTAATCATCCAAATGAGGTTATTGACAAGGGTGAAGAAATCGAAGTCATCATTCTGGCTATCGACTTTGAAAACCGCCGCATAACGCTTGGTCACAAGCAGATTGAGGAAAATCCTTGGGAAGCTCTTGCCGAGGAATACGGAGGTACCAATGAGGTTGAAGGTGAGATTACCAAAACAACCGAAAAAGGAGCCTTTGTTTCATTGCCTCATGGTCTGGAAGGATTTTTGCCAGCCGATAAGGCTGAAATCGACGGTGAGCCTGCTGAAGAGTATGAGGAAGGTGACAGCGTTGAAGCATTTGTCATTGAACTGGATGAAACTGATAAAAATATTACCCTCAGCCAGTTCGAAGAAGATGTGGAAAAGTCTGAATCCGAGTCTAAGCCTAAGAAAGAACGGGATACTCAAAAATCCGGTTCTTCTACCAAAACAGGTACTCCAACGCTTGGTGAAATGTCGGGCTTAGCTGATCTGAAACAAGAGATGGCTGAGAAACAGAAAGCAGAAGCAGTCAAAAAGTTTCGTGAAAAGGCCGAAGATGAAGAACAGGAAGGCGACGCTTCTTCCGAAGCTTCAGAGGCAGAAGAAACTGAGGCAGACGATCAGGAAGAATAACGGACTGCTTAGATAAATAATTATAAAGGCTCAGAGAATTACTCTCTGAGCCTTTTTTATTTGGTGTCAATTTCTTTAAGGGAAGCAGTTTTGACCTCGTGCCGGATGGCACGTACTATGATACCATAGATAATGGAGGGCTTGGCAAAACGTTGTGTCATTGCGAATGGAGGAGATGGAATGAGCGAGATGTGGAATCCCCACAATATTGGGGATCACCATGCCCAAAAAACGTGGGTCCGCGATGACAATTTCAGATCATATGGTTTTGCAAAGGATTCTAATAGAAGCTATATCAGGAATTACGGCACCTGAATTTTGCTCATCACCTTTTCGACCAGGTTTTCAGAGCTGATGTTTTCAGCTTCAGCCTCGAAAGTAGGAATAATGCGATGGCGCAGTACATCCATAGCCACAGTGCGAATATCTTCGGGCGTAACATAAGCACGATGTTCCATGAAGGCATGTGCACGGGCCGCGAGGTTAAGATTAATAGAGGCACGGGGAGATGCTCCAAAATTGATGAGTTCAGCAAGGTCATCGAGCCCGTATTTTTGGGGATCCCGCGTAGCAAAGATCAGGTTGATAATATATTTTTCAACTTTTTCATCTACGTAAATTTCATTAATAACCTTACGGGCCTCCAGCACTTTATCAGCATCAACGACTGGTTCCAGAACTTGCTTTTCGCCGGTGCGCGCATTTTTGCGCATAATTTCTAACTCTTCATCCTCGGTAGGATAATCAATGTTTATTTTCATCATAAATCGGTCAACCTGTGCTTCGGGCAGGGGATAGGTTCCCTCTTGTTCTACCGGATTTTGAGTGGCAAGAGCAAGAAAAGGATCTTCGAGCTCATAGGTGTTTTCGCCAATGGTTACTTGCTGTTCCTGCATAGCCTCGAGCAAGGCACTTTGAACTTTGGCAGGGGATCGGTTGATCTCATCAGCCAAAATAATGTTCGCAAAAATAGGTCCTTTTTTAACAGTAAATTCGGCCTCCTTTTGATTGTAAATAAGTGTACCAATCAGATCAGCAGGCAGCAGATCCGGTGTAAACTGCAGGCGTTGAAAATCAGTATTAATAACTTTAGCTAGTGAAGAAATAGTGAGTGTTTTCGCTAGCCCGGGCACTCCTTCAAGCAGTACGTGTCCATCGGCAAGCAGCCCGATAAGCAGCCGATCAATCATATATTGCTGGCCAACAATAACTTTGTCGAGCTCAGTGTAAATGTCTTCAATAAATGCACTGGACTTTTCAATTTTCTGGCCCAGCTTTTCCATATCTACGGATGTATCCATGGCAAACTTAAATGGTTGATTTAGAATTCAATTATGTAATAACTATTTTCCTGCGCAGAAATATAAATGTCTAAAGGTAATAAATGGAAATCATAGATTCTTTTTTATTGGGACTTATTCAGGGATTAACTGAATTTTTGCCCATCAGCAGTTCAGGTCATCTGGTATTAGCAGAACAATTGTTGGGTACCAAACTGGATAAAAGCATTACTTTCGAAGTAGTAGTGCATTTTGGAACCCTCTGCAGTATTATCATTTACTACAGGCGCCATATTGCCGATATCCTGTCTTCGTTGTGGCAACTCGTAGCAAATCCAGCTGAATTCTCTAATAAAATATCTACAGACAGTAACATCAAGCTCACCGGCTTTATTTTACTGAGTATGCTCCCCGCCATGATCGTGGGATTAACGCTCGAAGAGGTGATCACCAATATATTTAATGATCCGGTTACCGTTTCGGCTATGCTGTTGGTGACCGGCACCATTTTATTTGCTACCCGTTTTAGAGATCAATTTACTAAAGATGTTACGGCTGGCAGTGCATTTGGTATTGGATTGGCTCAAGCCTTTGCTATTTTGCCCGGCATCAGCCGATCGGGCTCGACTATTTCGTTAGGGTTGTACTTGGGAATTAAAAGGAAGAAGGTAGCTAATTTTTCTTTTCTGATGGTAATACCTGTCATTGGCGGGGCCATGCTACTCAAAATTTTTGAGATGATAGAACTGGGGGTTTCTTTCGATGCATTGCTGGTTCTTATCGTTGGATTTGTGACGTCATTTATTTCCGGATATTTTGCGCTCAAGTATCTTATTATTTTACTAAGTAAAAAAGGTATCCACCCCTTTTCTTGGTACTGTTGGGCGGTAGGTATAGTGGGATTAATTTATTTTTGGTGATGGGATATTTTTAGCCAGAAGTTCCTACAATTTTTATAAGATGAATGGATAACAAGTAATAAGTATTACCGAATTTTTTGTTATTACTCAATTCCTGACAGTCTAGGATTACTCTTTTAAAGATTAAAAAATATAAGCTGAAATCCGGATTTGTGTTGATGAGGTTGGCAAATTTATCTACCTTTGAAGCCACTAAATAATTAGATATTTATGATTACGTATTCCTTTATTTTTCTGGCTGTTTTGGCAGTTGCTTCCGCGCTGATGATGGTGATAAGTAAAAATACCGTCAACAGTGCACTCTTTCTGGTTTTTAATATGATGTCACTAGCAGGTTTATTTCTATTGCTGCAGGCACAGTTTCTGGCTGTCATTCAGATTTTGGTATATGCTGGCGCCATTATGGTACTGTTCTTGTTTGTCATTATGTTATTGAACGTAGATGAAGAACAAAGCTTGTTTAACAAGCTGCGGTTAAAATATTTTGTTGCTTTTTTACTGGGCGTTAGCGTATTTGCTCAAATCCTGTACAGTATTGGCAGTTTTTCAGATACATTACCTATGATATCATCCAAAATGGCCGAAGTGGGAACGGTAGAAGCAGTAGGGGATGTGCTCTATACAAAGTACCTGCTTCCATTTCATATAATAGCTATGCTTTTGACTGCCGCCATGAACGGAGCTCTGATGATAGCACAACACAAAGTTAGAACTGAGGACAATAAATGATTGGTATTGACTGGTTTTTGGCGCTGAGTGCGCTATTGTTTTGTATTGGTATTGTTGGTGTCTTAATTCGCAAGAATGCCATTGTGATTTTTATGTGCGTAGAACTGATGTTGAATGCCGTTAATTTATCGTTGGTTTCTTTCAGCAGTCACTACGGCAATATTGACGGACAGATTTTAGTGTTCTTTTCGCTTGCTATTGCGGCAGCTGAGGCCGTAGTAGGGCTGGCAATTATTATTGCCATTTTTCGCAATAACCTTTCGGTGGACATCAGTAATATTAACTTGCTTCGTTGGTAGAAATTGGATGTTATCAAAAGTTAATTGGATACATAAAAGCATCTCGTGTAAGAGATATTCCCTTGATCATATAACGGGTCTAAACAGCAATAAACTCTTTACCTTCACTCACTTTTTTGTATCTTTGCCACTTGTGATTTTACCCTTAAAAGTTGGGTTATTGGCTACGCATTTGGACCTAAAATGTATGAGGATACAAACCTTGAAAGATCATAGTTAATGGAATCTGCTACAACGCTTACAACGCTGGTTATACTCTTCCCGCTGCTGGGATTTCTTATTAATGGCCTTATTGGTCTGTCTTCCGACTCCTTTCGCGAAAAGAAGACCCTTATTGGTACCATAGCAAATCTGGCTGTTTTTATTCCCTTTGCCATCGCCGTTTACTTTTTTCTGAATATGGGGCAAGGAGCTGCACCCGTCTTTGCGGAGCTTTTCACATGGATTGAAGTCGGGTCATTTAGCGTAGATATTGCCTACCAGCTCGACCAGCTTTCAATTGTGATGATGTTGGTTGTAACAGGTGTTGGGTTTTTGATCCATTTGTATTCCATTGGTTACATGTGGGGTGATGAGGGTTATTGGAAGTTTTTTGCTTTTCTGAATCTCTTTATTTTTGCGATGCTCAACTTAGTGATGGCTGATAATTTGCTGTTGCTTTTCTTAGGCTGGGAGGGAGTTGGCCTTTGTTCATATTTACTCATTGGCTTTTGGTACGAAGACATGGCCAACGCTGCTGCCGGCAGTAAAGCCTTTTGGTATAACAGGGTAGGAGATTTTGCTTTTCTCGTTGCCATGTTCTTGACCTTCCAATACGTGGGCAGTCTCGATTTTGATATGGTGCTTGGTAATCTTGACGCTATTCCTGCGGACGGCAAATTTTGGATTGGCCTGCTGATGTTTATTGGGGCTACCGGTAAGAGTGCGCAAATTCCGCTTTTTGTGTGGCTGCCTGATGCGATGGCCGGTCCGACTTCCGTTTCGGCACTTATTCACGCTGCAACGATGGTAACCTCAGGAATTTATTTAATCTCTCGGATGTCCGAAATGTTTGTAATGGCGCCTGAGGTTATGATGATTATTGCTGTTATCGGTGCGTTGACTGCTTTTGTAGCGGCAACTATTGCCATCACCCAAAATGATATTAAACGTGTACTGGCGTACTCAACCGTTTCGCAATTGGGGTATATGTTTTTGGCACTTGGATCTGGAGCTTTTACGGCTGCCATGTTCCACGTGGTGACACACGCATTTTTCAAAGCTTGTCTCTTTTTGGGATCCGGTTCTGTAATTCATGCTATGGAGCATGTAGAGCATGGCCTGCATAATGAGGGTAAAGATGTACATTTCGACCCGCAGGACATGCGGTTCATGGGTGGGCTCAAAGAATATATGCCTTCGACTTATAAAACGTTTTTGCTTGCGACCATAGCCATTGCCGGCATTCCGCCGCTGGCTGGATTCTTCTCGAAGGATGAAATTTTAGCTTTTACGTTTAACGCCGGATTTGGTGAATTTGCTGGTTCGCTTTACCTGATACTTTGGGGGATAGGCATCATCACGGCGTTCTTGACGGCTTTTTACATGTTCCGTCTCACATTCGGAACCTTTAACGGAGAATTTAAGCTGCCTGAAAAGATTAGCGAAGCAGCCGGCGGAGAGAAATTTCTGCATGAGAGTCCCAAGACGATGACCATACCGCTTTGGACATTAGGTGGCTTATCGGTAGTTGGTGGGTTTCTGGGTGTCCCCAACTTTTTACTGGCTACTTTTACACACCACGAAGAACATATTAACCTCCTGCATAACTGGCTGCATAACGTTACTGCCGACTTTGGACTTACACTTTCGCACGCCACCGAGTGGATGCTGATGGGAATTTCCATCGTTATTGCCGTGGCCGGGGTATATAGTGCCTATCGCATGTACGGCAGTGGAGCCACCGAATCGTCAGACGCTAAGCTTTCCGATTGGTTTGGAGGTTTGTATCAAACTTGGAAAGAAAAATACAACCTCGATGAATTGTACGAAGGAGTTGTGGTAGATCCTATTGTTCGAATGTCTGACAAAGGATTAGCCAAATTTGATATGAAAATTGTGGATGGTGTCGTTAATACGGTTGGCGGGGTAGTGCGGCTGTTTGGCAGTGTATTCCGTTATACCCAGACGGGGGTTACCAGTAGCTATGCTCTGGCATTTATTCTCGGCGTTATCCTCATACTAAGCATGTTGATCCTGTAAAAAAGAACTAATAATGGAGTTACTCTTAAACGTCTGTATTTATTTACCGATTGTCGGAATTGCCGCAATACTGGCAATCCGCAATGATAAGGCCACCAAATGGATAAGCCTGCTCACAACTTCCGCAACCTTTTTGCTGTCGCTGCCGCTACTATTCAATTTTGATATTGCAAACTCGGCAACAGCCCAATATCTGACCGAAGGTAATCCTATTATGACCGGTCTGGATATTAAATATTTGTTGGGACTGGATGGATTAAGCCTGCTGCTGTTTATGCTCACAACGCTGATGGGACCCATTGTTATTCTCTCATCTTGGGATTCGGTTAAAAAACACTTGATGGGATACTATGCCATGTTGTTGCTTTTGCAAACGGCATCGATGGGCGTTTTTGCCTCACTGGATCTGATTGTGTTCTATGTTTTCTTTGAGCTTTCGTTGATTCCCATGTACTTCCTGATTGGAATTTGGGGGGGCAAGAATCGAATTCACGCCACGATCAAGTTTTTTGTATATACGCTGGTAGGATCGTTGATTATGCTGGTTGGGCTCATCTATGTAGGATATGACGCTGGAGCTGCCATCGAAGGATATGGATTTACCACGGACTGGCGCTTCCTTTCCGGTAACGGCTATTACATTGGATTAGTTGAGCAAACCTATTTATTTCTGGCATTTTCGTTAGCCTTTTGTATTAAGGTGCCGCTATTTCCATTTCATACTTGGTTGCCGTATGCTCATACCGAAGCCCCTACAGCAGGTTCGGTGGTACTGGCCGCTATTATGCTGAAGATGGGAACCTATGGACTGCTTCGCATTTGCCTGCCGTTATTTCCTAATGCATTTACAACTTTTGCACCCTATATGGCCACGTTGGCTGTTGTGGGCATAATCTACGGTGCATTAGTAGCAATGGTACAGAAAGACGTAAAAAAATTAGTGGCCTACTCTTCTGTCAGTCACCTTGGGTTTGTAGTACTCGGCTTGTTTGCTTTTAACACCATTGCCGTGCAGGGAGCGCTTATCCAGATGATTAATCACGGGCTTTCTACAGGTGCTCTCTTTTTGATTGTAGGGATGATTTATGACCGTACTCACACGCGTGACATCGAAGACTACGGAGGCATTGCTAAAGTGGTACCGGTTTTTGCCGTAATGTTTATGATTGCTACCCTGGCTTCTATTGGCCTGCCCGGATTGAACGGTTTTATTGGTGAGTTCTTGATTCTGAATGGTACTTTTAACTCCGCAGTGTTACCACAAAATGTATTTGTAGTATTGGCAGCGTTGGGCGTAATTCTGGCTGCCGTTTATATGCTGTGGATGTATCAACGCGTAATGTTTGGTCCCTTAAAGCACGAAGAAAATGAGGAGCTGGTGGATTTAAATGCTCGCGAAATTGGACTATTGGTACCACTGGTTATCTTTATGGTATGGATTGGTATCCGTCCTGTTGACTTTACGCAGTACTCTGAGGCACAAGTGCAGGAGCTTCTTGAATCATCCAACGAAAAGCGTATGGCCATTAAACGTTCGGCTAATCAGCAGGAACTTCCACAGTGGGCCTCATCATTATATGATGTTACCGATGAACTAGCATCCAAAACAAAAACAAAATAGTACAATGGCTGAACCACTATCCGACGATCAGATTGTAAAAGAACTAAATAGCCTTCCTAGCTGGACACACGAGAATGACAAGCTGAGCAAAGAGTTTAATTTTGATAATTTTCGGGACGCCATGGCTTTTATCAATCGCATTGCATTTGAAGCGGAAGAGCAGGTGCATCACCCAGAAATTTTTAATGTATATAATACGGTCAACATTTCGCTGAGTACTCATGATGCCGGCGGGAAGGTTACCGAAAAAGATATTAAGCTCGCAAATACCATCGAGTCACTGTATAACTAATCAGCAGTATGAATTATTTACACGATATCACCGCGTTTTTACCCGGCATCATTACAGGTCTTGCCGGACTCATTGCCATCGTTATCGATTCGTACAAAGATGACCATGGTGCTATTTATGGACTGACAGTCGTTTCGCTTACTGCGGCGCTGACTCTTTCCATTATGGATATGTTTGGCACAGCGGGAACAGCATTTTCCGGGATGATTACCTATGGTGGTGTAACTGCTTTCGGGAATGCTATAGTGCTGTTTGGCTCACTCTTTTGTGTGTTAATATCGCGCGAATATCTGAGTGCCATTGATCATGATTACGGTGAGATATACGCCATGATACTTTGTGCTACGGCCGGCATGCTGGGGCTGGCCAGTGCAAATAATTTGATTATGATTTTCATTGGAATCGAAACAATGTCTATTTGTCTGTATGTGCTAGCCGGTGTTTTTAAAGGACGTAAGACTGGGGCAGAGGCATCACTTAAATATTTTCTTTTAGGCGCTTTTTCTACCGGCTTTTTGCTTTACGGGATGGCATTGCTTTACGGCGCCACGGGGACACTTTCACTGCCTGCGATAGCTGAAGCTGCGAGCTCTAACCTGTTGTTCATAGCTGGAGCTGGGCTCTTGCTTATCGGTTTTTTCTTCAAAATTTCGGCTGTTCCCTTTCACATGTGGACGCCCGATGTATATCAAGGTACCCCCACAACGCTGACGGCCTACATGGCTACGGCATCAAAATCGGCTTCATTTATTGCACTTATTATTGTGGTATCCAAGATGATTCCCGATTCCACGGCTAACTGGTCGGAAGTGATTGAGGTGGTAGCCGTCATTACTATGATTTTGGGTAATCTGATAGCGTTGGTGCAGGATAACATCAAACGGATGCTGGCTTACTCCAGCATTGCACATGCCGGTTACTTACTCGTTGGTTTAGCGGCTGGAACGCCCGAAGGATATACTGCTATGCTGTTTTACCTGTTTGCTTATTCTATTATGAATGTGGGAGCATTTGGCGTAGTTGCTTATTACGAACGCCAACAGGGACTTGATTTTACTGACGTCAACAATTATGCAGGGTTGGGCTTTAAGCGCCCCTTGATGGGAGTTATGTTGTCTTTTTTCCTATTTTCACTGGCAGGTATTCCCCCTTTTGTTGGATTTATTGGAAAGTACATGGTGTTTGCCGCTGCTATTAATGCCGGATACCTAACTATTGCTATTGTCGGTGTATTGGCCAGTGCTGCCAGCGTGTATTACTACTTACGTCCCATGGTGTACATGTATTTTCGAGATCCGCATAAAGACGTTCCGCTGGTTAAATCAGGGTGGTTACTTCGTTCTACATTAATTGTATTGGCTGCAATGACAATTTATTTTGGAGTAGCATTCGGTGACCTGCACAATTTACTTTCCTCATATTATGCCAGTGATTGGATTGCGTTGCTGGGCGGATAATGTTTTACACCAATTTTATCATCTTGAACGATCGCAACCTCTTTGAAACGACTGTACCTTTTCCTATTGATATCTTGTAAACGATTTCTCCCAGTTTGATGGGATAGCTTATGATCGTTTAGATCTAGTTGGATTTAATTCACCCCGACCTGACATAATTCATGTTATAGATTACCCTCTAGTGTAGCTAATCTTACATTTTCTGTTGACAGAGTTCTACTGGGTCAATAACTAGTGATATTTGGGGCTGGAACTAGTGTGTGGCAGTTCTAAAAGATTAAAGTACCTTTCCTTCTTATTTGTCACCGATAAATCGGTTAGTCTATTGGTACGTATGATATTAGGTACGAGCAATATTTTCACCGAATACCGACAATTATGCGACGATGAAAATCCTACCGACAGCGAATATTGTTGTATCATACTCTTACCCGCAGTGGCGTCACAGCTGCTGCGGGTTTTATTATGGATCAGACCTGCCGGGGGTTATGATGAAATTAATTTGTCCTATGTTTGCTGGCCAACACGCATGTTGCAATGTAGAAGTAGTATTTCGTTGGCTTTGTTGGGCAGGTAATTCCCTTAGGGGTACCCCCGCCGCCAATGTGTATAAGGACCTGTGATGACAACAGATCACAACAGTTAACTTTGACCCAGACTCTTATTGACTATGAAACGATTATTACAATTATCAATTCTAATTCTTTCAATCTTATTTATTTTTTCTTGCGGCGGTGATGACGGCCACGGCCCGACCAATCCCAACAACAATGACGAACCCACCACCGGGGCGGTGGAAGTGACCACCAGCAGCACCGGTGATGACATTGACGGCGACGGCTACACCGTCAGCGCCGGTGGCACCAGCAAGAGCGTATCTTCGTCGGGCACCGTAATCCTAGCGGGTCTCTCCGAAGGGGATGTGAATACCGAATTGTCCGGCATGGCCGGCAACTGTGCGGTAAAAAACGGGAGCAACTCCCAAACGGTAACCATTACCGCCGGGGATACCACCTCCACCTCCTTTGACGTGGAGTGCCAGGCCGCAGCTGATGGCAAGATTGCTTTTACCAGCGACCGCGACGGAGACCAGGAAGTATTCCTGATGAATACCGACGGCTCGACACCGACAAAACAAACCGACAACACCGCCGCTGACTTTGCCGGTCCGATTTCTCCTAATGGCACCAAGATTGCTTTTGTCAGTAACCGTGGCGGTTCTACGACGCACCTGTATGTGATGGATGCTGACGGTTCGAACGTCCAGCAGCTGACGGCCGCGGGAGCGAAAGTGTCCCTGCTCGGAGGGGCGAGCAGCTGGTCCCCAGACGGCAGCAGCCTGGCTTTTGTGGACGAACGTAGTGGGAATCTAGAAATTTATACGATCGGAGCCGACGGCAGCGGCGAGCAGCGGCTGACCAACAACAGCGCTGGTGATGAATCTCCGCACTGGTCCCCGGACGGGTCTAAGATTGTTTATGCCAGCAAGACCGACGGAGATTTTGAGATTTACAGCATGAATCCTGATGGCAGCGACCACCAGCAGATCACCAGCGACACCGATTATAATGCTACGCCCCGCTGGTCGCCGGATGGCAGCACCATTGCCTTTACCAGCGACCGTTCGGGGAACCTGGAGATCCACACCATGAATGCCGACGGCAACGACGTGCAGCAGCTGACTAACGATCCGGCGTCGGATGGTTTGCCCAGCTGGTCGCCCGATGGCAGTGAACTGGCCTTTTACTCCACGCGCGATGGTAATTATGAAGTGTATAAAACCAATGCCGACGGCAGCGACACCTCCGTTAAGCTGACGGACCACAGCGCCGCCGACAATACTCCCTACTGGAGCCCGGTGGAGTAATCACCCGATATTAACCGACGGCGAACTCTTATTGCCGTAATAATAATATTTTCCTGCAGTGGCCTCCCAGCCACTGCGGGTTTTATTATGCATCAGACCTGTCAGTATTTTGAATCCTGGCGGGGTATTACAGTTTCATTTGATGTTTGTTCTTGGTGTTTTGTTAAACTGTACTGCTGTCCTAAGGATTGGGAATTATTATCCTCTCAGTAGAAGCTAACAGTAGTAGGGTTAGATCTTATTTTCCTTAGCAGCAGAGGAGAAAGAGAATCTGTTGGTTAGGTTCAGCGTTGTTAAGATTATCAAATTTTATTGACTGACTAGATTGTAATTAACTACAAAAAAAGCTATCTTTGCGTGCCTGCTGACGAGTGAAAGTCACTATGTCGGCTGTTTCAATGAAGGAACAACCAAAGGAAACATATCTACATGAGTAAAAATTATTACGAAATAACGTATATCATAAATCCCGTACTCGAAGATGATGAGTACGACGAGATTGTTGAGAAGTTTACCGGTATTATCAAGGATAATGACGGTGAAATTGACGAGGTTGATCAATGGGGTATTCGCAAGATTGAGCATGAAATGGAAGGCAAAACGAGCGGATATTACGTAAATGCTTACTTTACAGCTCCTGGAGAACTCATCGAAAAACTGGAGCGCGCACTTCGCATTGATGATGAAATCATGCGGTATCTGACGCTTCGGTACGATGCGAAAATGATGCGTCACCGTGAACTTCAGCGTAAAAATGCTGTCCCCCCTGTCTTTGTTGAAGAGCACAATGAGGAAGAGGAAGAAGACGAAGATTAATCCATCTCTTTAAATACAACCTTTTGTTATTATGATTAAGAATCCATCACACCCGAAAAAGGGTCACATAAAGAAACGAGAATGCAAGTTTACCAAAGCTGGCATTGAGTACATTGATTATAAGGACACTGATTTGCTACAGCGGTTTACCAATGATCAGGGAAAAATTCTTCCCCGCCGCGTGACAGGAACAAGCGCTAAGTACCAGCGTCAATTGACAACGGCGATTAAGCGTGCACGATTTCTTGGTTTAATCCCATATGTAGCAGATAACCTTCGATAAAAAAGATTTTATATTCCCATGGCTAACAAATACATGAAGTTAATTTTAAGAGAAGATGTTAACAAGCTGGGTGATGCCGGCGACATCGTTGAAGTTAAAGCCGGATACGGCCGGAATTATTTAATTCCCCAAGGCAAGGCTATGATGGCCACCGACGGTGCATTAAAACGTGTTGAGCGGATGAAAGAGAAGGCAGAACGTCGTGCCGAGCTTACCGTCGAAAGGGCTCAGGATATGGCCGAACGCCTGGAAACAACATCTGTTACCATACCAGTAGCTGTTGGCGAAGATGAGCGTATTCACGGTTCAGTAACGAATCAGGATATCGCTGACGCACTAGCTGAACGCGATATCAATATTGACAAACGTAAGATATCTCTGGATAAAGACATCAAGACACTGGGTGAATATACGGCAACCGTAAACTTGATTAGTGAAATCAAAGCAGAGATCAAGGTTTGGGTGGTGAAGCAATAAGCCCGAAGCGTTTAATGTAATTATCCAGTAATGAAAATATCGACACTCAAATTTTTTGTGGGGATCGCCGTAATGGTGTTATCCCCATTTTTTGTTCAGGGTCAGATGATGGATCCGGTTTCGTATTCTGTAATAGAGGCTCCTGAACAAGTAGCTGCCGGTGAGGTTTTTGATATTACCATTGAGGCTAACATTAATGGGAAATGGCACCTGTATTCTATTGCCAATGATCCTGATGCCGGACCTTATCCTACCAAGTTTTCATCGGTCAGCGATAAAATGGCAATTGCCGGAAATCCTACCGAATCGGAGCCGGCCATAGAGATGGACCCCAATTTTAATGTGGAGCTGGGTTGGCATACAGGTGAAGCTACATTTACAATTCCCATTGCATTCCGGAAAAATGTTTCAGGTTCTGCTGAAGTTGACCTGGAAGTACTATATCAGGTTTGCGATGACGAAAAGTGTCTCCCTCCTCAAACAAAGTCTATCACGCACTCGGTGAATGTTAGCGGTGTGGCCGATATGCCTTATCAGAAATTTGGGGGGGTGGAATCTGCAAATAGCAATACCTCTAAGGATACTTCTGGTTCCTTTAAAAACAAGGATGCTACCGATAATAGCTCTGTTAAAACAAGCAATGTAGGTGGGCAAGGGATTTTTTCTTTTTTATGGATTGCTCTTACTGCAGGCTTTGCGGCACTGTTGACACCCTGCGTATTTCCTATGATTCCGCTTACTGTTTCGTTTTTTTCTAAAGAAAAGGAGGGGCAAGGTCGTAAGGCGATTGGACAAGCTCTTGGTTTTGGTGCAGCAATCGTAATTACATTTACCATTTTGGGAGCACTGCTGGCGGTGTTTATTGGGGCTTCGGGGGCTAATCAGTTTGCTGCAAATCCGTGGGTCAACTTATTTATAGCATTAGTGCTCATTGTTTTTGCGGTGAGTTTGCTTGGTGCTTTTGATCTGCGGTTACCGCACCAGCTTACAAACTGGTTAAATCAAAAAAGTAATGAAAGTACCGGAGCGGTGGGCATTCTGTTTATGGCGCTCACTATCAGTGCCGTTTCTTTTTCATGTACAGCTCCTTTTGTAGGGGGTGTGTTGGCAGCAACAACCGGTGGAGAATGGTTTTATCCTATTATTGGGATGGCAGGCTTTGCAACGGCATTTGCAAGTCCATTTGTGGCATTTGCATTATTCCCCCGTTGGTTAGAATCGTTGCCAAAGAGCGGTTCGTGGATGAATATTGTAAAAGTTTTATTAGGGTTTATTGAACTTGCAGCTGCCATCAAGTTTTTATCCAATGTTGATCTTGTTTGGGAGTGGGGCATTATATCGCGTCCTTTTGCGATTGCCACCTGGATTGCCATCTTTTTGCTTGCAGGTTTATATTTATTAGGTGTTTACAGTATCAGTAACGAGTCAGAGTCGCGCCAAATTGGTACGGGACGGCTAATGCTGGCTATGCCTTTTTTGTTGTTTAGCTTTTATTTAATACCCGGATTAATGGGGGCGTCACTGGGTATTTGGGATGCGTGGTTGCCGCCCAAGCAAGCCACGGATGTTAGTGTTGTGCGTTCTTTCGCACAGCAGCAAACATCCGGCAATGAAATGGCTAATTCAGAAATGTGGTCGAGCAATTTTGAGGAAGCCAAAAAGAAAGCTATCAAACAAAATAAGCCGGTATTTATAGACTTTACAGGCTATACGTGTACAAACTGTCGGGCGATGGAAACAAATGTATTTCCACTCCCATCTATAAAAAAACGATTTGCAAAAATGCAGCAAGTGCGTTTATATACGGATGACGGAACGGAGGGACCTGCAAACCAACGATTTCAGTTTAAGTTAACAGGTACGGTGGCTTTGCCGACGTATGTTATTTTAAATCCTGAAAATGAAGAGATACTTGAACAGCTTGTTGGATATGCTGATAAAAAAGAATTTCAGCAATTTTTAGATGCGGGTCTTCAACATTTTAATGATGTAACTGCAACAGTAGCATCAGGTAACAATTAGTTTTAACATTTAAAAAACATGTACAGGGTTGATATTTGCAAAAAATAGGCTAGTATGTCTTTGACATTTTAGATAAAATGATCTATCATTTTGCATCTTTGTAAGCCCTTATTAACAGATAACCAATTAATCTAATCGGAATAATAGTATGACATCAACAATAACGCTCTTTCTGTTACAAGCTACAGGTGACCCGGGATTTTTTAATGTGCTCGTTGAAAAATTTAATGAAGGTAATGAGGGCGGTTTTATGTGGCCAGTCCTTGTGGCCTTGATTCTTGGTCTGGCTATCTTTCTGGAACGAATTATTACACTAAACCTTGCTGACATTGACACGCGCAATTTTATTGTGGACGTGCAAGAAGCTCTGCAAGAAGGCGGCGTACCTGCTGCAAAAGAACTGTGTGCTGAAACACGCGGTCCTGTTGCTTCTGTTTTTCAAGCAGGACTTATGCGGGTAGATGAAGGTGTTGAAGCCGCAGAAAAGGCAATTTCAGCCTACGGTTCTATTGAAATGAGCTTTCTGGAGCGTGGGTTGGTTTGGCTTTCGCTGTTTATTGCCATTGCACCACTACTTGGGTTCCTCGGTACGGTTGTAGGTATGATTCAGGCATTTGATGCCATTGAAGCAGCCGGTGATATTTCACCATCGTTGGTTGCGGGTGGTATTAAGGTGGCACTCTTGACTACTGCTGCTGGACTACTTGCAGGTATTATTTTGCAGATCGGCTACAACTATTGTGTCTCGAAAATTGATCGCCTGATTTCTGAAATGGAAGAAAGTTCTATTACGCTTATTGACTCTATTATTGCTCTTGAAAAAGGTGAGCAAATAGTCGATACCTCTTCTTCCGAGTCTGAAGCATAACAGTCGGTGTTGAATCATAAAATTTCATAACTAACTCATAACTTTTTCTACTTATGATTGTATCACTAGCGTTAGGACTCGGTTTGGGACTAATCGGCCTTGGTGTGATTGGAATGCTGGTTTCCGGTGTTCGAAGCATCATGAAAGGCAAGCAAGACATCAAAAAGATAGTAACAATGATTGTTCCATTTGTAGTTTTCGGTATTGCTTTTGCAATAGCCGGTACTGTTACAAAAGCTGCAATTGGTACAATGTTGTTTATGATGGCAGCAATGGTTCTGATCATTCTGCTTACCGGTCTTCGCGGGACATTTAATATATAACTCTTAGGAAATAACCATGTTTGGAAGTGATAAAGAACGAGAAGACCCGGAAATTGGTGGTGCAGGGATGGCAGATATTGCATTCCTATTGCTGATTTTCTTCCTGCTTGTAACAACTATTGACGTTGATACGGGTATTGGATTACAGCTGCCGCCAAAGTCTGATCAAGACCCACCGCCCATTAAAACTCGTAATATGATGAAGATTCTGGTTAATTCTCAGGGTCAGGTGTTGATGGGAACCGGTGAAACAGAGGCAACGCCTGTAACTCAGGTTAAGCAAAATTTAAAAGATTTTGTTACCAACAGGGGACAGGATCCGAACTTGTCAGTTTCTCCGGATAAGGCTATTGTATCCATAAAAACGGATCGCAAAACACCTTATAATGTCTATATTGACATGCTTGATGAGGTAATGGGAGCTTACCAAGAGCTTCGGAACCAAGAGTCTCAATCTCAATTTGGCGTACCTTATGAACAATTGAAGGAAGGCAGTGAGAGAAAGAAGGCTGTAGATAATGCTTATCCAAAGAAAATTTCAATCGCAGAGCCCAACAAATAACTTTATCCAATTATGGGACATTTTGAAAAGAAATCTGCTAAAACGAAAGAAGATATCCCGATGGCAGCAATGCCGGATATTATCTTCATGTTACTCATTTTCTTTATGGTAACAACTGTGCTTCGGGAAGTTACCTTACAGGTAAAAGTTGATTATACCCAGGCACAAAACATCGAAAAAATCGAACAAAAACGGCTTGTCAGCTATATCTATGTCGGTCCGCAAAAGTTATCAGGAACTAAGTTGGGGGCTACAAAGATACAGATTGATGACTCAATCATAGAAGATGTTGCAGCAGTTCGCAATATCATGTATGACAAGCTTAAAGAACAACCTAAACTAATTGTTTCTCTTCGTGTACATGATGAAGCTGAATTTGGTATTGTGACCGATATTCAGGAGGAGTTGCGTGAAGCAGGCGCACTTCGAATTAATTATTCTACGAAGCAAGAACAATCTTAGTTTACAGTTAATTAAATATTTTTTTCAAAAGGCAAGTACACTTTGTGTACCTGCCTTTTTTATTATCAAACTACTATGTCTGACAAAAATTTTAGAACTATACAATCGCTTGGTCGTACGGAACTTATTGATGAGCTGATGGAGCAAAATAGCTTTACCCACTCATCTGTAGCAGAAGGGTACGGTGATGATGCTGCCGTCATAGAAAACAAAGAAGGATATAAACTACTCAGTTCCGAAACGTTTATGGAAGGGGTGAACTTTGATCTTACCTATGTTCCGCTTCATCATTTAGGTTATAAAATTGCCACTGCTGCTGTTAGTGACATTTATGCAATGAACGGTACGCCTGAGGTGGTATTAGTTAATATGGCTGTTCCCAACAAACTGTCAGTGGATATGCTACAAGAGATTTATCGTGGCATTGGAGCTGCTGGTGAAGATTACGAATTCCAGATTGTGGGTGGAGATCTGACAGCCTCTCACCAGACGTTAAGTATCGATATCACCTGCTATGGATCTGTAGCTGAGGATGAGATCATTTATCGCCGGGGAGCCAACAAAGATGATGCAATTTGTGTAACTGGTGACTTGGGAGGCGCCATTGCCGGTCTGCGCATTTTAATGAGAGAAAAGGAATTCTGGGAAGAGCAGGAGGAGCAAACTGCTTTCCAGCCTGATCTCGACGACTATGAATATGTCGTTAAACGACAATTGGTTCCTGTTGCGCGTCAAGACTTTATCAATCAAATTCGTGAGTTAAAGATCAGTCCCACTTCTATGATCGATGTTACGCAAGGACTGGTAAGTGAACTCAAGCACATTGCCAATGCCTCTGAGCTGGGTGCTTATGTTTATCAGGCAGCCTTTCCGATTGCACTGGATACGCGTACCGTAGCCGATGAGATGAAAGAAGACGTAGATAAGTATGCACTATATGGTGGTGAGGATTATGAGCTGATGTTTACTTTGCCAGAGGAAAGTGTAGAAAAATTAGCTGATGAATTTCAGGATTTTGTAGTTATAGGAAAAATTACCGAACAAGAGGAGGGCGTGTGTATGCAGCAGGTCGAGGGAGATGTGGTTAATTTTGACAGTGATCAAAATCAGGAAGGATAGTTTGTCCCTTTAGTAGCAAAAGAGTATTCATTAGGAGACTGTATTGTTTGTAAATAGTTTTACTATTCCTTAGAGTAATTTATAATAGTTGACTGTATAGTTGGTCTTACCTTTATAGAGCTTGCTTTAAGGTAATATCTTTTCTTAAATAATGGAATTTGTATCACAATATCGGTGGTAAACACCGATGTTTGAATTTCCCTTCGCTTCTTAACATTGGCTTAAAATTAGCGTAACAGACGGATAATTACCTCATAATATTCTTGCAACATGGGTCTGTTATACTTGGATGTGTTAGTCAGAATACAGGCAAGATAAAATCAGCACAGCCAATAGATCTTATTTCAATGGAATTTCCATTATATCGTCCTCCATATAGTACTCTTGGAATTTCCTGTTTCGCTCATCTGGTATTGTTCATCCGAAATAACGATTTGGTAACACTGATTTTATTCAATGCTAATCCCCGTCCTGTAAGTTCGACTACTCAATTAATCCATAACCCAAACAATCACATCATATAAATTATGAAGATACTAAAATATACTATTAGCCTAGCGCTGATATTTACTTTATTCATATCCTGTAATGATGATTCTACATCTAGCAGTTCTAATGCACCTAGCGTAACAGAACCGGATGCACAGAAGGTGTTGACCGGAGAATCTGTTGACTTAACATTCAGTGTTACTGCTGATGCTGGGTATGAATCAGCCAGTGTTACCGCCAACAATGGTGACGCAACAATTTCTTCTGAGCCCAATTCAGGAGATACAAGCGGAGATATTGTTATAAACTACACCGGTAATCAAGCTGGGGCCGGATCCGTTGAAGTAACAGTCACAGATACAGAGGGAATGAGCAATAATGCTACTGCAGTGGTTTCGGTTAAAGATGAACAGACTGAAGTTACTGTAACTGATAATATTACCAGCGACACAACTTGGGAAGATGATAAAACGTATATCTTGTCTGGTCGAATCGCGGTTGAAGGCGGAGCTACACTAACAATTGAAGGCGGAGCCATCATAAAAGGAGAGGCCGGATCTGGTACGAACGCAACAGCATTGCTCGTTGCACGAGATGCTACACTTAATGCAAACGGTACAGCAAATGCACCGATAATATTTACCTCAGTAGCCGATGAGATCACCCACGATATGGTGAACAACGGCAACTTTAGCAGTCCTAATTTAGATTCAAGTCAACGTGGACTTTGGGGCGGTGTTTTGGTATTAGGCAATGCACCTATTTCTGCTTCAAGTAGCCCAGCTTCCATTGAAGGTATTCCAAGTACAGATCAAAACGGATTGTATGGTGGAAATGATGCTGGAGACAGTTCTGGTTCTCTGACGTATGTAACCATTCGCCACGGAGGAACCAACATTGGTCAGGGTAATGAGATTAATGGACTCTCACTTGGTGGCGTTGGTACCGGTACTACAATAGAAAATATCGAAGTTGTAGCCAACCAGGATGATGGCATTGAATGGTTCGGCGGTACGGTGGACGTTACGAATGTCTTGGTTTGGAATAACGGTGACGATGCTCTTGATACCGATCAGGATTGGCAGGGAACTGTTGATAATGTTGTGACGCTAAGTCCCAGCGGTTCTACTTTGGAGCTGGATGGCCCAGAAGGTTCCAACCCAAGCGGTAATGCTCATACCATTCAAAATGTATCAGCATTTGTTGAAAATAACGGTTCCGAAATGATTGATGTTGATGCAAATACGAATGTTAATGTTAGTAATATCCTATTCTTTGGACTTGCAACAACGAGTGGTGGAAGTGCTGATAATACAATTTCTAGTGATTACTCAAACTATGCTTCCAACACGAACGGTTTTGCAATTACGTCTATAGAAGCCGTTATCCCTTCAGGCTTAACCAAGTCAGATTATTTTCCCTCTGGATTGCAGAGTGAAGTGACCGAAGTTGCAGATGTTTCTTCGGCCTCTATTGGTGCCGATGTGAGCGTGTTTAGCTGGACATGGGCTAGCCAATCTGATGCACTTTCTGATATTGGACTCGAATAAAAAACGTATCTAAACTCCAAAAGCTTGCCTTTGGATATTCAAAGGCAAGCTTCTTTTTAATAACAGCACACAATTTTTTAACGACTATTAGTGATCAGTCCCATGAAAAATTTTAAACAATTATTTTTGATTATTATGTGCCTTAGCATAACCAGTGTGTTATATGCTCAACAAGGCACTATTCGCGGAACGGTAACCGACGCTGCAGATGGAGAACCGCTTGTCGGTGTTAATATACTTGTTAAAGGTACCTCGAATGGTGCAAGTACCGATCTGGATGGGAAGTTTGATATAAAAGTTCCCTCAGGTACGTACGATCTTCGTCTTTCTTATATTTCCTATGAATCGATGACGGTAAGGGATATTGACGTTGCTCCGGGAGAAGTAACCGTAGTAGATAATATCCAACTGCAGACAGCGACAGAACATATGGAGGAAGTTGTTGTCTCTGCCGAATCGATCAACATTTCGGAAGCGGCTTTACTGACAAAGAAGAAAAACTCACCTAATTTCTTGGATGGAATTTCTTCTGAAACAATTACCCAAACGGGTGCTTCAGATGCTGCTGATGCCCTTAAAAAAGTAACAGGTGTTTCTATACAGGGTGGCAAATATGTATATGTACGAGGGTTAGGAGACCGATATACCAAAACAATGCTGAATTCTGTTGAAATCCCGAGTTTAGATCCTACAAAAAACAGCCTGCAGGTAGATATTTTTCCCACCAGTTTGATACAAAATATGGTAATTAACAAAACAGCCACTGCAGAATTACCAGCTGATTTTACGGGGGGTATTGTAAATATCGAAACGATTGATTTTCCCGAGAAACCAATATTTAATGTTTCGGCCAGTACTAATTATAATCCCGCAATGCATTTTAATAACAATTTTTTGACGAACAGCGGAAGTAAAACTGATTTTTTGGGTTTTGACAGCGGGGCACGGGCATTACCTGAACTTGCCAAAGAAAATCAGAATGATATTCCTACTCCTATCAGCGGAGCTTCTGATGATCAGGTGTACAACTTTGTAAACAGTTTTAATTCTAAACTGGGACCCACAAAATCAACCAATGCTATGGACTATACCTTGGGGTTATCATTGGGTAATCAATTTGATGTGGGCAGTGAGAACAAGCTCGGCTATGTATTTTCTGGTACTTACAAACATTCAAGTAATCATTTCAATAATTACAGTTTTGGTGAGTATCAAGTACCTTCTGATCCTGGGCAAACAGAGTTAGTAAGAGCAAATACGCAGAATGGCAAAGTTTCAGAAAAAAATGTGCTTTTGGGAGGATTAGCGGGTATCGCCTTTAAAACTGCCAGATCCAAATATAAATTAACTGGTATGCACTTACAGAACGGTGAGCGAAAAGCTACAAATTTTCTTATTAATAATAGTGAAAGTGCACCCGGGCAATCAGGATATTTGGGTGATTCGCATAATCTGGAATACGGTGAGCGAAGTATTACCAATGCAATGTTAAATGGCACCCACTATTTTAAGGATGGGAAATGGGAAATTGACTGGCGGTTGTCTCCAACGCTTTCCGAAATGAAGGATCCTGATGTACGAAATGTAACTTATACGCTGAGTGGGCAGGAGCCTAATCCCAATTACGTTTTTAACGCCGGAGCAGGGGGATACCCAAGCAGGCTTTGGAGATCTATGGATGAAACAAATTTGGTAGGACGTGTTAACATTAGTAAAGAGTATAAATTACTGGGAGAGACTGCCACATTTAAGTTTGGTGGAAGCCATGTATACAAGCAGCGTGATTATGAAATCCTCTCTTATGATATGGCGTTTTTTGGTAACCAGCCCAATTGGACAGGTGATCCCTCAGAGATACTGGTGGATGAAAATATTTACGGCGGAGGCAGTAATGGTGTAATATATTATCAGTCCGGTAACATTGAGCCCAACCCCAATGCCTACAGCTCAAATGTGCAAAAGTCATCATTCTATATTTCAAACGAATTCAGTCTATCCCAAAATATAAAAGCCGATGTAGGTGTTCGGGCCGAAAAATATGTGCAGCGTCATACCGGTCGATCAGTTAGATTTGCACAAGGTGATCAGAATGCAAGAAATCTGGATGATGCTAAAGTGCTGGATGCACTTGATTTTTTCCCGTCTGCCAATGTCACCTATTCGTTATCCAAAGATATGAACTTTCGATTTTCGTACTCAAAGACGATTGCTCGCCCTTCTTTTCGAGAATTATCTTTTGCACAAATTCTGGATCCTATTTCTAATCGGAGGTTTAATGGAGGACTATTTCAAATTGGCTGTGATACGAACGGGCAAAATTGTACTTGGGATGGAAACCTGACGGAAACACGTATTCAAAATTTTGACTTCCGCTGGGAACAATTCTTTAGTCGCAACCAGATGTTGTCTGTCAGTGCTTTTTACAAATTATTCAAGGATCCCATCGAACTTGTTCGGTTACGAAATTCACCGACTACCAGTGAATATCAGCCGCGAAATGTCGGCAATGGCCAGGTATTTGGAGCTGAACTGGAGATTCGAAAATCATTAGAATTTATTTCTTCTGCATTTGAAAATATCGGCTTTAACGGTAATGTAACTGTTGTGAAGTCACAAATTAAAATGACTGAGGATGAGTTTCAGGCTAGAAAAGATTATCAGCGGCAGGGACAAAATGTAGATGATCAGCGCCAAATGGCTGGTCAGGCACCCTATATCATCAACGCAGGGTTGACTTATGAAAATCCTGAAATTGGTTTTGATACGGGGTTGTTTTACAATGTGAAAGGAGAAACACTCGTGCTTGTGGGGGGAGGTATTTTTCCTGATGTGTATTCTGATCCTTTTCACAGTCTGCGGTTTAATCTGAATAAGTCGTTTGGGGCTGCATCTGTAAGCCTCAATATCTCTAATATTCTCAGTGAAAAAAGAGAAGAAATGTATCAGGGATTCCGTGCCGAGGATCAGGTGTACAGCCGGTTTAATCCCGGCCGAAATGTTAGTTTGGGATTTAAGTATTCATTTTAAGATAAATAAAGAAATTTTACTGGGCGCATAGTCTTATACAAATATCTCACATGCAATGTGTGAGGTGTGCTGATCACAGGGAGGTGCCGTTGATTCGGGGCCTCCTTTTTTTATTTTAAGCAAGTTGATAATAATAGCCTCAAATAATAACTTAATTTGATTTTAGTCGAAGGGAACCTTCAAAATTTCAGAATCGTTGTAAAAGTTCACCATTAACCAATGTAACAGATATAATTTTGGTTTTCGTCACACGTAAAGCACATTTTAACGCTGCACACCGGTTACATAACCCAGATAAATCAGATCAATGGAATAAGGAAAAATTTGGGAAGTGCAATCATGAAAATTGGCACGGACATAATTATATTATAAAAGTGACCGTTGCCGGCATTCCTGATTCTGAAAGCGGTTATGTTATTGATCTTTCTGAACTGAAAGATATTATTCAATTACACATTATTGAAAAATGTGATCATAAAAATTTAAACCTGGACGTTGACTTTCTAGACGGTATTATGCCCTCAACAGAAAACCTGGTTAAAGCTTTTTTTGAACAGATAGAAATACCCATCCGGGAAGCAACGGATGAGAATGGTTTTTTGTACGAAGTAGAACTAGAAGAAACCGAACGAAATTCAGCAAAATATTGTCCATATCTTTTGGACAAAGAAGTTCCTGTAAAAAGTTAAATCAACTGTAGTTCAAACGAATGTTATCCACCAAATTGAAACAATATTACGATCCTACATTTATTGCATCCGAAAGCTATAAAGATAGTCTGCCGGATCTTCAAAATGGACCGGCATCACTCATTGAAGGTGCAGATGTTCCTATCCAGCAAGTAGGTATTTCTGATTTTAAGCTGCCGTTAAAATATCCTCGTCCCGACGGTGAGCTTATTACGTTGGAGACCTCCGTCAGCGGATATGTGGGCCTCGAAGCCGGCAAGAAAGGAATAAATATGAGTCGTATTATGCGGTCATTTTATGACTTTAAGGATGATGTTTTTCATCCGGATAAGCTTGAAAAGGTGCTTCAAACATACCGAGAAGACCTTGATACTCATTCTGCATATCTAAAATTATCGTTTAACTATCCCATTATGCAGGAAAGTCTGCGGTCGGGCTTGGAAGGGTATCAGTATTATACAACTTCCATTGAAGGCACTATAGATGCTGAGGGTAGATTCCGAAAGTTTATGCATTTAGATTTTGAATATAGTAGTGCATGTCCCTGCTCATATGAGCTTTCAGAGCATGCACGCGAACAGAGAGAGGTGGCTAGTATTCCTCACAGTCAGCGAAGTGTAGCAAGCTTAACGGTAGAGCTTACTGATGAGCTTTTTGTGGAAGACTTGGTAAGCCATTGCCGAGAAGCACTAATGACTGAAACGCAGGTGATGGTAAAGCGCGAAGATGAACAGGCCTTTGCAGAAATGAATGGCGCCTATCAAAAATTTGTGGAAGATGCGGCACGACTACTCTACGAAGAACTAAATGACGAAGAGTGCATTTACGATTTTGTTGTTCGCTGTGTACATATGGAGAGCTTGCACAGCCACGATGCCGTCAGCCGCATTTGTAAAGGAGTGAAGAATGGCTTGCGTTAAAAGTACCTATCTATATACTCATAATTGGTTCTGAACATAGGAAGTTTCAGAAAACTTCCTATGTTGATAGTGATTTGAAGAGGTTGCCCAAAAAGTCCAATGAAGGTAAACGTCCCCTAAATAACTAAGGCGTGATCAATCTCCCTAAATCCCTCTTCTCCAAGAGGGATTTTATAGATGCTCATTCTAGGGCTACCTTTTCCAATCTTGCGTTCCTCCTTGGAGAAGGAGGACAGGAGGATTGTCCTTTTTTTTCTTCTAACGCCTACATTATTAATGTATTCAAACTTATATTGAGACTTTTCGGACAGCCTCTTTTTTTATGCTATAGCGTATTTTTTGAGAAATAAAAAAGGCATTGCAGCAGAGCTACAATGCCAAATAGTCTTGAGGAGATAACTAATCAACCATGACAAGTTCTAAAAACTTGTCATGGTTATGTGATCACTAATTAATGCAGAGCTTCGTTAACCAGTTTTTCTTGTTCTACCTTGTGCACCTTTTTCTGTCCGGTTGCGGGAGAAGCTGAAGCCTGTCGTCCAGCATATCGCAGATTTTGTCCATCTTGAAGCTCTTGCATAATTCGTGGAGCAACAAACGTCCATCCGCCCATATTTTTGGGCTCTTCCTGGCACCAGACAATTTCATCTACATGGTCATACTCTTCTAAAATATTATTGACGCTTGCATCAGGGAAGGGATAAAATTGTTCTAATCGCGCAATGGCAATATTGTCAATTTCTTCTTCCTGACGTTGTTTATATAGATCATAATAGACCTTGCCGGAACAGAGAACTAACCGATCGATATTACTTTTATCTTCCACTTCTTGATCGGGAATAAATGGACGGTATTTCCCGTCAGTCAAATCATCGGTTTTCGAAGTAGCCAATGGGTGACGTAGCAGACTTTTGGGCGACATAATAATTAACGGTCGCTTATTGTCTTGCTTGGCCTGCTTACGTAAAATATGAAAATATTGGGCCGGTGTGGTAAGGTTTACAACCTGCATATTATCCTCAGCACAAAGTTGTAGGTAGCGTTCCAAACGGGCGGATGAATGTTCGGGTCCTTGACCTTCGTAGCCGTGTGGCAATGTCATGACCAACGATGACTCCTGTCCCCATTTTGCCTCACTGGCTGATATAAACTGATCCATTGGTATCTGGGCACCATTGGCAAAATCACCAAACTGAGCCTCCCAGATGACGAGGGCATCAAGTTTTGTAGCACTGTAGCCAAACTCAAAACCAACGCAGGAAAATTCACTTAATAAGCTGTTATAGGGATAAAAAGGTGCCTGCTCATCACTGAGATTATTCAATGGAGTAAATTGTTGATCAGTTTGGGTGCCGTGCAAAATAGCGTGGCGGTGCGAAAAGGTACCCCGTTCAGCATCTTGTCCCGTAAGGCGTACAGTTGTACCCTTTTTGAGTAGCGATCCAAAAGCGAGTGCTTCTGCAAAGCCCCAGTCAATTTGGTCCTTATTTTGATCAACAATTTCGGCACGTTTTGCCAACTGTTTTAACAACTTAGGATTGGCATCAAAATTTTTGGGTACTGTATTAAGTTTAACAGCAATGTCTTTTAGCTCCTCTTCGGGATAGGTCGTATCCGGGAAGTCTGGCCAATCTTTTTGTGACATTTCATGTCGTTCAATCATGTCATCGGTGACTTCAAGAGGAGAGGCGTTTTTAGCATCATCAAAGGCATCTCGCAGAAGCTCATCAAATTCATCAAAGATCTCCTGCATCTCCTCTTCGGTAAATTCGCCATTTTGAAGCAACCGTTCGGTATAGATATCGCGAACCGTTGGATGATTATCAATTTCTTTATACATACCGGGTTGCGTAAAGGCAGGCTCATCACCTTCGTTGTGTCCGTGTTTACGGAAGCCGATAAGGTCAATAACCACATCCTTGCCAAACTTCTGACGGTATTCAAAGGCAAGTTGCATAGCATGGACCGCCTCTTCAGGGTTATCACCATTAACATGAAAAATAGGAGCCATGATAGCCTTTGCCAGATCAGAGGCATACTTTGTAGAACGGCCGTCTTCGGGCAGCGTGGTAAAGCCAATTTGGTTGTTAATAATGATATGGACTGTTCCGCCTGTTTTGTAGGCATCCAGCTGAGACATATTCAGCGTTTCGGCCACTACACCCTGACCAGAAAAGGCAGCATCACCATGGATGAGTACAGGGACGTTACTTTTTTCAGCATCTTCACCCTCATGATCTTGGGTAGCACGAGTGGCGCCCTCAACTACAGGATTAACAGATTCAAGATGGCTGGGATTAGGCATGAGCTCAATATCAATATCTTCGCCAGCCTGGGTTTCGTAGGTACCCTTCGATCCTAAGTGGTATTTTACATCGCCGGATCCCTGTATACTGTCGGGATCGAGATTTCCTTCAAAGTCAGCAAATACCTTTCGATAGGGCTTGTTGAGAATATTTACGAGGATGTTTAGCCGTCCCCGGTGAGCCATGCCCATAAATATTTTTTCTACCTGACCTTCGCCCGCCTTTTCGAGCATATGATGCATCATAGGGATAAGGGTGTCAGCTCCTTCAAGCGAAAATCGTTTATGGCCGATATACTTTTTGTGTAGAAACTGTTCAAAAGCCATCGCCTGATTGAGCTTGTGCAGAATATCTTCTTTTTGATCTTTATCAAGATCAGGCGTATTTGTGGTGGATTCCATACGTTCGCGCAGCCAGTTGCGTTCATCCAGATCCAGGATATGCATAAATTCTGCGCCAATCTTTCCGCAGTAGGTTTCGCGCAGAAGATTTATGATTTCGCGCAGTGTGGCTTTCTCATTGCCGCCAAGACCTCCACAATAAAATTCGCGATCCAGATCCCAGAGTGATAGTCCATAATATTCGAGTTCCAGCTCAGGACTGTGACCCGGTTCGTCGCTCAGCGGATCAAGATCGGCAAGGATGTGCCCGCGGGTGCGATACATGTTAATAAGATTCATAACCGCAGTAGCTCGCTTGTTTTCTTCAAGAGAAGCACTTCCGCTGTCAAGCTGGCCGGTATAATTATCTTCGCCATAGGGGAGAGGATCATACGGAATCTCAAGATCCTCAAAGATCTCGCTGTAAAAATTTTCCTCACCGTTTAACAGGCTGTGGACCTTCTTCAGAAATGAACCAGATTCCGCTCCTTGAATAACGCGGTGATCGTAAGTAGAAGTTATATTCATTACTTTGCTGATCCCCAGCTTATTGATCATCTCTTGCGGCATGGACTGATATTCAGCAGGGTAATCGATGGCACCGGTGGCAATGATGGCACCTTGCGTTTTCATAAGCCGGGGTACAGATTGTACCGTGCCAATCATACCCGGATTGGTCAGCGTTAATGTAGTTCCTTCGAAATCAGAAATTCCCAGATTACCGTTGCGGGCTTTGTCAATAAGATCTGAATAGGCATAGAGAAACTCCTTAAAGTTCATCTTATCCACCCCTTTGATGTTGGGCACAAGTAAGTTACGAGAGCCATCTTTGTTTTGCACGTCAATGGCCAGTCCCAAATTGACTTGGTCAGGGATTACTTTAAACGGTTCACCGTCTTTACGAACAAAGGAGTTGTTCATATTAGGGAACTCTTCGAGCGCTTTTACAATAGCCCAGGCAATGTAATGCGTAAAAGAGGATTTAGGTTCATTGCGCTTTTTGAGATGACGGTTGATTATTGCTCGATCTTCAATGAGCATCCGCATAGGCAGTGAACGCACCGAAGTTGCTGTTGGCACATCCAGACTGTCATCCATATTATCGACAATCTTGCTGGATACGCCCTTTATTTTTTCGAGCGTTGCCCCCGATGGGATGGAAACTTCTTCCTCTTGTTGATCAGCAGACGACCTTGTACTCGGTTTTGCTTGCTGCTGGGATGAAGTAACAGAGGCTTGTGAGGAATCGCCATTGTCGGGCTTTGGCGTTTTAGCAGCAACTTGCTGCGACGTATCTACGCCTTCTACCTCATCAAAATATTGTCTCCAATGGTTTGGTACCGAAGAGGGATCAGCTTTGTATTGGTTAAATAGTTCTTCAACGAGTGCGGAATTGGGTCCGAATATAGATTCGAGCGACTTCAAAATGTGGTCTTATTGACTGGTTTAAATTTTTGGCTAATAAAAGCCTATACGAGTTATAAGTGACTATTTTGCCGGGCTTTAAGATACCCAAAGCAATTAAGCCTAAAGTTAAGTATTGTAGTATTAAATTGGAACTTTTCATTTTGTAAATATCATACATAATAAACCCTGATTTACAGTTATTTCTTTGGTAACAAAAAATAGCGTTCGCTGTCAGTTTTAACCCCATAAAATTCAGGAGATATTTCAGGACAAATCTCAAGCATTTGGCCATCAGCCTTGTTATGATACTATCAGCTGCTTTAGCAGTGATAATTATTTATAATCAAAGTTAAAGATAACTATTTATGAAAACTCTAAGTCGAGATGAAATGAAAAGTGTAAAGGCAGGTACAGACAGATATAAATGTGAATGTGATGGTGAAAATTTATATGTGACTCACCCTTCCCAATGCCGTCCGTTATGTAGAATGAAATAATTTCGAAGTTAGTATAAAAGGGGACTATTTATGTCATTTATACAAACACTAAGTAGAAATAAAATAGAAATGTGAAGGCTGGTTCTGCGCCTTGCCGGGTATTTTTAAGAAATGCAGACGGCAGTGCACTGGGATATTCTGATGGCAGTTTTACTGTCAGTCAAGCTGAAAGCCTTTACGGAGAATCAAATCCTGATGGATCGTATGTATCAGGCTACTGCTGTGCCAGTTGTGGGGGCAGGATTTGGAAATGCTCCTTAAACTTGATAAATAGCTTAATAATAATCACCGCAGGACCTTTCGCCGGGTCCTGCGAATTTAATTTTCAATATGCGATATATCGTACAATTATCGATTGTAGTGTTATTTTTCGGATGTAATAACGACCGCCGAACGGCCGAGAAGCCCGCCGGGTCTGAACAAATTTCAGGCCTGAAAGCAAAGCTGCCAGACAGCCTCCAAAGCCTTGATAACCTGAGCGTTTATTCATTTTCCGACCAATCATATGATACCGTCGTGTTCCAGCGGAAGCAGGTTTTTGAGAGTAATGAGAAGGTATTTTTTGAAGGCTATACCGGGGATATTGCGATCGATGATCAGGATAATGTATATATTGCTGTAAGCAAGCCCGGTACCGTTGGAATATATGTATTTAGCCCTGATGGTGATTTTATAACTAAATTCTTGCGAGAGGGAAGAGGACCCAAAGAATTTATTACAATCTCTGACATACTAATTAATAATGGCTACTTATATATTTTAGGTCCAAAATTACAAAAGATAGGGAAGTTTACTTTGGATACATATTCTTTGGAGTATGAAATAATCGTGAGGACAGATTCGCTAACCGATGAATTATCTGCTTTATCAGCAAACAATTTGTTAACAACAAATAAGGGAAGGCTTATTGTACGTTTTGATGGATCAAGCCCATTTAATCCCAATATGATACCTAGCAATTATTACTACAAAATTATAAAAAAAGGTATGTTAAGGGAGAAGCCGGTTTTATCGGAACCTAAAACGTCATTTTATAAACCTGAGAATCGGATGACTTCTAAGGGAACGGTTCGATTGCCAAGATCGATGCCATTCTCTCGAAGTACTATAGTTACTGCTGGCGATAGTCTTCTGTTTACTGCCCGGACAGGACGTTTTTTGATAAAAGTATATGATAAGAACGGGAATTACCGCCGTGCATTTTATTATTCCTATGAGAAAAGTTCCCTATTACTTTCAGAGACTGAGTTGGGAAAAGCCAAGAGACAGTTAGTAGAAGAACATCCGGGAAAGGTACCGGATACCTGGCCTGTTATTCACAATATGGTGGCCGATGATGAAGGTCGCTTTTGGGTACAGACCATTACCGACAGTGAAAGCAGCTACCAAGGTTGGGTATTGGGCAAACAGGGAAGGTTACGGGCTCGGTTCGAATGGCCGGGGCACCGTGCCGAAAGGAGTGCGGAAAGACCGCCGCTATTCAAAATAAAAAACGGCTACTTATACACCCGCGAACGGGATATCCCACAAGGGATAGATCGTATTGTAAAGCATAAAATTAAGTTTAAAGAGTCCGGGTTGCACTAGGTTAATCCAGTTAAATGGGTATGCAAGAATAAACCGAAATATACCTTGCCTGGGTACTCCATTATGCGAAAATATTTCTTTTGCCATATAGGTTTAGTGCTGATATGTTGGTTTGCCAGCCTGTGAAAGAATTGAAGATACGAAAAGGTCTATCTCTCAGATCATCAAAGAGATTCCAAGTATTACAATATATAATAGAGGTACAAGCCGATATATTAACGTTTACCCAATACAATACATGCGATACTTTCAACGCTTATTACCAATATTACTAAGCATCGTTGTATGCTTTTTTCTTGTTCAATGTTCCAATAAATCCACACCAGAGCAACCGGAACATATCCGCATCCTCGATGAAATTCCTCAGGATATTAAAGAAACTGAGAACCTCACCGTTTTTCCAGGCTATGCGGAGCCCACGCATTCCATAGAATTGATTCCTGAGCAAACGTTTGGTAAATCAGGGGAGCCTTACTTAACACAGATAATAGGATTTGCTGTCGATGATAAGGGGAGAGTAATCATTTTAGATCAAGGGGAATACTCTAGCGGCGCAGGTCCATTTCTATACAAAGTGTATGCCTACAATGCTGATGGCAGCTACCATATCCAGCTCGGTGGTCCAGGCAGAGGACCCGGGGAGTATGGTATTATCCTTGGCTTACAAGCGGAGGCAGGAAAAGTGTTCGTGTTTGACTATACCAGCAAGCGTCTAAATATATATAATACAGACGATTACTCTTTTGAACGGTCGACCCTGATTGAGCAGTGGGGCGTCAGGGACCATGAGGCTGTTCAGGGGTTGGAATCTGGTTATTTTGAGGCCAGAAACGACGGAAATTTCCTGATCACATTCGATGAACCGAGCTCTGGAACTGACTGGCCAGAATATACATATATGCTGATGGATGCGTATGGGAATGCGTTGGATTTTAATCCTCTTGTATTCCGGTCTGATCTTAATGCTATTAAGAGTAATTCGCGTGTCCCGAGTGCTTTTAGGCCTTTACCCTTTATGGGAAAGACTGTTACCGCGCTGTCCAGCGATAATGAACTCTACTCGGCCTGGACGCAGGATTTTTTAATCAAAAAGTACAATCCCAAGGGCGTTTATCAATCGGCGATCTACTATCCCATTACGGGTTCTTCCTTTGACCTCGACGAATACACTGATGAGGCCAACTATACTCAACAGGATGTCATGAACACATTAGAGATCGTTGATGAAGAGCTGCCGGAAGCAAATCCTATTATAGATCGTTTGATGGTTGATGATGAAAACCGGATTTGGGTGGCGGTACCAACGGGGGGGCAAAGTGATAGCTATGAGTGGTGGATCCTGGAAGAATCAGGCAAACTGCTTGCAAAACTGACCCTTCCCCGTGAGCAAGAGATTTACGACATCAAAAATGGGTATCTGTATAGCAAAAAGACCAATGAAGAAACAGGTACCGAGTATGTGGTTAAGTACCGGATTGCACTGACGAAAAAGTAATGGAAGGCTCGTTCTCCTTTTGTCTTGCGGGGGAGAAACCTACTGAAAATAATCTGTGTCATATGTAACGTAAATGCAGCAATGGTAGGATAGTTGTGACCATTTCTCAGGATAAATCTCAGGAAATCTCAATCATTTGGCTGAAAGTCTTACTATGATTATATCATCTGCATTAGCAAATAATAATAAATTGCAATACAAATAAAAGGTGACTATTTATGTCATTTATGAAAACACTAAGTCGAGACGAAATGAAAAATGTAAAGGCAGGTAGAGTTTCTGAAGGAAAGGCTTGTAACGTATGTTGTTGGGCTGATGATTTTGATTATAGCAATTGCAGTGATCCCACGTGGGGGCCATCAAAAGACTGTACTGCTGGTGCTATTAAAACACCATGCGTGTTAGCATGGGCATAAATATTAAACAGAAAATGCCGATAGCCGAGGTGCATTTTAACTGTGTGCCCCTCGGTGAAACGGCTATTTTATATATTTGGTAATTTTTAGATTTTAATTTTTTGAGTATAAATAATTGGTATAAACTCATTGAATATGTATTTAAAATCGAATAGTGCAAAAAATAATCTATTTACTACATTTCTCTTTACTATTATAATATCCATATTTTGGGTTGACTGTAGTAATACCTCACCTTCTGGCAACTCTTCGACAGATGCCGAAATAGTGGAGCTTAAAAAGTATGAGACTATTGTATCTTATAAGGAACACAAGTTATCAAATCCTCAAATTATTAGGATTAACAATAATAATTCTCATTTATTTATCTATGATGCTGCAGAATTAACAGTATTTGAATTTAATAACAAGGGTGATATCATCAATGAATATGGTAAACAGGGACGGGGCCCGGGAGAGTTTTTAAACGTAAACAATATATTTTTAACTAATGATTATTTATATGTTATTGATCCACTGCAATTTCGTATTACACGATTTAAGATTGGTGGTAATTTAGTTGGTACAATGAATTATGGTAGAGAAAATCGGCAGTCTCTCCCTCCTCCTGCACCTTTACCGCTAGAGCCGCGTGCAAAAAATATTAATAATCAGCCTGCGATAACAGAGAATGACCATGTTTTGTTATCTAATATCTATCCCGGTGATTCTTTTGATATGCTTTACAGCTTGGTTGATTGGGGAGGAGACCGACTAGGGAAGATAGGTGATATTCCTAAGGACAGTGACTTTTCGCTGGATTATGATGCCTACAGCACTTCAATTGAGCAAAGAGAAATACCAAACTATTACCGTCCCCACGCGTTTCCAATCAGTAATCAAGGGAAAGGTAATGAAATATATATTGTTTATAGCGCCTTCCCTAAAATTGCAAAGTATGAAATGTCAGGAAAAAAGATATGGGAGACAAATACTCCTGAATCTCCAGAACTGGACTCGCTTACAACTAATTTCTTTGAAAAATCTGAAAATATTTTAGAAAAAGGAAGGGGGCGAGTGGCACTTAATAAATATGTTTCTGGTATAAGTGGTCCTGATGGTCATCTGTATTTGGGAATAGGCAAAAACTATTTTGCCCAACCTTTAAATAGGCTATGGATTCATGAGTTTGATTCTAAGGGTGATCTTGTCCGTCGATATAAACTGGAATCAAAAAACATTAATCTCTCTTCTATTTTTGATATTAATTTTTCAGAACGCCGGATATTTGCTGTAACGGAAAAGGCAGAGATCAGAGCGTATCCATTTTGATCTAATAGTTATAGCAATCTGATAAGAATATTACATAAAATTTTTGAACAGTTTTTAAACATACTACCAGCATGTTAGAATGGATTATGGTCTGCCTGGTCTAGAATATTCACTGTGTCAAACTAATCATAAATATCAGGTTATTCATCAGTACAGAATGCAAATATTTGTCCTGCAGTTTTCATATAGTACCAACGTGTTGCGATAGCAGCAATAATAATTCTTTTAATTTAAACGGTGACTATTTATGTCATTTGCAAAAACACTAAGTAGAGATGAAATGAAAAATATAAAAGCAGGTAAGATGGATTGCCCGACCCCAAGCTGTAAAACGACAAGTAAGTATTATAATTGTGTGTCACGCAAGTGTAGAGAGTGGTATAGTGGTTGGGATCAGACAGAATGTGTGCAAACTGTTCAAAGTGCGCACAAATCAATGATTGAGTTATGCGGGAAATATTATCAATAAACTCAAAATTAATAAAACAAAAGGGTATTAATTAATACCCTTTTGTTTTCAGTTTAACCAATGGAATACATGAAATATTTTCAACGATTATTACTGAGTATAGTTATAATTTTTTCTCTAGTTCAATGCTCCAATAGCCCTTCACAAAAAGAAATAGAACAAACAGAACAAATAGAACAATCTGAAGAAACAGCACAAATCCGCATCCTCGATGAAGTTCCTCAGGATATTAAAGAAACTGAGAACCTCACCGTTTTTTCGGGGGATACGGAACCCGCAAATTCCATAGAATTGATTCCTGAGCAAACGTTTGGTAAATCAGGGGAACCTTACCTAACACAGGTACAAAATTGTGTTGTAGATGATAAGGATAGAGTGATCATTTTGAATTCAGGATCTAACTATGCTCAACAGGTTTATGTATATAATGAAGATGGTACATTCCATACCGCGATCGGAAGATCGGGCAATGGACCCGGTGAATACGGCTATGTATTGGGGATGAGGGCCCAACCCGGAAAAATATTGATCCGTGATGTAAGGAATAAACGGTTCAATATTTATAACTCAACTGATTATTCCCTTGAAAGAACCATGCTAATCGAGCGGTTGGAGATACGAGATCATAAAGCGGTTGAGGGACTAGAATTCGGAATGATGAATCCCAGAAATGATGGTAATTACTTAGTCAGTTTCTACCAACAAGTCTCTGAAACCGGCTGGCCGGTGGCGAAGTATCTGCTAATGGACTCAGACGGAGCTGCACTGGATTATAATATTCTGGAATTCCGGAGAAGTTTTAAGGCTCAGGGAAAGACAGAGTCAATGTCAGCTCCAATGTCACTTAAGCCGATGCCATTTATGGGATCTACGGTTACAGGTATATCCGATGAAGGAGAACTATACTCGGTTTGGAACCATGATTTTTTGATAAAAAAGTACGATGCTAAGGGCAACTACCAATCTGCGATTTATTATCCGGTAAAAGGCTCACCCTTTGATCTTAGTTCTCATACTCCAACACCTTTTTACGATCAAAGTGATGTCATGAAAGCAATAGATATACATGATGAAGAGCTGCCGGAAGCAAATCCTATTATAGATCGTTTGATGGTTGATGATGAAAACCGGATTTGGGTGGCGGTACCAACGGGGGGGCAAAGTGATAGCTATGAGTGGTGGATCCTGGAAGAATCAGGCAAACTCCTTGCAAAACTGACGCTTCCCGGTGAGCAAGAGATTTACGACATCAAAAATGGGTATCTGTATAGCAAAAAGACCAAGGAAGAAACAGGTATCGAGTATGTGGTTAAGTACCGGATTGCACTGACGAAAAAATAACGAGTTATAGTCCCCGAAAAGTCATAGACCGCATAGTGAAATGGAAAATTAATGTAGAATGCCATTAAACAATAAAAGCATTCTTCAAGCAGACTTGGTCTTACTTGAAACAAAGTTATACCAAAACAGATAGATTTAATATCGAAAATAGTAAATACAATAATTACACTATAAGATGGAAATAGACGAAACAAAAATGAAAGTATGTAAGGAACCAAGTGTATGGCAAAAGCTGAGGAATTCTATAGTGGCCTTACTCTTTGGTGTTTTTGTACTGCAAGTGACTCCATTGAGTTTTGTAATTGTATTTTTTCCTAATAGTACTGTCTTTTACTTGATTTTGAGTTCTTATGGGATAATCTGTTTACTTATGGGCTGGTTTTACGGAGACTATTTTGTCAGCTACCTGCATGTTAAAATTGAAAATTGGTGGAGTCCGAGAGATATGTTTAGACCATAATTTTCGTAGTGCGATTTTCAAAGTGTATTCTAAAATAACATGAGTATCCGTCAACAAAAGTTAGGGTTTTGACAGCAGCAAGAAAATTGCTGGCGAAATTTACTCTCTCGAAAACCAAAGGGTCTTATGAACTTTAGCTCTCAGAGAGGGTCTTCTCTGAGTATTTGGTGGGTATTAAAACCAACTGGTGAATTGATTGCTCGCTTCAACTGGCCGAGGAGTAAACCGATTCAGTTGATGAAGGGCGATTATATTTATACCCGTGAAACGCAGGAAGAGATCGGACAACAGCAAATAGTTAAATACCGGTTTGTTATGGAAGAAGCCTAAAAAATACTTCTATGTCAGCTACTAGACTACCAGCGGCTGTCACCGAATGGTTTGTAGTTTATTTAGGGAAATATCAAAGTGATAAGCTCAATTAATGTCATTTCTCAGGACAAAATTCAGGAGAGATCTCAGTATATATCTCAAGCATAGTGTCGTTTTATTTGATAAATAGCAGCGGTTGGAATTTTTGATTGAAACATACCTGATTTGTCAAAGATAAGTCCAAAAGTATTACCATTTACTGCGATGTATTTGTCTGAGATAGCAATTGGGTTAGCTGTATTTATTTGTTGTTATCTAAGCTGAATAATTTATCAATCGAAATTTCCCAGCAACATCGAATAACTAATCTCTGTAATAAATAGCATAACGTATTATAATAGATGACAGGATTTAAGGTTTATCGACAGCACGATCAAATGGATTGCGGGCCCACCTGCCTTCGCATGATTGCTAAGCATCACGGGCGGAATTACACTTTAGAGACGCTTCGCAAGAAAAGCGGTATAAACCGCGAAGGGGTGTCGTTGTTAGGGATGAGCGAAGCGGCCGAAGAGATCGGCTTCCGAACTATAGGTGCGAAGCTCACCTGGGAGCAGCTAAAAAGGGAGGCAGAACTACCGTGTGTGGTACATTGGGGACAAGAGCATTTTGTGGTCGTCTATAAAATAAGCAGGCAAAAAGTGTATATCGCGGATCCGGCTAAAGGAAAGGTGGTGTACAAAAAAGACGATTTTTTGCAGCAATGGTTAAGCTCAAAAGTAGATGAGCAGGCTACCGGTATTGCATTACTGCTGCATACGACCCCAAAATTTTATGATCTGGAAGGGGAAGAGAACAATGAACTGAAATTATTAATAATCGCACTTCACTGATTGCGAAAAAGAAGCAATTGATGGAATTGAACAAACAGCTGGATAGTAAGAAAGCTGATTTCCGTCAGACATTAAACACTTTGCGCAGTGGGATAAAGGAGTGGAAACGAAAATACCTATTGCGGGCACCGGTTGCCGGTAAGCTGGTATATGCCGGCATATTTCAGGAGAATCAAACGATTAAAAGCGGTGAACGGCTGGCATATGTGCAGCCTGAAAATACCCGTTTTTTTGGAGAGCTGGCGGTTTCGCAGCGGTCGTATGGTAAGATTCAAGAGGGCCAAGAGGTGCTGGTCCGTTTTAGTGGCTATCCTTCTAAAGAATTTGGCTCGGTATCGGGGAAGGTCGATTACCTGTCTGAATTCCCGGTAAGAGATAGTGTATTTATTGCCAAAGTTACTTTTCCCAACGGCTTTACTACAAGTTATGACCGGCAGTTAAAACCTACTAATGGCATGCAGGGACGCGCAGAAATTATCACTCAGGATATGCGATTTATCGAGCGTATTTACAACAACCTCACAAAAGAACTTCGTTAAGAGTGGCTTGCAAAAGCTAAGCAGGGTTATCTGTCCCTGTAAAATTTTAAAACGGATAACATATAAATCATAAATTAACATTTATTTATTATGGAACTAGCAAAAAGTCTAAGTTGAGATGAAATGAAAAGTATAAAGGCAGGATATATTCAAGAGTCTTGCACAGATGTTTGCAATGACATAGCCCAAGATTGTTTTACATATGTAGTAAGTAACCGTGATAGGGAGTTAACTGCTGTTTGTAGGAAACAGCTAAAATGCTGTCAAGCACAATGTTCTGGTTTATCAACTTGTTAATAATAATTTTCAATCAGGTCTGCACGTTTATATTTACGTGCAGACCTATTACTAAATACCATATGCAGAGTTATACTATTGAATTAATTGTAATACTGACTGTTTTATTTAGCGTTTTTTCCTGCACTAACCCAAAAAGCCAAAATAGCTCAGATAATTATACAGTCCAGCTACAATCCAAATTTCCCCAAATAAGCGTTACAACAGATACGCTATCTTTTGATAGCTCCGTATTAGAGCCAGGGAGCCTGCGAAAACTACCACAATCAAATCGTTTCATAATGGTAGATGCTGCTGACCAAACGATAGTTCTTATAACCAAGGAGGGAAAGGTATTGTCTGTGGCTGGGGGTGAAGGGAAAGGACCGGGAGAGTTTCAACGGATCGTACAGCTGCATGTTGGAGCCGATGGGCGCATTTATTGCCTGGATATGCTGTTGTTTCGTATTACTGTATTCGAGGTTCGGGATAAACAACTACAATATGTAGAGTCGATTTCGTACGAAAATCCCCAAAACCATTCTTTGCACAATGTTTTTATTACAGACTTCGGATGGTTTGGAGTATATAACAAGAGTAAAGGATTTCAAACATCGGAGAATAGCCATGTTCTCTATCGCCTTGATAAGAATGGTACTCCCACCGAAAAGTTGTTGCAGCTGCCGGGTAATCAAAGAGAGAAGGTTACCAGCGGTGATATACGTTTATTTGTTCCAAATGTTTTTTTAAATAGAACATTCTGGGAGGTAGATGGGGAGTGGTTTTACTATCTGCAGACAAAAGATCCTGTTGTTAGGAAATATAATCTTCGTACAGGCAAACAAAAAAAGTTACCACTCCATCAGCTACCAGAGCGTCCGAAAACCTCTTCGTATTTGCAGGATATTAAAGAACGATTTATGTCCTTGGCCAGGGATGAGTTATGGCCGGTAACGAAATAGATAGAGCAGATCCCGCTGTTTTCCGGCTTTTTGGTGGAGAACGATATTATCTTGTTGCGCATGTTTCATCCTGCCCGAAAGCGTGGGATGGTTATTTTCATAGACCAAAATCCAATGAACACTCGGTACATAACCGTGCCTTATAACCTGTCGCAATTACAGGTATATAAGAATAGTATTTATGGTATAAATTTCAGTGTTGACGAGCCTAAGCGCGTGATACGTCTGGAGCTTGATGAGAATCCTTTGAGGTAAGCAGGGCATTGTAGTCAAAGTGGTAGGGGGGACCACTTCTTTATTAAAAACTTGTTGGTTATGTAGTGCAAGAAATTGTTCATCTTCTGAGCGGCAGCATGTTCGTCCATATATCAAAGCACCACCTCGAGGTGCGTCTGGAGGATATAATTTTTGCACTTTTTGAGCGTGGGGAATAAGTGACAAACTCAAAAGGAGTTCTACTCCCATTGTTCAAAAGACAGAACACGATTTATTATTTGATTTCGAAGCCATATCGATTATCTCCTACATAATATTATAAGTGTACCATCAAGAGGTAATTTTCACTCAGGTTAATTCCTTTCACAGGTATGAGTCTTATTGAATCATTCTTATATTAGATCACGATTATGAAGTAGAGATTCTAGTTATAACTCTACTTTCATTGAGCGGTAACGGTGATTTAATAACGTGATTTAGTTAGATAGTATTTATGAGCAATAATGTGCAAGAGCAAACAGGGGCAGAGAATATAGAGTGGGATCTTTCTGACCTGTACGATTCTATTGATGATCCCGCATTGGAAGATGACAAAGAAAAAGTATTAGAGCTGGCAAATTCCTTTATTGATGACTATAAAGGAAAGATCGCCGACCTTGAGGCCGAAGAGTTAAAAGAAGCCTTAGAAGAATATGAACAGCTGTTAGAAATAACTAGCAAAATTGGTTCCTATGCCCATCTGATCTGGTCTACCGATACCAATAATGCAGAATATGGGAAGCTGATGCAGGAGGCCAACGAGCTTTCTTCTGAGATTCACCAAAAGCTGGTGTTCTTTGATGTGGAATGGCTGGATGTAGATGAGGAACGGGCACAAGATCTTATCGGTAGTGAAGAACTGGAACACTACCAGCATTACCTGGAGACATCACGACGATATAAATCTCATATTCTCAGTGAGAAAGAGGAGCAAGTGCTTTCTGCAAAGAAAGTGACGGGCAGGAGCGCATGGAATCGCTATTTTGATGAGACCATGGGAGCGGCGCGATTCGAACTGGATGGAGAAACGCTGACTCGGCAAGAGGTTCTTAGTAAACTGCATGAGCCGGATCGTGAATTACGAGAGAGAGCACATGCCTCGTTGACCAACACCTTTAAAGAGCACAGTCGTACGCTTACCTTTATTTTTAATACACTACTTGCCGACAAACATACCGATGACAAGTTGCGCAATTACGACAGCTGGATTTCATCCCGAAACCTGGCTAATGAAATTGATGATGGTACGGTCGAGACACTCATTGATGCAGTAACTGATAATTACAGATTGGTACATCGATTTTATGATCTGAAGCGAAGTTTGTTGGGGTATGACGAATTGTTCGATTACGATCGTTATGCGCCGCTTTTAAAGAATAAGAAACAGATACAGTGGGATGAAGCACGTGAAATGGTACTCGATTCATACACCGATTTTCATCCGCATATGGGTACAGTCGCCGGTGAGTTTTTCGACCGTAACTGGATAGATGCTGCAATGAAACCGGGCAAGCGCGGTGGAGCATATTCGGCAAGTACGGTGCCGTCCGTGCATCCGTATGTGTTTATGAATTTTGACGGCAAGATTCGAGATGTGCAAACATTAGCCCATGAGCTGGGACACGGCGTGCATCAGTTTTTATCTCGGGAACAAGGAGTCCTGCAGGCTGATACCCCGCTAACTACGGCTGAGACAGCATCAGTATTTGGTGAGATGCTGGTATTTCAAAAGCTGATGCGTAAGCTTGATGATCCTAAAGAAAAGTTAGCTTTACTGATTGGTAAAATTGATGATACCATTGCCACGGTATTTCGACAGGTATCGATGAATCGGTTTGAACATGCCATCCATACCAAGCGACGGGAAGATGGTGAGTTGACGACTGAAGATTTTTCTGAACTTTGGCGCAATACCCAGGAAGATATTTATGGAGATGCGGTAACGCTGACTGAAGGATACGATATTTGGTGGAGCTACATTCCCCATTTCTTGCACACACCCGGCTATGTGTATGCTTATGCCTTTGGGGAATTGCTTGTCTTGGCACTGTATGAGGAATATACCCAGTCAGAAAATGGCTTCTCGGAAAAGTATATTGAGATGCTTCGCGCAGGAGGTTCAGACTGGCCCGAAAATATAGTCGGTAAATTGGGACTGGATATTACCAGGCCTGATTTCTGGGATAATGGATTGAGAGCAATCAAAAAAATGATTGAGCAGGCAGAAGAATTAGCTAATCAGATAAATTAACATACAGCATGGAAAACTACGCAACGGCACGTGAACAGGAACAGTCCAATGCTGATATAATGGGACAAAAACGCCAGGAAAAGGCGTTGAGAGAGTTTAAGGAAGTGCTCAATGATCTGATGTTTCTTCTCCGAAGCGCTTCTGAAATGGAGACGGCCTATATGTATTGGGTTAACCGTTCCCGTAAGCAGTTCGTTATGGAAACTCAATCGACTATGCTTGATAATGTGATGTTCAAAGATCGCATAAGCTTTGAGAATCACTTTTTAGATAAATTTAAAGATATTGATGAGCCGGTGTCTGTTCGGATTGGAGAAGATATTTCTGCTTCTGCTCTCAGCCATTATTATAATGACGTACCCGTAGAATATGTTACCCTGTTGCCTTTTGTAAATAACGGGGAAACCGTGGCCATTACGGTACTTGAATCAAGCGAACACGTATTTACAGAAGATAACGGTGACGTCATATATTCCTATATCAACGCACTGCGCAATGTGTTGAATACTTATCTGGAAATTAGCGATTTATATGAACAAGAGGATGAGTGGATTGCCTATGAAGATACAATCTCTGATTTGGAGGAAAACTGCCATCGGGCCGAAATGGTCAAAAAGCTGCTAAATAAGATTCAGTCTTTTTTAAATGACGGTGGTGCATCGTTTGTGACGCAGGGCATGGACGGCTGGTGTAACGTTATGAATTCCGAAGATGCTAAGTATGCTCCACCCATCGGCATGCAGATGGTGGAACGGTCAATGGCTTATGAAGCCGCCAATTGCGGGGAGGCTGAATTTGCCATTCATTTGAATAATAATCCCAATCGATTGTCACCGAGAGAGTTCCACACAGAAGGAGCTTCAATGGCTATTCCGTTGATGATGAAAGATCGCCGACAGGGCATTGTGTTGGTGTATGATAAGAATCCTCTTGTTTTCAAAGAGTCAACCAAGCATAAATTTATCAATCTCGTTCGTACAGCAGCACTTCAAATGATGGCGAATGATCCTAATATGGAGCTTGACGCCCCAATTTTTGCAAATGACTATCGTGCTTTTCTACCCGATTTATGGGAGCGAACCGTGGATACGGAGCTGTTACGAATCAAAAAAGACATTGTATCATATGATTCGTGGTTTGGGTTGGTAACGATTTCCAATGTGGCCGAACTGCGGACGAAAATGCGGATGGAAGAGCTGGCCGATATGCAGCGAGATTTGATTACAGCATTTAATCCCAGTCAGTTCGGTTTCCCTGGGATTTTGGGATACAACTCAGACTATGTGTATTCTTTTTTCTTGCAGAATAAAGATTCCGAGACTGTTCAAAAATGGACCCGAGCAGTTAAGAAAAAATTCACCAATGCTTTTACACTTTCAAGTGGTGAAGAGATAGAAACGGGTATAAAAGTGGGTTTCGTTCGCCTAACCGACGATTATGGAGATTCGTATCAGGTGTTGAGCAATGCGAAGTCTGCATTGTCGCAGGCACTAAAATCGAACAAAAATGAAGCTATATAGATATGGGTAACTGTTATGTAATTGTCATTGACGGACTTGGTGTAGGTGCACAGGAAGATGCAGTCGAATATGGGGACGAAAATGAAAATACACTGGTCCATCTTTGCAAAGAAACGGGGTGTAAGTTGCCCAATTTACAGCGGATGGGATTAGGGAATATTATTCCGCTGTCGTCAGTTCCCGTTGAGTCGGATCCGCTTTGTGCGTACGGTAAAATGAGAGAAGTCTCCGCCGGTAAGGATTCAACAACCGGACATTGGGAAATAGCCGGTGTACAGCTTAATCAGCCATTTCCAACCTATCCGGAAGGATTTCCGCAGAAAGTTATTGATCAGTTTTGTGACGGGATTGGCAAAGAGCAGGTCTTGGTGAATAAGCCGTATTCCGGCACTGAAGTCATTGCTGATTATGGAGAAGAGCATCTGCAAACGGGATATCCCATTGTATATACCTCCGCAGACAGTGTTTTTCAGGTTGCCGCTCATGTGGATGTTACTCCCGTTGATACGCTCTATGAATGGTGTGAATACGCGCGCAGCGAGGTGCTACAGGATGAGCACGGAGTTGGGCGCGTTATTGCACGGCCGTTTGAAGGTACTGCCGGGAATTTTGATCGTATATCAGAAGAGCGGCATGATTATTCACTGGCTCCGCCTGATTATAATCTGATTAATCGTTTACAACAGGAAGGAATTAAAACCTATTCTATTGGTAAAATAATAGATCTTTTTGGAGGTGACGGATTTACCCAATTCCGGCGCACCAAAAGTAATGCCGAAGGAATCTCTCAGCTTTTAAGTTTAATGTCGGCAGCTTCTGATAGTTTTGTATTTGTAAACCTGATTGATACCGATCAAAAATATGGACATCGTCTTGATCCGGCTGGCTATGCAGAGTGCCTGCAAGAGATCGATAGGGCTATACCTGCTATCGTAAGTAAACTGGAAGAGGATGATATTTTGATCATTACTAGCGATCATGGTAATGACCCTACCTCCGAAAGTACTGATCACAGTCGTGAGTTTGTGCCGGTCCTGCTTTTTCCGCATAGAAAAGCCTTTCAACGGAATATGGGCACACGAGAAACCTTCAGTGATATTGCCTGTACAGCGGCTGATTTTTTTGGTGTAAATGCTGATTACCCCGGTTCATCAATGCTAAATGGCGATCAATAATAATTTTGGAATGATTAGAAATTGACTACTGTTACCATTATATTACAGAGATTAAGAAGAAGAATTCTTATTAACCAAAAGCGGCTATCGTTCATATCTTGCGACAATTTGATCATAATTTAGCAGCAGAATTCACGTTGATCAATAGTATCCGTTAACAACTCATTGTAAATCCTAATGAAATCCATTAAGTCCAGTGGCTAGAAGTTCAGGTATTTCTACTCGAGAATCAGAATCTCTTGACCGTTATTTACAAGAGATTGGAAAAGAAAAACTTATTACTCCCGAAGACGAGGTTCGTCTTGCTAAGGAAATCCAAAAAGGTAGTCAGAAAGCACTTGAGGATTTAACCAAAGCGAATCTTCGGTTTGTAGTTTCGGTTGCCAAACAGTACCAGAACCAAGGGCTTTCACTTGGTGATCTTATTAATGAAGGAAATCTGGGACTTATAAAAGCCGCCAAACGATTTGATGAAACACGTGGATTTAAGTTTATATCTTATGCCGTTTGGTGGATTCGGCAGTCTATTTTACAGGCATTGGCCGAGCAGAGCCGAATTGTACGCCTTCCGCTTAACCGGGTAGGAGCACTTAATAAAATTGGTAAAGAGCTATCCAAGCTTGAGCAGGAGTATGAACGCGTACCTTCTGCCGCAGAGCTGGCCGACAGTCTTGATATGACCGTTTCGGAAGTAGCTGATACTCTTAAAATTTCCGGGCGTCACCTTTCGGTTGATGCACCTTTTGCCCAGGGCGAAGATAATCGTCTGTTGGATGTACTTGAAAATGAAGAAACACCCGATCCTGACAATGACCTGATGGGTGAATCTCTGAAGGTTGAGATTGAACGAGCGTTATCTAAGCTTACGGATCGTGAGGCAGAAGTTATTCGACTGTATTTTGGTATAGGTCGTGAGCATTCGTTGACGCTCGAAGAGATTGGTGAACGTTTTGATTTGACCCGCGAACGCGTTCGACAAATTAAAGAAAAAGCCCTGCGTAAACTGCGTCACCATAACCGCAGTGCAGCTTTACGGGCATATCTCGGATAAAAGTTAAGATACTTAATTTTGCAAAGCCCCGTTTGAAACGGGGCTTTTTTTATTTCAAGAACTTTTAATAGACTAATAGAAGACTTCGAAAAATATAAATGCCATCCTGAATCTTCCTGAGAATCCAGGATGGCGTTATGGTTTTTAAGGTACTATTTATTAAATGTTATTAAGTTCTACTGCTAAATTCTGTTTATGAAGCGATTACTGCTGTTTATTTTTTTGATAGTGACCGCTGGTGCTGTTCAGGCACAGACTTTTCCCTTTCGCACCTATTCCATTGAGCGGGGACTTAGTGAAGCTGTAGTGAACGACTTAATGCAGGATAACGACGGTTATCTTTGGATTGGTACCAGCTATGGATTGAACCGTTTTGATGGTTTTCAATTCAAGAATTACTATGCCGAGGATGGATTGTTGAGTAACAAAATTTTGTCGCTCTACGAAGACAGTGCAAACCGACTGTGGATTGGTACCGGTAGTGGGGTAAACATAATGAAGGAGGACAGTGTCCATGTGCTTAGTAAGTTAAGCCCGCTGGAATCCAGCACTATTCTGGATATCCATGAAGATCAACAGGGAGAATTTTGGTTTGCCACTGATGGTGAAGGAGTTTGGCATCTGGACGGAGAGGATAACCTTACTCAGTATTCAGAAACGCATGGCATCGGATCGAATCGAGTACGGGCGATTGTAGAAGATCAGCAAGGTGTGCTTTGGTTTGGTACCAGAGATGGTGTCACTAAGTTAGAGGATGGCAATTTGCGAACATTTACAACCAATCATGGATTGCCGGATGATCGTATTCGAGATCTGATTATAAACGATGATAATGTCCTTTGGATAGCAAGCCGCGGTGGACTTTGCAGGCAAGAGAGGAACCAGATGGATTGTTATGATGAACAGGATGGCCTTATCAATAACCGCATCCGGTCGATGTCTAGAGATAGAAATGGGAACTTGTGGCTGGGCACCGAAGAAGGAGTAAGTTATTTCAACGGTCGGGAATTTACGAACTATTCGGTGGATGAAGGTTTGGCTAATAATATTATTTATGCTACGCATTATGATCGTGAAGGCAACATTTGGTTCGGATCTTATGGCGGGGGAATTAGCCTGTTTCTGGGTGACCATCTAAAGAATTATACTTCAGGACAAGGATTACCAAATAACGTAGTAACTTCTATTTCTGAAGATCGGGACGGACATCCTTGGATAGCAACGTACGGCGGTGGCATTGCAGAATTATCTTCCGGCAAATTTGATGTATATGATGCTGATCGTGGGTTAGTTGATAATAAAGTATATACCTTGGAATATACCAGTGATAATCAACTGCTTATTGGTACCCGCTGGGGATTGAGTATCTACGACGGTACTAACTTTTTAAACTTCAATAAAGATGAACTGCCGTATCGAAAAGTAAGAGATGTGCTGAAGGTCGAAGAATCCAATGAAATATGGATGGGCACTTATGGTGAAGGTATTATACGGTACAAAGAAGGTTCCTTTCGGCAATATACCGAAGAGGATGGTTTAGTTAATAATACCGTTTTGGCTCTCAAAAAAACTCAAGACGGTTCTATTTGGATAGCTACTTATGGTGGGATAAGCAGACTAAATGGGCAGGAGTTTACTAATTACACGATCACAGACGGTTTGCCGAACAATGGCGTTATAGATATTTTGGAAGATGATTCCGGTGCCCTGTGGTTTGCTACATTTGGAGGGATTGCTCGGTTCGAGCAAGGCAGTTTCAAAACGATTACTCCTGAAGATGGTTTGCCTGGGAATGTATTCTATTTCATTAATAAAGATGATCAGGGGTTTTATTGGATCGGAACTAACAAGGGAGTTGTCCGTTTTGATTATGATACTTTTCAATTGGCAAAAACTGATTCCGCCGTCCATCCTTTTAGACTGATTACACAAGATCAGGGACTTGTGGCAAATGAGATGAATGCCGGTGCATCTTTTAAAGACAGTAATGGGCATTTGTGGTTTGGTTCAGTTGATGGGCTTACTCAGCTTGATCCTTCTCAATTAGATACCAGTCGCGGCCCTCCTAAAATTCATATTGAAAATATCCGTGTTTCCGGTGAACCTATTTCCATGAAGCCAAACATGGAGATTAGTAGTGATAACCAGAATATTACATTTGAATTTATTGGGATTAGTTTTACAGCTCCCGAGCAGGTGAGGTATGAATATCGCTTGAAAAACTCTGGTGGAGAGTGGCAGCAGACCAACCGAAGAACTGCCCGATACTCTTCGCTGATGGGTGGTGACTACACGTTTCAGGTTAGAGCACGAAATAATGACGGCCAGTGGAGCACCGAAATAGCTGAGGTCCAATTTCGAGTACTCGCACCATTTTGGCAGCAATGGTGGTTTATTGGACTAGTAGTGCTTATTCTGGCAGCTATAATTTTCTTTATTTATAATTACTACCGTGTGCGAAAGATGATGGAGATGGAACGTATGCGGGTACAGATAGCAAGTGATCTTCATGATGATGTAGGGTCGGCTCTTACGGAAATCGCTCTACAATCAGACTTTCTGCAGACTATGGATGTGAACAGTAAGTTGCAGGATTCTCTCCAGCAGATTGGAAATCAAAGCCGAAAAATTGTTACCAGTCTTGATGATATTGTGTGGTCAATTGATGCGCGTAATGATACCGTCGGTGATTTGACAGATCGCATGCAGGATTATGTAAATAATGTGCTTCCTCAGAAAACTATCGCCTATAATTTTCAGGGAAACATGGATAAAAAACTGGATGTTACACTTAAAGAGAATCTGTATTTGATCTTTAAAGAAGCCATCAACAACGTGGCTAAACATTCGAATGCTCAGAAGGTGGAAGTGGAGCTGCGCACCGATGGAGATAATTTTAGGATGAGCATCAAAGATAATGGCACAACCTCATCTGCTAACCGGAAAAGTGGGCAGGGAATGCGTAACATGAATATGCGAGCGAAACGTATTGATGCAGATATTATGTTTAATAATGATAGCGGCTTCGAAGTATATGTAAAAAGAGAAAGTTAACAGCTTAGCCACTTAATATTTTAAATACTCAATTATGGAATCTACCGTTGGAATAGTTGAAGACAATAAAAAAATTCGCAATCTCATTCAGCGGTATCTCGACATGGAGGATGAGATTGCCTGTCCCGTTGGGGTTGACTCGGTAGAAGAAATGACAGAATATCTGGATGAGCATCCCGCCCCGGATATTATTCTAATGGACATTGAGCTTCCCGGTATGTCTGGTATTAAGGGTATAGGTCTTATCAAAGAAGAGTATCCGGATATCGATATTATTATGCTTACCGTTTATCATGATTCACATAAAATATTTAATGCTTTGCGGGCCGGGGCTTCGGGTTACCTTTTGAAACACACTTCACTGCCGGAAATTAAAGAATCTATCCTAAAACTTGCTGATGGTGGGGCACCGATGTCTCCGCAGATTGCAAGAAAAGTTATCAATCATTTTCAGGAAAATACGCCCAAAAAAGACAGTGACTCGAACTTAACACCCCGTGAGCATGATATTGTTAACGGCCTCGTAGATGGGCTCAGTTACAAGATGATTGCCGACCGCTATGACATTTCTATCGATACCGTGCGTGCCCATATCCGTAATATTTACAAGAAGCTGCACGTTAATTCTAAGGCCGAAGTGATTGCCAAATCGCTGAAAGGTGAAATTTAGTCCTTCACATGAACATGTGATTGTTGGATAACAAAACAGTTCATAAGTTTTAGTAGAAGCTGAAAATCACTTTACATGGATAAACTAAATCCCCAGAGGAGTCTGTTATGAGACATTTCAAAGCTTTGTTACTTACGTTGTTTGCGATACTGTTAACAGGTTGTTATACGCAGTTGCAATATTCGAAAACGACTCAGAAAAGTAACGATGAGCAAGAAGAAAACGTAAGTGGTTACTCATGGACTGATGACGACAATAATGGTGAAACTGCAGAGGCCTATAAGGAGAAGGGAGAGAACATCAAGACCAGGCAGTCATTAGAGGATGACTATAGAAGCACTTATAAATATTATGAATATCTTCAAAAATGGGAGGAATGTGAATGTAATCCCTATAATTTTTATGGTTTATCTTTTAATGACTACGGATACTATCCTTATGGATGGCAACAGCCATATCTGACAACCAGTCCATTTTACAATTCCTGGAGATTCGGTAGTTTCTATAGTCCACGGTATTATTATGGCAGCCGTTTTAGTCTTGGCTTTTCTTGGAGATATCCTTATCACAGTTATTTTTATAATCGATTTTACGGTTATGGCTATAGTGGATTTTGGGGATATCACAACCACGATGCCTATAGTAATTCTTATGGATCCAGTATTTATTATGGTAGCAATAGCCAGGATGTAAGCAAAAATAATCGATACGGACGGCGTAGTATTGGTACGGATCGGGTAAATGTAAACAGGAGCAGAGGGAGTAATAATGGAACGGTCAGAGGCCTGCAAAAATCGATCGTAACGTCCGGTGGTACTACCGTACGTACTCGGTCTTCGGTAGGCACTTCGCGGACCCGTAACCGAGGCACAGTACGCAATAGCAGTAGTTCGGAAAACAACAGCCGAGGGACAGTTCGTAGCCGAGACGATCGCGGTAATGATAACCGTTCCTCACAGCGTATTCGCAATCGTTCTGTTTCAGATAATGATTTGGATAATATAGCTACACAGCAACAATCCAGAACCTTTCAAAAGGTTACAGTTGAGGTGCGAGAAAACGACAGGCGTACCCTGTTAAATCGTTTTAAAGAGTTTTTAAAACGAAATTCGCAGACCTTAACTACTGGCAGTAGGTCTAATTCTACCTTTGGGTCATCTATCAGATCTAGTTTTGGTTCTTCTTCAGCAGCAACTACTAGAAGTCGATCTACAGTAGGATCCAGCACTAGCAATAGATCGAGTGTAGGTAGCAGTCAGTCTTCGTCGAGCAGTTCACGTTCACGCGGCAGTTCATCCCGTTCCCGGAGTGGAGGAAATGACGGTGGCGGAAGCTCATCCTCAGATAGAAGTCGCGACAATTAGCCTATAAATTCAATTCTATAAATTGAGATGATGAATTTTCCAGCAACTACGAGAAGTATGTGTAAAAAAAGCATAATTGCATTCGCCTTACTTTTTGTTCTGGCCGGAGTGCTTAACGCTCAAACGGCGGATGATGTATTGCGATATAGCCTCGAATATCCTTCGTATGATCCGGTGAGTTTGGTGATGCCGGGAGTCAGCGATGCCGCAGGACTGGGTGGGTTCCAGGCAAATCCGGCCACGATGGCCTTGCTGAAAGACAGCTATTTATCACTTGGATTAAGCAGTCGATTTTTGGATGAAAGCAGCACGTATTTGGGAAATACTTCGCAATATTCTGATAATCAGACCAGCATAGGAGATGCCATGTTGGCCTATAAGATTCCAACGGCTCGGGGCAGCTTGGTGATTGGTGGGGGCTTTAGTCAAACCACTGATTTTAACCGTGCATTGTCTGGCAGTGGCCGCAATAACGAGTCTACCATCACTGATTTTTATAATAGCTCTTTTGCTGACGATAGTCTGTTTTTTGCTGCTTTTGATGTGTATGCCATTGATTTTGCGGCGACCGACAGTTCTTTTGCCAACACAAAATCTATCTTTCGCTTTTTTTCTAACCCTAATTCATATCCAGGTATCAATCAGGATTTTGAACTTACTGAGCGGGGCCGAATGGGAGAGTATTCGGCATTTATTGCTACTGAATTTTCAAAGAATTTCTTTGTAGGAGCTTCCGTGGGATATCTGAGCGGTTCATATTCTTATCGCCGTAACTTTTTGGAGTCGGATCGTCAAAACGATTATGACGCGCAGTTTATTGATACTGACGGAGACGGTAACTTTGAGACTGATATTGAGTCAATAGAAAGTATTGATACTATTGATGGAGATATTCGTGCGTTTAGCGCCAGGATTGGGTTTGTGTTTAAACCAGTGGAACAGCTAAGTATTGGGGGGGCGTATGAATTTCCCAGCACATTACATATTGATGAAGAATATAATACCAGTTTGAGAACTACTTTTGACAACGGTGTGGTTTTTGAAGACGATGCACCCGGAGCGTTTTCATATAAAATTACGCGTCCCCGGCGAATTAATGGTGGGGCAACGGTAGCTTTAGCGAATAGCGTTACCCTTTCGGCTTCGGCAGAGGCGGTATTTTATTCGGATGCACGTATAGAGTTTGATGACCTTAACTTAAATCCCCAGGAAAACGGGATTAACAATGTTGTTCGATCCAACTTCCGGGATGTGATAAACCTGCGCGGAGGTATAGAATATGCTATTAATGAACGGTTTACACCTCGTATTGGCTATGCTTATTTCCCCAGTCCACAGAAAAATTTAAACAGAGATCGGCAGTTTATTAACGGTGGATTTAGTGCGATTATCACGAAAGGGCTCATGTTCGACTTTGGGTTGCAGTACAGCTTTTGGAAAGATCAAAATACGTTATATCAAACGCCCAGTACCCGCGAAGTGGCAACCGAAGAGGTGACTAGGATAAATGTGATGGCCGGCTTTAAAATGGCACTTTAAATTTTGTGAGGGATATAGGGTGTAATGCCATGCTGTGCACAAAGAACCCCGATTCCAATGGGGCGAATGAAGCCGCGGGATAGATAATTTACTTGCTTATCGTACTTTAATGATACACAGGTTAATTCGAAGCCGTAATATCAAATGCGGCCGAGACGGGAAGATGATCAGAGGTAGTAGTACCGTAATTGGTGATAAACGACTGGGGCTCTTTGTAAATATCGGTACTGTTGTCAACATACAAGTTAGACAGCTCATCGCTCATGGTGATGTGATCAACGATGTCTGAATAGTTGACCGAAGCAGATTCGTCCGTATCAGAGAATTTTTTAGTGATGACCTCAAAATTTTGGGTATCATTAACAAAATTATAATAGGGGGTTTGCTGATATACTTCATTCCCATTCTGATCTTCAGAAGAGTATATAGACTTATCCACATCATCATTATAATCGCCCAGCAAGATAATATTGGCATCCGGCTTGTTATTTTGCAGGTAAGTATAAAGTCCTTCGGCTGCTTTTTTTCGCCGTTGATAGGCCTCGTACTCGGCACTAGCCTTTCCGTGAATAACGACAGCATAGAATTCTTTGGTAGTATTTCCAAAGGTGTAGTTAAATCGGAAATACAGTGGAATGCGTCCACTGGCCCAGTAGTAGCTCCAGTCGTTATTACTAATGTTGGCAACATTTTTTATTGAGCCCGCCTCCAGAGAATCAATTGTATTTGTGTTATAGGCAACAGCCATTTTTTGGGATCGGGGCACGAAATCAGTCACAAATCCCTTAAATTCTTTCATTTGATCTACGATTTTATCCAGGTCTCGTTGGCCAGCTACCTCCTGGAAGGCATACAAATCGGCATCAAGAGAGTCGATGACACTGATAATATTTTTCGTTTGTTGCAGAGTGTCCGAAGGTCCGGTAAAGCCCGTTCCATATCCTAGTAAATTCCATGTCACAGCATCCAGATTGGCATCAGCTGCTACAGCATCGGTAGTAGGAAGATTGGTTTCTTCTTGTGGTTCCTGATCCTCTTTGTCTTCTTCTGAAGGCTGATATTCGGTGCCACAGCCGCTGATCAATGCAAATACGAGAAAGAAAATAAAAACAAAAGAAAAGTCAGTGTGCTTCACTGCTCAGTTTGTTGTTTAGGATTCAAGCTCAGTACGGGGCTTTTAACATGTCTGGCCACATTAGCCGTAGTACTCCCCATCATAAGATAGTCGATGCCGGTTCGTCCCACAGTGGACATAACAATCAAATCGTGGGGATTATTGAGATTAAAATTTAAGATTGCTTCGTGTGGGGTTTCGGTGGAGACTATAACTTTTGTTTCCACCAGATCACTTATTTCGTGCAGCTGTTCTTTCGCCAGCACATCAAGTCGTTGTCGGCGCAGGTCGATTTTAGATTGTTCCGGCTGTTCTTCATGCTGTTGGTCGTAAGCCAAAATGTTTACCAGTTCAAGTTTAGCGCCGGCCTGTTTGGCAATAGCTTTGGCAAAGGGGAAGGCTGCCCGCGAGTTATCCGAAAAATCGGTGGTAAGCATGATTCGGTTCAACGTATCAAGCTCACGTTCTTGATTTACAATGAGCACCGGCACGCGCGAAGTGCGTAGCACTTTTTCCGACACCGATCCCAAGAAAAATCGCGAAAACCCTGTACGGCCGTGGGTGGACATTACGATCATGTCAAATTTTTCTCCCTCTTCAACAATGGTTTGTGCTGGGTTGCCAATAGAAATTTGCGGTTCCGTCAGCAGGGAAGAATCTACTGCCTCATTGGCAATTTCGGCTAAGCGATCGTGCAGCGTATCTTCAATGTTATCATATTCTCCTACCGAGGCTGGTTCCATCCCAAACATGTAGGGCCCGCTGTTAACTTCGTTAAGCGGAAGGTATGAGTGGAAGGGTGTGATAGAACCATTAAATAATTTCGCCATCTTTTCAGCCGAGTACAGTGCTTTCGATCCCAGATCGGAAAAATCGAGCGGTACTAGAATATTGATATTTTCCATGGTAGCCTCTTTGATTCGTTTTAAATAAAGTAGATTTGTTATTAGATAAGATAATCAATTATCAGAAAAAAATAATTATTCTATTAAAGGTGATAATGTTTGAAAAAAAACTAAAACCAGCCTTTTCGTTTAAAATAATAGATCATAATTAGAGCGATAATGGTCATAAAACCCAGTGATGCAGGATACCCCCAGTACCAGCTGAGTTCCGGCATATTATAAGGGCTGTTTTCGGGATTAAAGTTCATCCCGTAAATGCCGGCAATAAAAGTCAGGGGAATAAAAATAGTGGCAATAATCGTTAGTACTTTCATTACCTCATTCATCCTGTTACTGACTTGTGACATATACATATCATGCATGCCCAGCATCATATCGCGGTAATGTTCAATATTGTCAATCAACTGAATCATGTGGTCATATACATCCCGCAGATATATTTTTGTATTATCTTCTATAAAGGTTGTTTCGTCGCGAATGGTTGCGTTAACGGCATCACGCAGTGGCCAGATGGATTTGCGGAAAAAGATAATTTCTCTGCGCAGTTTGTGGATCTGATTTAACTGCTCAGTGTCTGATTCTTCAAGCAGTTCATCTTCTACCTGTTCAATTTCATCGGCTAAATGATTGATGATATTAAAATAATAATCTACTACAGTATCGATAAGTGCATAGGTAAGATAATCGGTACCTTGCTTGCGGATACGTGCATCTTTGGTAGATAACCGCTTTACAATAGGATTGAAATAGTCTTCGCCTGTCTCTTGAAAACATAACACAAAATCGTTGCCAAGGACGATGCTTATTTGCTCAGCCGTAAGTTCTTGATCCGAATAATTGAGCATGCGCATTACGAAAAACACACAGTTATCATAGAATTCTACTTTGGGACGCTGAGCTGTATTAACAATGTCTTCCCGAATAAGGGGATGGAGGTCAAAAAACTCCCAGATGGATGTCAATTTATCGGTATCGTGGAGGCCACTAACCTGAATCCATGTGTTGGATGCGGCTTCAAGAAAGGGCTGCACATTATGGATATCGGGAACAGATTCTACATTTAACTGGTTCTCATCATAGTCACGAACGATTATTTGAACTTCGTCGAGATGGCGTTCACCAATATGTTCGATAGTTCCCGGTGCAGCACCGGCATCTTTCTGTTTCCGGGAGGGCAACCGAATATCAGGTAAAAAATGGCTAAACGTTTTTTTAGTACTCATATCTACGATTAATATAAGATTAACACTACTGTAATATGAGTAAGCTTACTTCTATTAACAAATGTGCTTAGGATATTAACTATCCGATGACTTTTGTCGTTTTTTTAGGATCCAGTGGATGATGGGTGGGGCAAAGAAGATGGCAATAACTATTTGGCCGGTGTAATAATAGGTTAAGACTGCTATGAGCAGGCAAACCACTAAAATGATGCCTGATATAAGACTTGTTCGTTGGGAAATATTCATCATATTAGCTTTAGGTAGTTTCCAGGCGAAGTACTTTGAGCGGTGTTTTGGTATAGATGCTGCGGCTGTTGATCATCCCAATGAAGATTGTTAGAGCAGTAACTGCAAGTATGCCAATCAAAATAACCCACAGGTTCGGAGTAAAGGTGATGTCAAAGTAAAAATATGCCAGCAGCCAAGTGGCGCCGATGGATAATATTAGTCCCGTAAGTGCAGAGAGGATTCCCAGAAAGAGGTATTCCACGGATAGTATTTGGATGATTTGTTTTTTGCTGGCACCGAGAGTACGCAGCAGTACACTTTCTTTGATACGCTGGAATCGGCTGGTAGCTACAGAACTGGCCAGGACAATGAGTCCTGTGATAATGCTAAACAACGCCATAAACTGCACGGCAAATGATATTTTGCCAATAAATTGATTAATGGTTTCCAAGATTTGTCCCACATTAAGAGCCGAAATATTGGGATATTCTTGTACCACGGCCTGCTGGACGGAAGCGGAAATATCCTCATTTGCGGCACGGGAGATGGTTACATAAATTTGGGGGGCCGGTTCGAGTACACCAGTCGGGAAGAGCATAAAGAAATTAGGTTGGACCCGTTGAAAGTCAACTTTGCGGATACTGGCCACATAACCCTTGACGGGTACACCCTGTACATCAAAGGTAAGGGAATCCCCGATAGAAAGATTGAGATCCGTAGCAATTTCTTTGGCTGCCGAAATGGGGACACGTCCGGTATCAGGTGTTTGGCCAATCCATTTGCCTTGGGTCAGGGTCTCGGAGTCGATGAGCGAATCGCGATAGGTGGAACGATATTCACGGCGCAGCGCCCAGTCGCGTACATTATTAGTAGAATCATCGTCGATGGCCTGTGTGCTGCGTCCTCGCAGGGAATCCAGCCGCATGGTAACCATGGGTACGTTTTGTAGTACAGGCAAATTGTTATCCTTCAAAAGCTGGTTGACGCCCTCATTTTGGTCAGGTTGAATATCGAAGAAGATAAGATTTGGAGCATCATCGCGAGTAGCAAAATCAAGTTCTTTCATTAGCATATCCTGGCTAAAATAAAGTGTGCTAACCAAAAGCATCCCCAATCCAAGAGAGAGCATAAGCGTGGCTGTTTGATTGTGTGGACGGTATAAGTTAGCTAACCCCTGTCGCCATACGTACGGCCAGTGTGAGGGAAAAAATTGACGTACTAATTTGATAAGCATTTTTGCGACTAGAAGAAGTAATGCAAATGCTCCGATCATGCCAAGCGTAAAAAGTCCGCCAATAAGCCAATCCCCGGTAAGCAGGACAGCGTAGCCTACCACCGTTATTACTACAGCAGTATAGATAATTGATTTTGTTTTGGTGGATAGCAGTTCGGTAATGGATCCTTCGATGGTACGCAGGGCATACAGTGGTGAAGCTTTTCGGAGCCCCATTAGTGGGAGCAGGGCAAAGACCAGCGCAACCCCGGTGCCGGTGAACAGTCCAAGACCAATAGAAAGCCAGGATATCGTAAGCTCCACATTTACCGGCAGGAAATCGCTTACCAAGCTAGGCAGCAAGTATTGAATCCCCACGCCGAGCACCGTGCCGGTAAGGGCCCCCAAAAATCCAAGCACGACGGCTTGTATGAGGAAAATGCTCATTGTCTGATTCGAAGACGCACCGAAGCAACGCAGAACCGATGCCGTATTAATCTTTTGATTGATATACACGTGGATGGAACTGGCTACACCAATGCCTCCCAGCAACAGGGCAATAAAGCCAACAAGATTAAGAAATTTGCCCAGATTGCTGATAGCTTCGCCGATTTCTTCACGCCGTTCTTCTACCGTCTCGTAATCCACATCCATATTAAGGCTACTTTCGAGCGAATCAAGTTCTGTTTCTATAGGATTCATGGCCCGGCCGTCAGCAAACTTAAAATATTGTTTATACTCTACGCGGCTGCCGGGTTGGATAAGGTTTGTGGCGGTTAGCATAGACTGCGGGATAAAAATGCGCGGCCCCACGAGTGATGCTGCAGCTGCTTCGCCGGGCACTTTGGTTATCGCACCGCCAATGGGAAAAGTAACTTCACCTATTTTAATAGAGTCTCCTACTTCAGCCCCAAATTGTGTTAGCAATGCCTGATCAACTAGTGCTGATGAGTCAGTCTTAAAGGATTGTGCAGCTGATGATGGTATAGTCTCCAGTTTGCCGTAAAATGGGAAGTCACCTTTGAGTGCGCGAATATTCGACAGACGGGTATATCCGGTTTTGGGAAGTAGCACCATAGACGGAAATTGTGTGATGGTAGCCTGTTCACCGCCCAGCGAATTAAAATAGGTAGTAAGGGTGTCGGGGGGTGGTTTTTCTGTTTCAATTTCCAGATCGGCGCCCAACAGTTCCTTGGATTGGTTGTCGATGGTATTGTTCAGGCTGTCTCTGAATGAGGTAATAGCCACTTGAGCTGCCACACCAATAATAATGGCTGAGATATAGATAAAAAGCCGCTTTTTGTTTGAACGAGCGTCGCGCCAGGCCATTTTCCATGACCATTTAGAGAAGAATGAAGACATAAACGGGTATAAAAATCTTTAGATTAGTTGGGCTGATTGGGAGTCGGCAATCCATTCATCATCAAAAATTTGGCCATTTTCCAGGCTGATCATACGCTGGCATTGCTTGGCCAGAGACAGGTCATGCGTTACCAGCACCAGCGTAGTGCCAATAGCTTCATTCAGATCAAAGAGTAACTTTTCTATGGTACTGCCTGTGTCAGTATCGAGATTACCGGTAGGTTCGTCAGCAAATAAAATGCGCGGCTTGTTGATAAAAGCTCGTGCAATGGCCACTCGCTGCTGTTCGCCACCGGAGAGTTGCGCCGGATAATGATCCATGCGGTCGCCAAGCCCAACATCCTGCAGTAAATCTTTGGCATCGTGTTCTACTTCAGATCTTTCTTCTCCTCTCAGTTCGAGAGGTACCATCACATTTTCTAGGGCGGTAAGGGTAGGCACCAACTGAAAAGTTTGAAAAACGAACCCCACGTGCTTATTGCGAATTTCGGCGCGCTGGTCTTCATTTAATGGGTTGAGATTTGTACCATTCAGGATGATCTGCCCGCTGGTGGGGCGATCCAGACCGGCGCAGAGTCCTAAAAGAGTAGTTTTTCCACTGCCTGATGGACCAACAATAGAACAACTGGTACCTTTTTGAACTGAAAAACTAACATCATCAATAACAGTAAGTGTATGATCGCCACTGCTGAATTGTTGTGTAAGATTCGTAACTTTGAGTATCGGGTCTTTCTGCATAAAAATTTTTTGTAATATTGATTACCGATTATAACATATTGGGACGGATGAATCATTCAGAGGTACTCTGCGTTGGTATCATCCATGGATATAATTCTCTAATACCTGATCTAGAATAATGAAACGATTTTTAGTCTTTTTCGTTGCATCTTTTTTACTGTCAATTAGCTTATCTGCTCAAGATTCATCAAACCGCATATTATTTTTTGGAGACAGCATAACAGCAGGCAATGGTATAACTAAAGAAAAGGCATTTCCGGCATTGATACAGCACAAAATTGATTCTCTCAATTGGGATTACAATGCTATAAATGCGGGTCTGAGTGGCGAAACATCTGCCGGTGGATTGCGCCGCGTAGATTGGATGTTACGCCAGCCGGTGTCGGTATTTATGCTGGAGCTTGGTGGCAATGATGGACTGCGCGGGATAGATTTGGATGCCACAAAGAAGAATCTGCAAAAAATTATTGATAAAGTAGAAGCAAAGTATCCCAACGCAAAAATAATCATTGCCGGTATGGAAGTTCCTCCCAATTTGGGTCCTGAGTACACCAAAAAGTTTAAAGAGATGTATCCCGCATTGGCAGAAGAAAATGATGCAAAACTTATCCCATTTTTATTAGAAGGAGTAGCCAGAGATTCCGACCTCATGCAAGCTGATGGTATTCATCCCACTGCTCAGGGCCATAAAATTTTGGCACAAACGGTTTGGGATACCTTGAAGCCGATGCTTTTAAATATGAATAAATGAGTATCACAAAATTAATCAGACCATATAGTTCATTTGTTATGCGCAAGTTAAGTTATCTTTTTTGTTTTTTACTTCTGGGGATATTTGTCATTGGTAGTCCAGCCGATGCGCAAGAGCTTGATTATAAACCTAAAGTTTTGCTGGTAACGGCTCACCCTGATGATGATGCTCTTTTTTCAGCTACAGTATTCAAGACTACGCATTTGTTGAATGGAGTAGTTGATTTAGCACTAATGACCAATGGAGAAGGTGGTTATAAATATTCTACGCTGGGTAACTTTATTTACAACCGGGAGCTGGATAAAGAGGAAGTGGGACGAGCTTATTTACCCGGTATCCGCAAGCGCGAGCTGATGGCCGGCGGAAAAATCGTGGGATTGCGGAACTATTTCTTTTTTGACCAAGTGGATAAAGAATATTCAAAAGACATTGATAATCCTTTGAAAAGGTGGGATACAAAAATCGTTATCCGTCGATTGCAGAATATTTTAAAACAAGAGCAGTACGATTTCGTATTTACGATGACCCCGTCTGAGGATACGCATGCTCATCATAAAGCATCAGCCATTTTAGCATTGCGCGCGATTAAAAAACTTCCTAAAGATGAACGACCCACTGTGCTGGCTACGGATATCACATCATCAGTGGATGATTCGACTTCTTATACACAGTTAGAAGGGTACCCAATTTCAAAACTAGCGGTGGAAGAAAGCCCCCTGCAGTTTGATAGGCGGCAAACATTTGGCCACGAGGAGCGGTTGAACTACAAGATTATTGCTAGCTGGGTAATTGCCGAGCACAAATCACAGGGCACCATGCAGCTGCTGATGGGGCGTGGCAATGTTGAGCAGTACTGGCCCTATGCCATGAATGATTCGGCGCGCATTGAGAAAGCACACACCTTTTTTGAAGCTGTTAACGAAGTACCTATTTATCGGAATCCCGATATAGATTTTGATAACGAATAGAATGGTTGGTCCTTTTAAAAATATATGAACGGTTTGTTGCCGATTTTATACAGGCCAACTTTGGTTCCTAAAGGGATAATAGAAGAGGAGTAGGTCACGTAACGATTAATAAGAGATGTTATCTGTTACTCATCAAAATTATAGGTAACTGATATTCTGGCTGAGATACTTACCGACTGATCATATTCCTCAATTAGGCTGGCTGTTGATTGTGACCGCATTGCAATAGAAGGCGAGGGAGAATGGTCATAATTGTAATTCACATTTTTGATGCCCGAGATGGTTAATCCCGTCTCTGATGCGATAATATTCGCTTTTTGACGGGCAATTTTCAGGGCTTTTTTGAGTGCCTCTTCTTCTGCTTTTTTAGACTTACTTGATGAAAACTCCCCGCTAAACTGATCAAACCCATTTTCGATTAACGTAACTTGTATTTGTTCATACGTATCAAAATCACTTAGCGATAGGGTTACATTTTGTTGGGTTTGGACCTGCTGGCGTTCCCCCTTGGGATAGTTATTATTGTGGCTTTTGCGTATGCTAACAGGTTTAAAATGAATATCTTCTTCACTAATCTCATGCTTTTTCAGTTGTTCTATGAGCACTTGTTCCCGTTTCTGGTGAATCCCGTATGCTTCTTGAGGAGTAGGCGCTTGTGCGTTTAATGTTATCTGGAATGATATTTCATCCGCCGGGACGGCAACATCAGCTGTTGCATTAATACTAATTTCGTTTTGGGCTTGGACGGTTCCAGCGAGTACAAATAGCGACAGGGCAAATGTTAAAACTCTCATAAGTCCAAAAAAATAGATTAGGATTTATCGGTGTCACATAACACAGATTGCAATTTATCGGATGAAATATTGGCACCACAGACTACAATGACAGTCGTTTGATTGGAGAACCGTCCGGGATGTTTAAGCAGGCTGGCAATGGCCACGCCCGCGGAACCTTCCACTAATTTGCTGTGATGCTTAATCATAGAACGAATGGCATTGGCAATTTCGTCTTCAGAAATTAAGATAAAATCATCGACAAGCTTTTTACAGAGATCAAAAGTGACTGAGTTACGTTCGAACCCACCGGCCGAGCCGTCTGAGAGCGTTGGCTTTGATGTTATTTCTTGGTATTCACCGGTACGAACGCTCATAGTCATTTCGGGAGAATTTTCCGGTTGACAGCCAATGATTTTGGTACCTGCTGATTGATGCTTTATATACGTTCCAATACCGCTGATAAGTCCGCCACCGCCCACTGTGGCCAAGATATTATCGACATCAGAAAGCTCTTCCAGAATTTCAATACCGATGGTTCCCTGTCCTGCAATAATTTGCCGGTCGTTATAGGGTGATACGTAGATCCAGTCTTTTTCTTCGGCTTGTTCTCGCGTATAGGTTTCTGTTGTGTATGGGTCATCACCATGAAACTCCAGCTCTACATCATAAGCCCGAATACTTTCAACTTTTGAAGAAACTGCATTATGGGGTAAAAAAACTTTCCCGTTGATATCCAAGAGGTCGCATGCCCGGGCAAAACCGAGGCCGTGATTGCCAGTAGAGGCGGTGACTGGCAGTGCATCTAATTGTTGATCCTGTATCCATTTCAATTTGTTGAGGCTACCCCGCGCTTTAAAGGAGCCGGTAATTTGCTCGCTTTCCATCTTTAGATATATATCACCCTCACAATAATCACTAAGCCAATTGGAGTAGAGGAGGGGAGTATGCAGAATATCAGATTTAATGCGTCGATATGCACTGTCAATTTCTTGTAAGAGATTCATTATTCCTCAGTGTCTTTAATTTGTTGAGGTGGGCAGTCCTTCCATCTCCATAATTTTGAGGGCGTTCGTTGTGGGACAAGGACCGGGTTTTAGTTTATATTTAAAACTCATCTTATCGTCTTCCAGCGTTTCGGCAAAGTGATAGTTGCTTAGCTGTGGTATTTCTTCTTCGAGCCCTGCCAATTCCAGGTCATGAGTTGAAACAAGCCCCACGCCATTTTTCCCGGCTACCTGTTTCAGAAAAGCTTTGCTGCCTTGCAGGCGCTCGCGATTGTTTGTACCGCGATAGATTTCATCGACCATAAAAAAGACTGGCGTTTGGTGGTTGTCATTCAGTAAGTTAAGTAGCTCGCGCAGTCTTTTAACCTCGGCATAAAAATGAGAGAGCCCGTCATCCAGCGAATCGCTGACATTGATACTGCAAAATAACCGAAAAGGGATGGTTGACAATGTTTTGGCATTAACGGGAGCGCCGGCAAAGCAAAGTGCCAGGTTAATGCCCATGGTCCGCAGGAAAGTACTTTTACCGGCCATATTTGAGCCGGTGATAAGCAAAATATTCCCTTTCTGATCTATTGAAACATCGTTAGTTACTTTTTGTTCTTCTGGGATAAGTGGATGGCCGAGACTGGTTGCTAAAAACGGTTTTTCAGCATCTTTATCGGGCAGTGTAAAATTATAATGGGGATGCAACCACGCAAAGTTTGCCATGGAGCAGTAGGCCTCCAGTTTATACACATCGTCAACCCACTCTGAGAAGTAGGGTGCTAGCTCTTTCTTGTAAGAGCTTAATTTTTGGGTAAAGTATAAATCCCAGGGCACCAGGAAATTTAGCAGCGCCCAAATTACTTCGCTTTGTTGTGATGAAGCCGCACCGGCAATGCGAATAATTTTGTTCACATATTTCGACGGTGAATGATCATTTTTCCAGAATATCCGGCAAAACTTTTTAAGATGAGATTGGTTAGCGTAGTTATAATTTTCTAGAAAGTTGAGGACGGCATTAAATTGGGTAAGTAATTTTTTGATCTGGTGCGACTCCTCATATAATCCCGATACTTTTTTACTGTTAAAATTGTAGATCACCAAGTACAGTATAAAACTGAAAATAACATAGGGATTGATGATTCCTGCCAGGTAAAGTATACCCAAGGTTATGTTGCATAGCGATAGAAATCCCAGCACAGCGAGAGAAAGGGTATAATTAACTTCCTCCGATTGATGAAGATATGTACGAAGTTCATCGAGCGACCAATCTGTTTCAAGTTCTTTTTCGCTACCAATTTTAGCTCGAAGATGCAGCTGATCTCGAAACTGAGGTATTTGGACCAGCTCTTTAATGATGGCCTGTCGATTCCCAATTTTGTCCCAGTCAGCTTCTCTATTTAACAAGTATTTGCACAGTTGATCAGTGCTGCCGTTGTACGTAGCGTTGTCTATGAGCTGTAAGAGAGAATGTTGGCCAATAAGGTCTAAATCATAGGCAAAGGGATGGTTTTCATAATCTTCCGAGATATTATGTTCCGGAATTTTGTCCCAGTTCAGCTGTTGTCGTGCAAAATGCTGGCTGCGGATTGACTTCCAGATCGTAAATTTCTCAACAGCACGATCAACGTGATTATGCAGGTTCACCAGCTTCCAGAATCCACCTATAAATGCTGCTACGCTAAGCCAAAAAAGCCACTCAGGACCAAAGGTGCCCGCCAAGTAAATTAGGGTCAAACCGCCGACAAATGTACCGAGCCGTACCATAGAAAGACGGCTGCTCAGCTGATCAAGTTCTTCTGTTTTATTACTAAGACGGCGGATCTGATTCTTTAACGCCTGTTGTAAAGAATTGCGGCTGTAGGTATTCATAATTTAACTAATTGAAGGTAAACTCGGTTGAAGGATATAGAAAGGATGAGAAAAATAACAGCTAGTTGCTAATCATTTTTTAATGTTGCTACCGTAGCTCCCCATCCGCTGCGATCGCTTGCCAGGGAGTAACTTTGTACATGTGAATTTCGGTCGAGTAGGGCATGTACCGAACGGCGCAGATTGCCGGTACCTTTGCCGTGTATAATTCGGATTTTATAAATATTTTCTTTCAGGCATTCGTCAATATAAGTGGGGATGAGCGAACCCAGTTCATCAGGACGGAATTTGTGCAGGTCGAGCACACCGTTGATGGGAATATGGTTAGGCTCGTTCGGCAAGTTCAAACCACCGTTCGGTTTTGGTTTCAAGTTCTTGTTTTAACTCTTCATACTGGTCCGACTTTTCCTGTAGTTCTTTGTGATCCAAGTCGCCGTTGCTCATTTCGGATTCCAGCTGCTTTTTTTGTTCCTCGAGTTCATCAATCTTGTTTTCGAGCTTATTGTATTCACGTCTTTCATTGTAACTAAGTGTGTTGTCATTTCCAGAAGACCGTGATTGTTTATTGCTGTTATCTTTGGAAGCTGATGACTTCTCGGATGCAGATTGTTGAGACAGCTCTTTTTTGCGCTGATTGCGATATTCTTCGTAGGTACCATGGTGGTCACGAACTTGACCATTACCTTCAAACACAAAATAATGTTCCACCAGCTTATCCATAAAAAAGCGATCGTGGGATACGAGAATCAGGCAGCCCGGAAAATCCAGTAAAAATTCTTCAAGCTTATTTAACGTAAGTAGATCAAGATCATTGGTGGGTTCGTCAAGAATCAGGAAATTTGGGTTTTCGAGTAATACCATCATCAGGCTGAGTCGGCGTTTTTCACCACCGCTGAGTTTTTTGACGGGGGTATATTGCATCTCATCCGTAAACATGAAATGAGTTAAAAACTTGGAGGCCGATATCTTTTTGCCGCTTTCAAGCTTAATGACTTTGGCAACGCTATGTATCACGTCAATCACCCGTTGATCTTCGTCAAAATCGAGTCCCTCTTGGCGATAATGCCCGAATACAATAGTTTTGCCCACTCTTCGCTTTCCCGAATCGATGGGTTCTTCGCCGGTTAGCATTTGAAGAAAGGTACTTTTGCCTACCCCATTTTTGCCAATAATGCCGATACGTTCACCCTTCTCAAAATCATAATAGAAACTATCCAGAATCTGCTCGTCGCCATAACTTTTGGATACATTGAGCATCTCTAGTATTTGACCGCCCATCCGACTCATATCCATTTGTAGGCGCAGCTCCGGATCATCGGGACCGTCATCAAGATTATCTTTCAGATCCTTGAAATCGTCAATCCGCGATTTTGATTTTGTCGTTCGTGCTTTGGGCGATCGCCTCATCCACTGCAGTTCTTTTTTATACAGCTGATTGGCTTTATGAGCCCGCTTGCGCTCGATTTTGCGTCGTTCAGCACGTTTCTGTAAAAAGTATTGGTAATTGCCCTCGTGATGATACAGGTTGTTACCTTCGAGCTCAATGATATGGTCGCATACACGATCCAAGAAATAACGGTCGTGGGTTACCATAAGGAGGGTTAGGTTGCTCTTTTGGAGATATCTTTCGAGCCATTCAATCATGGCTACATCCAGATGATTGGTAGGCTCATCAAGGATTAGCATATCGGGATCGTCGAGCAGTACAAAGGCCAGGGCCACGCGTTTTCGCTGTCCTCCGGAAAGCGTAGCAATTTCTTGGTCAAGATTATGGATATCAAGTTGTCCCAAAATTTGTTCCATCCGCTGCTCATAATCCCAGGCACCGGCGGCATCCATGGCGGCAGCAGCCTGTGTAAAATTTTCTTGTGTTTCTGCATTATAATCTTCTGCCTGTGCTTGGGCAGCCTGTTCATAATTTTGGATGAGCTGCACCATCTCATTATCACTTTGCGCAATATAGGAGCGTATTGTCATATCCTCATTAAGCTGGGGATCTTGTTCCAGAAAGCCGATATTGACGCCGTTTTGTACCATCACTTTCCCGTTGTCGGCTGTTTCATCACCCACCAGAATTTGCAGTAGTGTGGACTTCCCCGATCCGTTTTCGGCAATGAGTGCTGTTTTATCTCCTTCAGAAATGCCAAATGAGAGTCCTTCAAAAAGCGTTTTATCTGCGTAGCTCTTAGATAAATTTTCGGTAGAAAGAAAGGTCATGATTTTCTATAAATGGTGTAGTTCCGATCTTGATCGAGAAAAATGTTGCATGCAATTTATAAAAATAAGGAACGATCAGGCCACTTAGAAACGCTGGATAAATTGAATTTGTGTAATAGATGCCCGCCTAAAATTAGGCTTGCAAGAAACAGTAGATCATTGTTTTATTGAGCCACAAAAAATATATTCTTATATGGACTTTTCTTCCTTACCAAAAATAGAATTGCATCTCCATCTGGATTGCTCACTGAGTTATGATGTAGTTAGCAAGCTCAATCCGGATATCAGCAAATCAGCATATAGAGATTCATTTGTAGCTCCTGATAAGTGTCGTGATTTGGCGGATTATATCAGTCGTTCGCAGGAAGCCATCAAGCTGATGCAAACGAAAGAGGCATTAACATTAGTTGTTGAAGACTTGTTTAAACAGCTACAGGCTGACCATGTAATCTATGCAGAACTCCGTTTTGCGCCGCTGGAGCATACAAAGGGCGAATTGTCGGCCGTGGAAGTTGTAGAAACAGTGAGTGAAGCAGTCGTTGATCAAATAGGGGAGACAGGTACTGAAGCAGGTATAATTTTGTGTACGCTTCGCCATTACTCCGAGGCCCAAAGCATGCATACGGTAAAACTGGTAGAGCAGTTTAGCGATACCGGTGTGGTGGGGTTTGATATTGCTGCTGACGAGGCGGGCTTTCCAATTGATAATCATATTTCAGCTTTTGAATATGCGGATGAGCATAGTCTTAATTGTACGGCTCATGCGGGAGAAGCACGCGGGGCAGCCAGTGTGCAGGAGACACTTGAATATTTTAAACCGGCGCGTATTGGCCACGGTGTGCGTAGTGCTGAAGACGAGGACCTGCTGAAGATATTAAAGAAACAAGATATTCACCTAGAAGTGTGTCCCACTAGTAATATTCAGACAAATGTGTATGAAGGAATCACGGACCATACCGTAGATATGCTTTTTGAGTCTGGCGTTTCGCTGAGCATCAATACGGATACGCGGACCATTTCAGACGTGACGCTCACAGAGGAATATCAGAAACTTCAAAATGTGTTTCAGTGGGATAAAGACCAGCTTATTGAGTGTAATTTAGCGGCTATTGAGCATGCTTTTACGACTGAGAAGATTAAAAAGCAATTACGTCAAGAGATAATAGAGGCTTATAAGTGTTAATGGGTTGAACACAGCTTTTAATAAAACTTGCGCCAAGCATATGTTTTATTAAAAGGTGGGATATAAACCCCACCGTGTTTAGTTGAGTCAGCAGTATTTAACTCTTTTACGGGCCACTACGCGCCCCGTTGCTGAAGCTATGGAGCATAACCAGGCTATACTTAACCAGCGCACAGGCTAGTGTGAATACGATTGCAGTTTACCAGTTGGCACCCAGAAAACAAATTGGGCACTAGCCGGCTCACCGAAGCCTGCCAGGGGCATTTAATGATATCACATTAAAGAAAATATATGCCAAGCTAATAAAAGACAGGATATTATTAAGGAAGCCTTGGTTATCTTTTTCTTAATTTTATTTTGGGATAGATTATAAGCTTTATAAAAGCAGAAAATAGCTATTCCCAAAAGAGAAATAGAAATCAAGGTTAGTATAATGGCATTCCTAATCTCTTCGGGAAAATGGCTTAAGTATTTTTGTTTAACTACATTAAATGATCCAAAAGTAATTGAAAGATAAATCCACCAAATCAGATTCACCACCACTATCCCTAAGGAACTGAAACCTATATATAAATAAGTGTTAATCATATTCATGATAAAATTATATAACAGGATCTTGGTTCGCAGTTCCTAACAATTTGGGTATAAGAGGCATACGGTCTGCTATCAATTTAGAAACAAAATGTACTATAGAAATTGACTATCCCAAAATTGGCAGGGTAGGGAGGTTTTTCCGCTTCACGCGCGGGTTGAGTTGCCGTGAATTTTTACCAGACAAACACCCATTTAGGTTCGAATCCAGAAATAACACACCCGTATAGTATTGCTTCTCCATTTGAGGCCTTTTCTATTGCCTTTTCAGTTGGCAAACCAGTTATTACAGGTACGAATTGAGGATTCCCAGGATAATTTTTTTAGCTTATATCAAATGGTAAAAATGTAGTAATTAGAAAAAAGATATATCCAGCCAGAAAAAGATTGGACAACTTCTTTTTCTTTAATTGCATGAGATAAGCAATGAGTAATATAGCCAAAAATGGTATGCTCAACCATCGATAAGCTGCTAAATACCACCATCCAATTGCTAGTAAAATTAAAATCGGTGAAATATAAACTCTAAATATTTTCTTCATTTTTATCTGGATGGATATGTAGTTTTTTCGAAAGTAACCTATCCCATAAATATTTTAACTAGGAGTTTGGATAATGTATTACGGGGCACCGGTTATCTGCTGATAAGGCTATGAAAAGTTTATGGAATAGACAACAGACTATCAACGACTATAAAATATTATCGCTAGTAGGCATCATATTGTAATATAATACCAACGGTAATCTTTAGCTGGCAGTGTGAATTTCAGCTCAAAAAAATATAGGAAAACAGTTTCAATTAGCTGAACAGTCGTATTGCTATCCCGCAATATTGGCAATACCGTCATACACAAACTGTATGGCCAGAGCTGCAAGGATGACGCCCAAAAATCGCTTCAGAATTTCATCGCCGGTCTGGCCGATAATCTTCTTTAAATACTTGGAAACCAGCATCAGGATGAGTGTGAGCAGGCATACGGTAAGAATAGCAGCCATAACACCTATATCTGCGCTCATCTCGGCTGATTTTGAAAAAAGAAGGATGGACAAAGTTAGTGAGCCGGGGCCGGCCAGCAGGGGGATAGACATGGGGAACACCGATATATCTTTCTTTTTGTCGGCTGTAGAGTACTCGATTTCTTCAGTAACCATATTAAAGGCGGTGTAAAAGAGTAGCAGTCCGCCGGCAATGCGCAGCGACTGTATGTTTATGCCCAGTAGTTCTAGCAGTGGCTGTCCATAGTTGCCAAAGACAATCAGCAAAACCACAGAAATGGTGATAGCTTTAAAAGCCATGATGCGCCGGTGACGCGATTCACCCGGCGGTACCAGCGAATGAAAGATGAGTGCGGCGCCGATGGGATCAATGATGACAAAGAGTCCTGCAAGAGCATTTAAGTAGGCGGCAATGTCCATTACAAACAACTAATCTGCGATTCAGTATGAACCCTAGGATAGCTATTTATTCATAGGAGGGCAACGGCCTGAAAATGATTGATATATTTTTTGGAGTAGTATAAGACAAGTATTTTTATCCCATGGGCTGCTCTGCTTGTTGATCTCTGCTATCCCAAGCGTCCAGCCCCGGCAACTACAGCTGCACAGGGCAGGATGATATTTTATTTTTTGACTACGTTGCCATCAACAATGACAGTGCTTATATGTGTAGTATATTCCAGAGGATCACCGTCAAAGAGTACGAGGTCAGCGTCTTTGCCTTCTGTCAATGTGCCAACGCGATCATCAATACCGAGAATTTGAGCCGGACTTTTTGTAAGAGCTTTCAGTGCCATACTTCGGTTTAGACCGTATGCAGATGCAACAGCTGCTTCATAAAGAATAATCCGTGTTTTGGGTACGTAGCTTTCATAACCGCTCTGGAACGCAAAGGGAATGCCTGCTTTGGCCAGCTTGGCGGCCGTGGTAAAGCTGGCATTTTTAGAAGCGCCATAAGTGCGGACCATAGTGGGGTGTACAATTACCGGTACATCTGCTGCCTTAATTTCATCAAGAACCAGGTAGGCTTCGGAAGCACCATCCAGAATCATATCAAAACCGAACTCTTCTTTGAGACGCAGTGCTGTCATAATATCCTGCGATCGATGAGCAGTAATCATGGCCGTCAATTTTCCGTTTAGTACATCAGCCAGGGCTTCCAGCTCAAGGTTCTTGGGGGGACGTTTTGCGGGATCGTCGACCTTCATCTTGTCCATATATTCTTGGGCATCAATTAATTTTTGCCGCAGCATGGCAACACCTTTGGATTTGGTACCCGGGGTATCAAAATATTGCCCTACAGATGATCCCAGCGTAAAAGAAACCGTTTTTGCCGAATCAATGAGTGCCTTTTCCACGGTATTGTAAGGTGTCTTGGCAATCATTGTTTGTCCGCTGGCCAGTGCACCGGGACCGTGCCCCGTATGAACGGTTGTTACTCCTTTACCGAGCACAAATTTGACCAATTCTTCACGGGCATTGTAAGCGTCAAAAGCCCGGAGGTGCGGCTGGATGGCCGTTGATGTTTCAAGCTGATCTTGGTCGCTATCCTGGTTATAAATCCCTGCCAGCCCTACAACAGTGTGGGCATCAATCAGCCCGGGAGTAACAACAGAGGTTTCATACGTTTTATAGTCAGAGGGTATTTGAATATCGGAGGCGGAACCTACGTCTTCAATCTGTTGTCCGTCAACAAGCACAATGCCGTCCACAATTTTAGCGCCTTCCATGGTATAGATAGTGTCGGCTTGTACGGCAATCTGTGCCTGCACAGCTGTGGAAACTCCGAAAAGGATTGCAAAAATAAATAGTGTAATTCGATTCTTCATAATATTGAGAAAATATATTTGTACAGATTTTTTTGATGCTGCGAACAAAGTTGACCCCTTCTTGTATTTCCCTTCAAGAGGGAAGAAAGAATTATGAGTTGTTAACATGACAGGGGGGGAGTGATTTATTTACGCCCGTGGTGATGATTCTGGGTGGTGCGTTCAAATACATTGTAACCGCCGGTGGCATATTCTTGGTCTTCGGGATTGCTGAGATCAAAGCGCTTTTTGCCTTCTACCCAAGTTTGCTGTACGCGGGTATAAACGCTGAGCGGATTGCCGGAGAGCACAATAAAGTCAGCATCTTTACCTTCTTCAAGGGTGCCTACCCGGTTTTGCAGATCCATCATCTTGGCATTTTGGATGGTTAGTGCTTTCAGGGCGGCCTTTCTGCTCATTCCCGCGCGGACGCCGAATGCTCCAGAGCGTAAAAACAGCCGCGTATCGGTGATTGAAGCATCAGTATGATATCCTACCGTTACGCCGGCATCTTCAAGGACTGCACCGTTTTTATATTTGATGTTCACCGCTTCCATTTTTCCACCGGGTGAATCCAAAACGATAATAGAAGCAGGTACATCAGCTTCAGCAATTTCATCGGCAATCTTCCAGGCTTCACTCACATGGTGCAGAACCAGCCTGTAGTCGAATTCCTCAGCAAGTCGAATAGCTGTGAGGATATCATCGTGGCGATGCGTGTGATTATGCACAATGCGTTCGCCATTTAGCACTTCAACCAGTGTTTCCATGCCAATATCGCGGGATGGCATCTTATCGGGATCACCATCGGCTTTTTCAATTTTCTCTTTATAATTTTGTGCCTTAATAAATAGTTCGCGAACCATTGATGCTGATTTGGCTCTCGTTCCGGGAAAAGGACCATCGCCAATAGGATTGGTACCGTTGGCCATCTTGAGTCCGCCGGCTACTTGCTCTTTGGGGTTATCTACAAACAGCATTTCTTCAATTTGATTTGCTTTGCGCAGCTTTAAATATGCGGTTTGGCCGCTCATCAAATGTCCGGAGCCGGGCAAAACATTTACGGTGGTAATGCCCCCGGCCAGCGCTTTTTTAAAGGTATCACTGCGCGGGTCGATGCTGTCAAGGATGCGAACGTCGGGGTGCATAGCGGCCGAACGGTCACCGCCGGAGCCACCGCCGATATGAGAATGCGAATCTACTAGCCCGGGCATAATAACTTTGCCGGATACATCGTGTGTTTTGGCGTTAGAAGGAATTTTGACATTTGCTTGTGACCCGACTTCAGTAATTTTACCATCTTCTATAATCATAACGCCGTTTGCAATAGCTTCACCGCTGATGGGGATAATCTTTGCGCCGGTAAACACTTTTGGTTGTTGTGCTGATACAAGGGAGGGAATACTAATGACAAGTAAACTTAATAGGATAAGTCGTTTCATAGGCCGTCCGGTTTGAGGATGAAATATTCTGTCAATTGAACTTATTATTAAAAATCGTAGTTCCGTTGGCAAATGTTTTTTGTTGTTCAAAATTCTATATGCCTTCATGATAAACCCCGATTGAGTGGTTAGCCCAATCAGGGTAAAAGAATGTCAGTGGATTTTATACACTACATGTCAACATTGTAATCTACAAAATGACGTTCTTCAATAACAGAGTTAATAAATTTCACTGCTTTTTTGTGGTGCTCATTACGCGTGTACATTGAATAGTCTAATTCTGTCTCGAAGTCAGAAATAAGGACTACATCGTGTGGAGAACCCGCTTCATCATCATCTTCGGAAATGTTAATACCGACTTCCACATTTTTAATTTCGTCGATATTGGTTTTAAGCCCCTCCAAAATCAGCTTCATCTTCTCCGCATTTTTTTCTTTTGAGGCTCCTTCGGCTTCATCTTTGAGTTTCCACATTACTACATGGCGAATCATAAATATTTCTCCTTTTGTGTTAAGTTTCAGTGATAAAATTTAAGATTTTCTACGTATATAGTTCCCGGTTATTTAACGGAATCTATTGGCGTAAGAAAGATCGGCTTGGTCTATTTTAGTTGTTGCTAAATCCCGAATATTCTCATGGTACTGCATTGCCACCCAAAGGTGGTTCTTAGCTTTCGATGGCTCGTTATTTCTGTACCATTGATAAGTTGAAAGGAATCCTTTTGCTACACCCACAGAATCTGACTGGCTCAACCTATTTTGATTACCAGAGGGCAGAGGTACGGTCAACAATCGCCCGGTTTGGATTACGTGTGGATTAGTTAGTGTATCATTCTTGCCGTAAATCCAGGGCCAAAGCCGCGGATTGCCATACTTATCTTCGGCAATACTCCACAAGGTTTGTCCTTTTTTAATCGAGTGACTTACTTTTTTATTCTTTGTAGCAGTCTTATCTGCAGAAGATTTATTCCCAGAGGATTTTTCGGCAGTAGGTTGCTGTGCTGATTTTTGGGGTTGTTTCTGTGATGTGGACTGCTGCTTATTTTCTGATCTGGTTTCTTTTTGTTGGTCAGCTGACTGTTCTTGCCGTTGACTAGCGTCATTCTTTTGTACGGTAGAGGTGGACGCAACTTTCTGAGTGTTTGATCTACGTTGGTTTGTGTCGGACATCAAGCTAAAGTAGAGAACCCCGCCTGCCAGCATCAGCAGAATAACCGCTGCTGCAATCCAAATACCGAGAGAGGACCCGGAGTTACGATTGCGCATATTTCGATCCATGTTTGGGTTAGCAGTTTTTGGTTTCTCCTCTATTTGCTCACCTTCTTTTTTATCCTCAGAAGATTCATTCCCGGGCATATAGGTCTCATCAGATTCTTTATCTTCTTTAGAATCAGTATGTTGAGGTTCTTGACCCTGTTTTTTAGACTTCTGATCGTCTTCCTCATCAGAATGTTGGATCTTCCCTGATGCTTCTGGTCCCACCATAGCATCTAGCCAAGCAGGAGCATCATCTTTTTCATCATCTTCGTCAAATTCTTCAACGTTTTCATCCTCTTTCTCATCTTTACTTTCCTCTTGGGCAGGACTTTCCTGAAATTCTACAATATCATCGTCATCTACAGAAGAGTCATCGGTGAGATCTTCAGTACTTTCATGGTCCTCATTATCATCTTCATCAGCAATTTCCTGGAGTAAAGAATTTGGCGCTTCCGCATCATCATTATCAAAGTCAAATGGATCTTGTTCCTGTTCTGTCTTCTCGTTTGAGACCTTGCTTTTTTCTGTGTCATCCGATTGATCAGTAGTGGTATCATCAGCTGATGCAGTATCTTGCGGTGCTGATTCTTCGGCTGTTACTTGCGGCGTTATCTCATTTTCTTCTTCCGTTGTTGTATCTTGATCACTCTCAATATTTTCTGCTGGGCCTTCGTCAGTCTCCGAAGTCGTGGGTGAAGAAGTGTCTTCCTCTTCCTTGACAGAAGAGTCCTCTTCTTTGATAAGTTCCGGTTCCAAGTGGGCATAAGGTGCATTTACCAATTCGCGAAGATCTTTATAGGGCTTAAAAACCACTTTATTATGAGGGGGAATGGTAATTTTTTCTTCTGTTTGAGGATTATAACCCTCGCGCTCCTCCATCTTGCGCAGCTTAAATTTACCAAAGCCGGCAATATTGACGGTATCATTTTGCTGTAGCCCACCGTTAATAACTTCCGCAAAATCTTTGAGGAAATCGTGAGTGAATTGCTCGGTATTATCTGTCTCTTCGGCAATTGACTCAATGAGTTCCTGAAACGTTACTTTCTCACTCATTGTCTTGTTCTATTTGTTTAACATCTTCTTTTAATCCTGCACTGGGTGAAAAATGAACTACGCGTTTGGGCGGCAGCTTCATCTTTTGTTCATAGTGTGGATTATATGATTCACGCTCATCGCGCGTGGTAGTTTCAAAAGTCCCCACGCCGGGCAATGTAAATGAATTTCCGGCTGCCAACGTATCGCTAAAAGTTTGAATGATAATATCCAAATATTTTCGGGCTTGTCGTTGGGTAATATCCCAGTTATTGGCAAGTTTTTTAACCAGATCCGCGGTATTCATATGATGTACTAATCATTTGGGTGTTTAAAGAATCAGATCCTCTTATAATTAAGAAAAAAATTGTTTAAAAACGAACACCCTGTTTGATGATAGCTTAGAATACTTATAAATAGAAGTTTTTTGGGGATTAACTTGAAGATTAGGGCATTCAAATGGTATTTTAATAAACGATTTTTTAAGAGAAAAACGTTTATATTCACGAATACAGCGGAACTTTAAAAGAAAAATATTTATGAGTCAGTCACTAAATGTCACGCAAAAGTTAATTAAAGACCACCTGGTGGATGGAGAAATGGTACCGGGTGAAGAAATTGGCCTAAAAATTGATCAGACTTTAACGCAGGACGCTACCGGTACGATGGTAATGTTAGAGCTTGAAGCCATGGAGCTGGATGAGGCGCAGACCGAAATGTCGTGTCAGTATGTTGATCACAACCTGATCCAGACCGATTTTAAAAATCCGGATGATCACGTATTTCTGAAATCTGCCGCTGAACGATTTGGCATGTGGTTTAGCCGACCCGGTAATGGAGTAAGTCACCCAATTGAGACCGAACGGTTTGCTATTCCGGGTAAAACACTGGCGGGATCCGACAGTCACACACCTGCCTCCGGTTGTATGGGTATGCTAGCAATCGGTTCCGGTGGATTGGACGTAGCTTTTGCTATTGCCGGTGAGCCGCTATATATAAAAATGCCTAAAGTACTAGGCGTTGAAATAAAAGGCGACCTGCCCGACTGGGTGAGCGCTAAAGATGTAGTGCTTGAAATGCTGCGCCGCTACGATGTTGATGGTGCTACCGGATATGTTATTGAGTATTTTGGTGAAGGATTGAAAAATCTTTCCACCATGGACCGCCACGTAATTGCCAACATGGGAACAGAAATGGGGGCAACAAGTACGGTTTTCCCTGCTGATGGCGAAATTCACCGGTTTATGGAATCACAAGAACGCGGTAATGAGTTTGTAGAGCTTAAAGCCGATGAAGGTGCTGAATATGACAAGTACGAGGAGCTTGTGCTTGATGATGTTGAACCGATGATTGCACTGCCAAGCAGTCCCGGAAATGTAGTTCCGGTCCGTGAGGTTGAAGGGGAAGACATTTACCAATCGTATATTGGTTCATCCGCTAACCCGGGCTACCGCGATTTCTGGATCTCTTCCGAAATTGTGAAGGACAAGACAGTAAAGGACAACGTTTCTTTTGATATTAATCCCACATCGCGTCAGATCATTGAGAACATGGTCAAAAATAACGTGATGTTTAACCTGGTACAGTCCGGTGCTCGTATTCACCAGGCCGGTTGTAATGGTTGTATCGGAATGGGACAAGCGCCGGCATCAGGACAGAATAGTCTCCGTACGGTGCCTCGTAACTTCCCTGATCGGTCGGGAACGCCCGAAGACTCAGTATTCTTGGTTAGTCCTGAAACAGCAGCAGCTTCAGCGCTGACGGGTAAAATTACTGATCCGCGGGATCTTGAGGATCTTTACAATATGAGATATCCCAAGTTTGAGCATCCGAAAGAAATTCATATCAATACCGAGATGCTGACCGAGCCAAAGCCCAAAGAAGAACGTGGTGAAATCAAGAAAGGGCCCAATATTTCTACCATGCCTAATTTTGATGAGCTGAAAGATTTTGATGTTCCTGTTCTGTTGAAGATGGGTGATGATATTTCAACGGATGAGATTCTGCGTGCTGGAGCTGAAGTACTTCCGTACCGCAGCAATATCCCTGAAATTAGCAAGTTTACGCTTGATGTTGTGGATGAGAACTTCCACGACCGTGCCATGGAAGCTAAAGATGAGCATGGTGGCCACGTAGTTATTGCTGGTGAAAACTATGCACAGGGCTCAAGTCGTGAACACGCGGCCATTGCTCCCCGATATCTTGGCATGAAGGCTGTCATTGCTAAAAGTTATGCTCGTATTGGCTGGCAAAATCTGATCAACTTCGGAATCCCGCCATTAGAGTTTGAGAATGATGCGGATTACGAAGATATTGATCAAGGAGATATCCTTGAAGTAAATGACATCCGAGGGGCTATCGAGAATGGCAACGAGGTTGTTATTCACAACAAAACGAAGGATAAGAAATACACGGTCAAGCACACTTTCAGTGATCGGCAAAAGGAAGCTGTATTACACGGTGGTGTGATTAATCGTTTTAAAGCTAGAAAGAACGGTAGTTAAACAACTGTTCATAGAAAATGAATTAAAAGCCCCGGATTTCCGGGGCTTTTTTTATTGGAATACATTATAGTAGTTCGTTTAGAGGATCAAGATCGTGTGGATTGGTACTACGAGAAACATGTTGAACCACGAATCTTATTCCTTAACCATTGAGAAATTTAAATGGTGGATTAAAAGCAGTTTCCATGAATGTTTGCCATTGTAGTTGCTATGTTCTCTTCTTTTAGACCGATACCGGAAGTTTTATTTTTTTTGCACATCCATTAGGATTGACGTAGGATGCTCGGATGTATGGTAAATCCGCTGTGTAGCATTTTGGAAGTCACTGCTGTCGGCCTTAAAAATATTCTTTACATATTTTTGGGGATTCAGATCGATATAGGGGAAGAAGGTACTTTGAATCTGAATTTGAATTTTATGTCCTTTCTTAAAAGTGTGGTGAATATCTTGTAGCGGCAGATCTACAGAGGTAATTTTGTCGGGTTCAAAAGGTTTTGGATTCTCATAGCTATCGCGAAAACGACCCCTTATAACTTCACTGCGTACCATCTGATGATAATTATCCAGCTCAACATTTTTAGGGGTATGTTTACCTTCTTTAACCGAAGGCGGATAGACATCAATCAGTTTTACAATCCAATCGGATGCTGTACCGGATGTTGAGACATAGAGCTTAGAGAGGATCTCACCGGAAATCGTAACATTTTCTTTTAGCACTTCAGTTTCAAAAGTGGCAACATCGGGCCGCCGTGCGGCAAAGCGTTGGTCACTGGTCATAAAAGGGCGCGGGGTAAAGCGCATTTTAGGGGTTTCTATATGAGGCACGGGATGAGAAAGGTCACTGACATACTCAGTATATTCGGTACTGTTTTTAGAAGGTTTCTGCAGGTTAAGAGATCCATCTCCATGTACATACCAGCTTTGTTGGCTAGCATTTTGGGGCGGCCATTGCTCAAATTGATCCCATTTTTTAAGTCCTGTGTCAAACATATAAGCTTCGGGCAGATCGGCACTGCCTTTTCCTTTGAGTTTAGATCGGAAAAAGGGAGCTTCTACATTTTTCTTAAACCAGCCTGAAAGGTTATTGCCAAAGAAAATATCACCGACTATTTGCGGGCCGTCCGACCCTGCCCAGTCGCCGTGGCTCCAGGGTCCCATAACGATAGTGTTTTGGGCTTCTCCATCATTTTTATTTTCAATGGTTTTATACACATTGAGCGGACCGTACAGATCTTCAGCATCAAACCATCCGCCTACAACTAATACCGAATGGTCGATATTACGCAGGTGTGGCAGGATATTGCGGCTCTGCCAAAAGTTGTTGTAGTTCGGATTATTAATGATTTCCTGCCAGAAGAAATTATCCTTCTTATAATATTTTGAAGCTTTGCTGAGAGGTTCCAGCTTATTTAAATAAAACCAGTAGGCATCATTCGAAGAAATATCCGGTAGATTGTACCAGGGGTTCGAGGTAGGCTGTTCATGTTGATATCCAAATACATTAGTAGCATACCAGTAGCTCATCAAATAAGCACCGTGGTGATGAAAATCATCAAAGAAGAAATCTGAAATAGGAGCCTGCGGTGATGAAGCTACCAAAGCGGGGTGAGCATTGGGCAAGGCTGCTGCGGTGTAAAATCCCGGATATGAAATACCGTACTGACCCACTTTGCCATTGTGGTTGGATATGTTGTCGAGCAGCCATTCAATGGTATCATAGGTATCGGAACTTTCGTCGGTACCTCCCGGACCGGGCACGTTGGGCGTGAGCGTAGAGTACTGTCCTTCGGACATCCAGCGCCCCCGAACATCTTGGCAGACAAAGATATAGCCGTCTTTTACTAATTGAGGGTTGCTGTGAATGCTTCGTGGCATCGTCTCCTCACCATACGGGCGGCAACTGTAGGGCGTGCGCTTCATCAAAAAGGGCAGTTTTTGTTTAGCACTGTCGGGTCGGTAGATAACAGTATGCAGTTTTATACCGTCGCGCATTTCAATATCGTATTCTGATTTGATGTAATCAGATTTAGAAAATTGTTGGGATTGCCCATACAAGGGGAGAGCAATACAAATAATGAAAAGTATGAGCGTAGAATAACGGATAATACTACTCTTATTCTTCATATCACGGGAGTTTATTATCTTTTTTGTTACCACTAAATATAGCAGACTGTGATTATTATGAAACAATTAACATTAATTGATTGGGAAGAATTTGTGACAAAGTAGTAAAGTGTGTATTTTAGTACACACTAAATTTCATCTGTATCAACTCATTGTTTAAAAAATACTAGGGATTGATCTTTTGGGATTATGCACTTTTTATTGCTTGTTTTTCCGGTTGTTGAATCAGTTATCATAACCCAGAAATCTGCTTTGGATCGCTGGTTATTGTATTAACTAGATGGGCCATTCAGTGTGAGGGTGTTTTATTATTAAGGGTACTAATTTGAAATAAGTTTTTACTGTGTATGTCTGACAAAGTTATTGCTTACAGTACTATTACTATTTTATGCCTATTGACTGTGTTTGCCATGTTGGATTCGAACTGGAAGGTCATCGGTATTTCATGGATCGCATTTGGAGCTATGGCACTGGCTATCCCGATGGGAGTTCAAGCGGCTGGGAAAACAAAACTGAATAATCTCATTGCGGGTTATGGTTTGGCAAGTGGGGCTATGATTACAAGTGCGGCTATCTTTTTAGTCCCGACGGCCGTTAACCACGATCCGGTTTACGGGGGCGTAGGTATTGCAGTTGGTATCATGGCTGGTTTTGCTATTCATACTCTCAATCATGGGTTAACGCACACTTCTTTTGCGACTCCTCCTGTAGTGCTGGAATTGACATCCCACGCCCTTGCTGCAGGTCTGATTATTGGTATCGTATATGCAGCAATGCCGGAAATAGGATTACTCTTGGGTATCGCTATTGTCTCTCACAAAGCTCCTGCAGGCTATGCTGCTTCACGTCGCCTTAAAATGCAGGGGAAATCATCGGTATTGTTGCTTTTACCGGCTTCAGCAATAGGCCTTACAGCTCTTCCTGTCAGTATGATAAACATCCCGGGAAATGCAGTTGCTAATGCACTTATTTTTGGATTTGCAACGGGAATCTTTTTTCATGTTGCCATCGATTTTTTGCCCGAATGTGAGGTGGGGGGGAATATCCATCGAGATACAAAGTTAGATCATGATGAACATCACAAGCTGGATAAATACCGTCAATGGGCTGTGTTAAATACCTTTATTGGGGGAATAGTCGTTTTTGCAGCTTGGTATATTGTGTATTAAAAGGGAACTCAATAGGAAAAGATATTATGAAACGGCTAAACTTTACATTGGATAATGAGACGGTTCAACTTTTGGAGGAATTGTCTGAGAAATATTATAACGGCAATAAATCCCAAACAGTACGTGCTGCTTTAGAAAGTTTGGCAGTGCATGCCGGCCACGAAGGCTGGGTAATTGCAGGATATACTCCTAAAGAACTCGATGAAGTGGAAAACTGCCATAGCTGTGGGGAATCACATAAGAAGGGTGATATATTATATCGACCTGTATTTGAAAAGGGCAGTAGTCCAAAAGCATTACCTTCTATGCCATCAGAGCACTGGTTAGATTGTCCTGACTGCGCCGAAAAACAAATTCAAAGCTGATATTGACTAGCCTACCTAGCCATTTTTTTATTACGCTTTTTTATTGAAGACATTTCTAAAAGATTGAAACGTCAATGAGTGGTCCTCGGTACCTTTTGTTCCTAAGAGGTAGTTTATGTGATTAAGGCTTTCAATATTTTTGCATACTATTTTTAACATTGCCAAGTAAGGAATAACCATAAACATTCCGGGCAGTCCCCATATCATACCGCCGGCAATAAGTGAGAGAATGGTTACTAATGGATTTATCCGCACATAGGAGCCGGTGATATTAGGCGTCAGAATATTATTCTCAATAAATTGCACGATAAAAAACTGTACTATAACTAAGAGGGCGACAGATAACGACTGGGTAGCCAGAACAAAAAGGAGAGCGATACCATAACCGATTATAGTTCCCAGGTAGGGGATAAGATTGAATATTGCTGCTATTAATCCTAACAGCAGTGCATATTTGACTCCGATGATATAGAATCCTAGGCTATTGAGTCCGATTAGAATAAGGCAGACTAAAAATAATCCCTTCAAATAGCTGGGAACAACCTCTGCTGCCTGATCAATAATATTTTGTGCTTCTTGTTTCCGTTCATCAGGTACCAACATAGAAATAAATGTTCTAAACTTATTTCTATAAAATAGTAGTAAGAACGTATAAACGGGAATAAGTCCGATGGTAAGGATGGTATTAGCGGTTCCTGTAAAAAACTGTTTGATATATTGGCCTGACCCTTTGATGCTTTCAACAATAGAGTCCAGCTGTTCTGCTGTTACTCCAAAGGTCCGGCCCAAAGCCCAGCGGAAATGAGTAATATTAGTATTTATTTGTTCCTGTATATCCGGAAGGTTTTCGGTAAATGTTACAACAAGTAATGAAATGCCGTAAGAAAAGCCGATTACCAGCAGGAAAGAACCTCCCACTAAGATGAAGTTTGTGAGAATTCTTGGCAGTCCTTTATTCTCAAATTTTTGAGCAGCCGGAAAGAGTAGATAAGCAAATAAAATTGATAGGAACAGGGGAACCAGTAGTTGACGCGTTATAATAAGAGCTGCAATGATTGAAAATGCCAGTAACAGCCGTATTAAGATTCGTTTAGCAAAAGTAGATTTTTCCATAGCCTTTACTGTTAAAAAGTTAGCTGGAATTTACTGGCACGACCTTTTTAATCTCCGATAGTAAAACATCATGAGCTGAATCTATTTCTTGAGACAAGAGTTGTTCAGAAATAGTAAGGGCACATCCCCAGGAAAGCGTAACACCGGCGCCCCCATGCCCATAGTTATGTATTACCTTTTTATTTGATACAGTTTCTGATTCAAGGCGAAGACCATCTTTTTTATTTCGGATATATCGATAGCCTACTGCTGGGGTAAGCTCATCCTTTATACTTAATTCAGTATCAAAAAGGGTTTTAATAATTTCACTGTTGAGGTCGACAATCTGTTTTGGAAATCTAATACCCTCAATTTCATGATAATTATCACTAACTTGCCATTCTTCACTTCCAAGAGTTCCAACTTGGCGGCTCCCCCCAAGAATCCAACCGTCTTTTCGGGGATAGCAATACACATCAGCAGCCTTGCCCTTACTATCGGAATAGATAGCTGGTTTTGGAGTATAGTTATAGGATACGACTTCCCCGTTTGGATTTGTGAGTAAGGGGGCATCTGCCTTGTGGAGCAGATGTCCACGGACAACAAGTTGCTTATCACTGGGATCATCAAATAAAGAAGGACTACCGGTGCCGCTGCAGTTGATGATAGTTTCTGCAGGCAGGTCAGAAATTATTTTCCTGGTAATTTTTTTCTGCCTGATTGTTCCACCATTTTGTAAGTAGGTATCGAGCAGTGCCGGCATGTAGAGTGACCAATCCGCGAAAATACAGTTGAAGCTCCAGCCATACAGATTATCAACAGGCGGTCGGTGGGGAATGTTTTCTATATCTGTATCAGATACAGCTTCATAGTTTAGCATCCAGTTGCAGTAGTCGGGGCGGTTGGGTTTAGACTCCCATAGTTCATAATGTTTGTTGATGGTAATGCCCGGAAAAGCCAGTTTACGGAGCTCATAAAATATAGACTGAGACCGTTTGAATAGCTTTTTCAATTGATCGGAGTACACCGAGTGGGGAATTACCGAAGCCGATGGAAAGAGGCTGGCAAACTTTGGGTGTTCATTTTTATTTGAAATGTCCGTAATGACCTTTTCGGTGTATATTGTTGTATCATAACCCAGCAATTGTAAGGTAAGGGCTGTAGTAATTCCGGACACGCCACTGCCGATAATGATGATCTGCTCTGACATCAATTCCTAATTCTTAATCTTGCCACGGCAATTTATCCAAATCAATATTGCCGCCTGTTATAATAATTCCAGCTTTTTTGTCTTGAACATCAATTTCGCCGTTAAAAATTGCTGCTGCTGGAACTGCACATGAAGGTTCAATAATAATTTTCATGCGTTCCCAAATAAAGCGCATAGCTTCAACAATCTCTTGTTCTGTTACAGTGTAAATAGCATCTACATGTTCCTGTATACAGGAAAAGGTCAAGGGGCTTAATGATGTTCGGAGTCCATCTGCTACGGTATCAGTGCTTTGAACAGGGTGACGCTCACCCGTTTTGAAGGAAAGGTATGCATCATTAGCTACTTCCGGTTCTGTACCAATAATTTTAGTCTCCGGTGATAAGCCAGATGCTGCAATCGCTGTTCCGCTCATGAGCCCACCGCCGCCAATAGGAGCAAGAATGATATCAAGCTCTGGCTGTTCTTCAAGCAGTTCGATAGCAGCGCTGCCCTGTCCCATGACAATATCCGGATTGTCATAGGGATGAATAAAGGTAGCGCCAGTTTTTTCGACTACTTTTTGCAGGGTTGCTTCCCGTCCTTCTTGTGTAGATTCGCTAAACGTAATATTAGCTCCGTAATCCCGTACAGCATTGACTTTCACTTTTGGAGCATTTTCGGGCATCACAATATGAGCGGGGATACCGCGAAGTTTAGCTGCTAGTGCTACAGCTTGTGCATGATTACCGGAGGAGTGTGTGGCTACTCCGTTTTGAGCCTGTTTACTGGATAGTTCACCTACGGCGTGCGTAGCGCCACGGAATTTAAAAGCACCAACCCTTTGAAAGTTTTCGCATTTGAAAAAAAGTTTTCCACCAGCGCGTTCATTCACTTTTTGGCTCGTCAGTACGGGAGTTCGATGCACTTGGTCCCGTATTTTAAGATATGCCTGTCGTACGTCTTGAAAATTTGGAATTTGCATTGACTAGAGTTTTATTAGCAAAAATTTAAAGTCCTATACTTGGTTTGAGTCCTGAGAGTAAGCTTTTCCACCAATAATTGAAAACGGCTTTTCGTTCTATTCGTTTAAAATTAACCTTGCCAATACGGAGATCTTCAGCTCTATTTTTTGATTTTATTTTGATAGTGTTTGCAAGAAGTGATTTCATCTTTTTGCCAAAATCTTCTTTTTTTGATTCTTTATCCAGCAAAGAGATTTTTAAATCTTTGTAACGAAAAGCCACTTTACCGGTTGCTTCCTGTTTATCCAGGACCATATCGAAATTCATATCCAAAATTTGTCCTTTGTCCACTCGTACAAATGCCATAGGTTCGAGGGCACTATTAAAGGCACGCATATCCATAGAGTCTAAATGACCGGAAATATGTTGTTTGAGGGTGCTCGTTGGAAAGGTGAACTGTACTTGCAAACGAGCACTATCCATCACATTAGTTCGTACCGAAAGTGTTGGTGGATTTGTTTTTTTGGTTCGATTTTGAAGATTACTGAGGTTTGTGAAATCAGCATTAAGATCAGCAAATAAAATATAGCCTGTAGTGTCGGCCCTGGGGTTTAGCTGACTGTATTTGATGTTGCCATTTTCTATGGACAAACTGTCAATATCGAGCGTAAATGGAATATTTTTAAGCATTTGCTGGGGCAGGGGAGGCTGTCGGTTAGGCGGAAAAGGTGCATGCTTATCTTTAAATATATCCAGGTTAGGTTTGTTGATCTGTACCTTTTGAGCCGTTATGCCGTTTGCTTTATTTAATTGCAGCGGATCTAAGTTTTGTATTTCTACGGTTGGTATATTCAGGCTAATCCGGTTGGTTTCGTATTTAAACTGTTTGGGGAAAGAAGCTTTATCAAATTGGGGTTTGAGCTGTAGAGAACGAATATTCATACTACTGTCAAAAGAAGAAAAGACTATTTGATTGGTAGAGAGCTTATACACCCCATTGGCTGTACGATACTGAAGATCACGAAAGTCAGTTATAATATTTTTAGCAGTGATAATCTTATTGCTTGTAAGAGCAGCAGAGTCAAGAGAGATTTCATATAAATGGATATCACTATCGCGAAAGCTCAAAGATGATCCATTTTGTTTGTTTTTTGTAGTATAATTTAGAGATAAGCCGGTGACGGAAAACTTGGGAATTGACTGTTGTTTTAGCACATCGTTACTAGAAAGTTTTTTCCGGATATCTCGAGGAGTTATAGAAGAATTGCTGGAGGGGGCTTTGGTCAGTGAAATATGGGGATTGATAATTTGGACTTTTTTGAGGTTAAGCTTTTGATATATTAATAATTGCCAAAAGCTTATTCCTCGAATGTGAATATCTTCTATTGTGGCATAGAGATTATTTTTTTTGTCTTGTTTTTTTGACGAAAGGGTAGCTCCGGAGATAGTAATACGCCTTCCCAGCAGATGTAAGTCCAGATCGTTAATCGTTAAACTAAAAGAATGGTTTATAGATTGTTGAACACGGTTTGTTAGCGTTTGTTTAATTTGAGAATCTAAAAAGAAGCTAAAATAGATCTGAATACCACCGACCATTATAAGGAGGGTTATGCATATGACCAGCAACACTTTTTGATAACGTTTCATAAAATAGATGAATAAGTGAACAGGATTATTTACAAAACCTCTTAATATGCTCTAATCATAGGTAATTCGGACTTTTTTTTAACGCCATTTTACTTTCAATTTTTGTACAATGATAAGCGATTACAACATAAAAAAGTAAATAAACAATCTAAGCTATGTTAGAATATCGATTTCGATACTTCCTTTTTGCTGTTGCTTTCCTTTTGATAAGTACCAGTATTTTGCATGCCCAAGATAAACGTTTCCAGTTTGATCCGAATATTTCATATGATTCTGAGATCTCATCTCCGGCAGAATTTTTAGGCTATGAGCTGGGGTCTGAGTTTAGTTTCCATTCAGATGTGGTAGACTACCTGAAATATTTGGCTGAAGAATCTGATCGTATCCGTTTAAAAAAGTATGCCGAAACCTATGAAGGTCGAGGGCTCTATTTTGCAGTAATCAGTTCTGAAGGAAATCAGTCAAATATTGATCAGCTGCGTAATAATAATCTCCAACTTACTGATCCGGGAAATTTAGAGGACAATACAGCGGAATCCATAAAGGGAGACCAGCCTGTTACGGTATGGCTGAGTTACAATGTCCATGGCAATGAGCCGTCTAGTAGTGAAGCAGCTATGCAGACGGCCTATCGGTTGGTTGCGGGAATGGATGCCGAGACCAAGAAGATGAGGAGTGATGCCATTACTATTATTGACCCAATGCTTAATCCCGACGGTCGAGATCGATATGTGTACTGGTATAAATCTTCGCGAAGTGCATTATTAAATTCTAATGCCGATGACTTGGAGCATGATGAGATCTGGCCCGGTGGACGGACTAATCATTACTGGTTTGATCTGAATCGTGATTGGGTTTGGTTGGTGCATCCAGAGTCACGCGGGCGTATTGAAACGTATCAGAAGTGGATGCCCCAGGTTCACCTGGATCTGCATGAGCAGGGTTTCAACAGTAACTACTTTACTATGCCCGGTACAACCCCTCGAAATCATGAGCTGCCCGAGAATTATGAAAAATGGGCAGATGTTTTTGGGCGTGGCGTGATTGCCGAGTTTGATGATCATAATATCAATTATGCCACCCGTGAGGCCTTTGATTTCTTTTATCCCGGTTATGGCTCTTCTTATCCCAGCAATATGGGAGCTATCGGGATGTTGGCAGAACAAGGGGGACACAGTCGGGGCGGCCGTTCCGTTGAAACAAAAGATGGATATAAGTTGACGCTCCGGCAGCGTGTATTTGACCATTATACGAACTCGATTGCAACAGTCCGTACTTCCATTGAAAACCGGAAGCCCCTGCTTGATTATTTCCAAAATGCCTTTAGTGAGGAAGCAAAGAAAGGAGATGTGGAGGCGTTTATTATTCCCAATAATGATCGTTCCTATACCGGTGAGCTGATCAATATTATGTTGCAGCATGGAGTAGAAATAGGGCAGGCAACAGAGAACTTTGAAGTAGATGATGCCTACAGTTATTGGGATGGAGAAGCAGAAAGCCGTCAGTTCAAGAAAGGTAGTTACATTATTTCTACGGATCAGCCACGCCATATATTTTTGAATACGCTTATGAAGCGTCAATTGGCTATTGGGGATTCGGTAATGTATGATATGGCAACCTGGGCAGCTCCTATGGCTTATAATCTGGATGCCGCTTGGTCGAATGATGACGTAAAGGTAGAAACAACTCCGGTAACAGAAGTTTCAACTTATGATCATGGAGTGAAAAACAGTGGGGCCGGTTATGCCTATGTTGTTGATGGAAAACAGCGTTATGCTCCCAATGCACTAGCTAAATTTTGGGATGCCGGTTATCGTGTACGGGTAGCTAAAAAATATTTCACCTACGACGGAAAACGATACAGCCGGGGCAGTCTTGTAATTCTACTTGGCCGTAACTATGAAAAGCGTGATACTATAGCCTCCGATATGGAGCGTATTGCTAAAGAAGCCAAGGTTACGATTGAAGGCTTTGATACCGGACGTATGGTCAGCGGCATGGATTTAGCCTCAAATGACAGCGAGCCGGTTGATAGGCCGAATGTAGCGCTTATGGTCGATAGCCCGTTTAGCTCGTACACAGCCGGTCAGATTTGGTTTCTATTCGATCAATGGACCGAATTTGGAATCAATCGAATTCGAAGTGACCGACTTTCTTACTTAGATCTGCAAGAATATGATGTATTAGTACTGCCCGGTGCCTGGGGCGGATTGTCTTCGACTCTTGATTCTACCGCTTTGGATAAGCTCAAAGGATGGGTGAAAGACGGTGGTACGCTTGTTGCTACCGAAAGTGCTGCAGAATTTATGAGTAAAGGCAAGTCTGGTTTTACTTCTGTAGAGCTTGCGGATGAACCCTCAAAAGGTGATAAAGAAGAGGATACGATTAAACCAGCGGCCTATACAACTTATGCCGCCCGTGAAGATTCATCCGGACTTAAGCGTATTCCGGGTTCAGCTTTCCAGGGGCATATTGATAATACCAATCCACTTGCCTTCGGAATGCCAAATAAGTTATTCTCACTAAAGTTTAGTGATGAGTCATTGGTACCATCAACGGACTGGCAGGTAGTAGGGCATTATAGTAAGGACTCACAATCGGTATTAGCGTCAGGTTATGCTTCTCCTGAAAATAAGAAACAGGTAGCTGGCAATGCTTTTGCTGGTGTCCAACGAATGGGATCCGGGCAGGTAGTCTTTCTACTAGATAACACCCAATATCGTATGTTCTGGGTAGGGCCTGCTCGCATGATGCAAAATGCCGTTATGCTTTTACATGATATGTAAGAAGGCTGTTTTTGAGGCAGATTTTACTTAGACGATGGCATCTACTTGAAGTAGATGCCATCGCTATAATATTATAGCCTGTAACAAACTTCTTTATGAAAGGTAGGCTACTTAATTTTCCTCCTGGAGGGGACTTTCAGCAAACATATATTTTTCCACTGGGTTACCATTGATAAGGTGTTCTTGGATGATACGCTCGAGTACTTGGGGCTTGCAAGAGTGGTACCATATGCCTTCGGGATAGACGACCGCCACCGGACCTTTTTTGCAGATACGCAGGCAGTTTGCTTTGGTACGGTAGATGCCTCCTTTGCCATCCAGATCTAATTCCTTGAGGCGCTTTTTTAGAAAGTTCCAGCTTTTGAGTCCAATTTCTTTTTTACAACATTTGGGTTTGGTCAGCGCAGAGGAAGATGTGGCGCTTTATTTTATCGATATGTAATTCTTTGGCTTTCCTTCGCACACGTTTATTCATTCACGGAATATTCGTTAGAGAGATTTATAAATTTTGACTTTTTCACTCTTTTTGACGGTTTTGTTTACGTTTTTTAAGCCGCTTTCTGTTGTACCATTTGGCAAAATAAGGATAGAAAAAAAGGTAAATACCTGTGAGCCAGAGAATGAGTACAACAACTGCTGAGGGTAGAAACAGCCACAGTTTGGCTTTATCATGGAACCAAGAACCGTCATGGATAGACTCGATGAGGTCAGACCTGCGTTGTGCCACTTGTAATATCTGGCCGGTATGTGAATCAATTTGTGCTTCCCAGCCGTTGAGTCCTCTAATTTTAATAATCCCGTCATCAGGTCTTACATCAAGCCGGTCAATATCTTTCCACTTGCTGACATTGAGCTTGGGAATTGATTTCGCAGTTGTTAAGATACTGTCAAAAGGAATAGATGCTCCGATTTGACTACCTGATTGGCTCGGAGGCTGAATCCAGTTGAATTCTTTTTTAACCTGCAGGAATAATCCCGAAAGCAGAACTATTAAAAAGGGTAGGGCAATAAGAATAGCACCCCAGCGATGCAGTTTTCGGGAATCACGCCGTAGATTTATATTAAACATCAAACTCAGTTAAGGTAAATCCGAAGACCTACGGCTCCTTCAAAACCGAATCTGGTTATTGGAGTAAAATCAATAGTAGGAGCAATTTCGAAAAAGCTTTCCAGCTTTGTATTGTTGATGGCATACGAAATACCGCCTGGCACTCGGATACCGGCAGTTACATCATTTGTTAGATCATTCCATAAAAAACGTGACCCCAGTCCGTAATAGAATTTTAGCTGTTGATTATTGGTTTGGTGGTGCTGTAAGGCATTGACGTGCAGATAGGTTTGTGAAATGCCGGTTCCCACTTGAAAGGAAAATGCGCCGTCAATGGCAAAATCTTCGTTAATCCACGCTTTGGCACTGATACCTGTGGGACTGTTAATTATTGCACCTACACCGAAGCCCGAGTTCTGGGCATAGGCTGAGTGTCCAATAGTTAAGAGAGTTCCACAGAAAAAAATAATGAGTAACACTTTTTTCATAGCTAATGATATTTATAGATAATCTTTTTTAGAAATAATGAAGAAGAAAGTAAAAGTTTCTGTTATTACTAACAGCTATTTAGCCGATTTGTTTTACTCGAAATATGGGTGGGCTATAGGTCTGTCAGTAATCTAATCCCGGTTGAGTGATTTCGTAATCTTTTTCTTTTTTAGCTTTTTCTACCATATTTCCTACATCTTCGAGCATCTTTTGCGCGTCATAAACAATACCGTCTTTGATGGTATATTGAATACCGCCGATTCGCTCAACCTCGTTCTCCTTATTTACGTGGATAGCACCCATTCCATAAAGTGTTTTAAGGTTTTTCAGCGGATTGGCATTAACAAGTATCATATCGGCCAGTTTGCCTGTTTCAATAGTTCCTAGCTTGTTATCCATATTAAGGACTTCTGCCGCTTTAAGTGAAGCCGATTGAAAAATTTCAAGAGGATGGAAACCGGCCTCTCTAAAGAGTTCCATTTCCTGTATATATCCAAAGCCGTAAAGCTTGTAAATATAGCCGGCATCGGAGCCAAGCGTTACACGCCCGCCGCGATTTTTGAATTCATTGACAAACTCAAACCAAAGGTCAAAGTTTTCTTTCCAATCTACTTCTTGCTCGGTACCCCAATTGAGCCAGTATGAACCGTGGGAAATACGGCTGGGCTTATAGTACTCCCATAGAGAGGGGAGGGTATATTTTTTATGCCATTCAGCGCGCCGTTGAGCACTCAGATCACGACTGGCCTCATAGATGGTAAAGGTGGGATTAAGCGTTACATCCAGCTGTAGCATCTCATTCATCACGCTGTTCCACTTATCGCTATATGGTTGAGCGGCTTGTTTCCATAATTTCCCGGCTTCTTCAAACCGGTGTTGCTCATTATTATAGTTGTAGTCTAGCGGATAATCCTGAATAACTTGATCAGTAAATAATGCTTCGGGGATACCGTACCAGTGAGTAATGCTTGTTAGGCCCAACCGTGCAGATTCAAGAGCATTGTTATATACTACGCGTGTTTGTGCATGGTGAGTCATGGTGCCGAGTCCCAACTTGTTGGCTTCTTCAATAGCCGCTTTATAAACAGGTCTGGGAGCTCCAAAGAACTTAATGCCGTCAGCCCCTTTCTTAGCAATCATTTGTACCCATTCACGAGCCTCTTTGGGAGTGGTGATAGGACCGTCATGTCCCATTCCAAAGCCGATGTATGAGAATATACGTGGAGCCGTAATGTTATTATTTTTACTACGTTCTTTTTGCCGCAATGTCCAGTTCATCCCATTAAAGGATCCGGGTTCACGTACAGTGGTGATGCCGTGGGCCATCCAAAGCTTATATACATATTCGGCCGGGGTGCCTTGTGCTTCGCCACCGGTATGAGCATGCATGTCGATAAATCCGGGTAACAAATACATGCCCTCGGCTTCGATCACCTTGGTATTTTCATCAGCTTGTGGGCGCCGGTCTTCATTAATGGGGATGTCGGGGTATCCCACTGATTGTACTGCGGCAATCTTATTCCTTTTCACGACCACATCTACAGGGCCGCGTGGCGGAGAACCCGTGCCATCTACCAAGGTTACACCGCGGATAATAAGACGGTCGAAAGGACCTTCGCCCATTGTTCGTTCAGGAGCTTTCTGAACTTGCCCAAAGGCAAGAGTTGTGCATGCTATAATGATAATACTAAGGAAAAGTGATCGATAATTACACATAACAGTACTTTTGTTGAGAATAAATAGTTGGTAAAGGTAAGAACTAGTTCGCCGTATCGCAGGATTTTTTTTGTTTCTTACAAAAGAATCATACCAATACAATATTCGTGTTTTAGCAGAATATTCTTGTTTTGATGATATTTAATGACTTTAGCCCAATATTCCAGTTATTCCATTATAAAGTAGCGATATGAGCTTATAAAGGGTGATTACAATTTTTGGGGAACTTTTTTATAAATTACCTATATTATAATAGTTGATAGTAGAGCACACTACTATTGTTTCTCTAGATCCTATCTAGAGTTAACTAGTCACTCCTAAATGCTGAAACCTAAAGCACAAACCCTCGGGACTGATACTCTCGAGGGTTCGTTATGGCTGTTCCGTATGCTACTTTCTGTAATTTTTCTCAGACCGCTTATTGAAAGGATGTACCTTTAGGATATAGCGATACTGAAAAAGTGTTAAAATTGTCTACATAATGTTGATTACTCCCCCTCATTACCTGTCGAAAGATCACTTGTATATAAGTTCGCACAATTCGGACAATCTTCTCAAAAAAAGGTAAAGTTAAAGGCGTAACCAGAAGCTGAATCAGCTGGTTATTTGATCAATAAGTGCTTATAAGAAGTTATAAAAGGCAATTTAGAATTAATTTTATTTTTTTTGTAACAAATAGCCTCCTCGTTAATCCTGTTAATAGAACACACTACTATTGTTTCTCTAGACCCTATCTAGAGTTAACTAGTCACTCCTAAATGCTGAAACCTAAAGCACAGGCCCTCGAGACTGATACTCTCGAGGGTCTTTTTTTATGAAAATGATATTTTGGAGTTGTTCAGTATTAAAGAATGGTAAAAGGGACTTTAATTCTGAATGTAATATTTCTACCAGCACTTAACGTATATCCTTTGTAAGTATTCAGAAAATCCCGATAGGATTTATCGAGAATGTTTTGGGCGGATATTTGCAGGGAAACCGGGCGACTCCATAGTGCTATTTCACCACCAACGGTAGCATTAAACAGGGTATAAGCATCTGTTGAGGCTACTCCAAATGGAGTATTTCCGAACTGCCAGAATGGCTCATAACGTCCGGCAGCCTCCTTTGAAAGTGAATGTTTTATACCGACACTTACAAACGTATTTTGAAAATTGCCGATCTCATTTTGAACAAATTTTACTGTCCCGCTTAACTTTGTTGGTGGCAGTAGCGGCAGTGTATCAACCTGAGAAATGTTATTGTCCACATTTTTGCCGTCCACTGTTTCAAAGGTACCCGAAAGCTGTAGCCATGAAAATACCTGGGCAGAAATATTAGCATCAGCTCCCAGCAGCCGGGCATCACCCTGCACGGTTTCCAAAATGGGAAGCCCGCCGTTGTTGGGGCCTGCAGATTGACCCGTATTAACTAGAAATATGTAGTTGTTGATGGTATTGCGATAGACCGAAGCTTTAGCTTTAACGCGAGATGAGCGCCAACGGAGCGACAGATCGGTATTTAATGAGTGTTCGGAATCTAAATGTGGATTACCTACTTGGTAAGCTGCTATGCCACCATGCACGCCGTCTACATGTAGATTGAACAGGTTGGGTGCTCGGAATCCGCGCCCAACATTAGCCGCGATGGCGAAAGTATTTGTAATTTGGTAGGTACCCCCAAGTGAACCACTAAATTCAAAATAGGATTGTTCTAGGACATCTGTCGTTTCACCTGCTGAGTAATCAGGCAGGTTTAAATCACTGTTGGCGGCTGCCGTTTGGGAACGGACATCAGCTCTGGCACCTACAGAAAGCGTAAGATCCCCAAACTTTGCTTTTTCGAATACAAATCCTGCAATATTTTGTATCTCAGCCGACGGTACCAGCGGTTCTATACCGCGCGTTTGTTGGTCTTGGTACTTATACTCCAGTCCAGCAGTTCCAGAAAAAGGTCCTACCTTTGGATGTTCCAGCTCAGTTTTGGCTGTATAGCTTTTGAGAAGAATGTCAAGATGAGCAAACCCTTGGTCAGGGAGTTCACTTCTGGGCTGAGCGTTAGCTCCGCCGGCATTTGACTGACGAAGATTAGTAGAGTAAGTGAAACTTGGCTTCAAGATAAAGTTGTTGCCGAGCTGAAGATTTCCTTCGATCTGCAGGGAGTTATTTTCAAGATTTTGCCCCAATCCTTTGCCGTTGGGCAGTAGAAAATTATGGTTGTTTTGCCAACGGGTATATTCAGCAGTGAGTTGTCCTATTTTAGTTTGATAGCCGATGCCGAAGCTCCCGTTCAACTGCTCATAGTCGGTATGGTCAAGTTCTCCCGAAAATTTCGGAGCAGAGACACTATTAGACGACACATCGGGAGTAGTCATATTGCCGGATACTCTTCGAATAATTGTGCTTGTAAATCCCCATCGTCCGGTGGCCCCATCCAGGTGCAAACCACCCGCAAGCTCATCATTGTTCGAGGAAAATTCACCGAGCGTTTGTCCCTGTAAAAAGGGTTGAGCATCAATAGCATCAGGCAATGAATTCGATATTACATTTACGGCACCGCCCAGGGCATCCGAACCGTATTGTACGCTGGCCGCTCCGCGAACAACTTCAATGCGTTCGGAGGTAAAAGGATCTACATTAGGACCATGACGCACCCCATATTGCTGATAATCCATGGCTACACCGTCATCGAGCACACGCACGCGACTCCCGCTGAGTCCACGGATAACAGGCTTTCCCGTTTGACTACCCGTTGAGATACTTGATACCCCTGACAGTTCCTCGAGAGAGCTTCCCAGTGAGGTTTGTTGTTTGGCAAATTTGGTATCACCCGTTAGCACATCAACATCCGCCGGGGTAGTCAGCGGATCGGAGGCATATGGAGTGCCGGTTACGGTGATAGCTTCACTTTGGAGCATGGTTTCTGTCAGCGATATGCTAACTATTTTTGTTTCACCTTTTGTAATGACTATTTCCTTCTTTTGGCTTTCATATCCCACAAAAGAAAATATGAGTGTATAGATGCCTGTTGGCAAGTCAGAAATGTGATAGCGCCCTTCAGAATCGGTATAAGCACCGCGGCTCAACTGTGGAAAGGCTACATTTACGCCCGGTAATGGGTTATCATTCTTGTCTTTAACAATACCCTTTATTGCTGTTGACGATTTGTTTGTTGATTGAGCAGCGGCTTTGTTATTAAATAAGAAACTAGTGCAAAGTAATACAATGGTAATCGAAAAACGTATGATGTGATTTTTCATAATACTGGTTTCAATAATAGGTTATTAAAATCTGTGTTAGAAAAACAAACGGTACAGCTGGCAGGCGGAGACTTATTGTTAAGACCAGTATGTTCCAGGACTTTGAGGGGGATACTGCTAAACCCAATTTGTGTTGTTATCTCAAAGTATATTGTTATAGAATTATCAGGATTTACAAACTTGCTCTGTAGTAAATTTTGACAGGCAATACAGTCGGGCTGGGAATTTGTTAAGTGGTGATCAAGCGAAAAGTTGTTGAAATTGTAATCAGGATGTAGCTGGTGGAAATGAAATGCCGAAGCAATAAGGCATACTCCAACTACAAAAATTATGGATTGTTTAAATATGTTGGTTTTGATGCGTAACACAGGTCCTGATTAAAGATCAAATAAATTGGACGTATTACAGCCGTATTTTTATATGATCGTTTAAAATCTAATTAGGTTAGAGATGTATTATCAGCGATGGATTAATTGTGTATCAACTAGCTTTGATATATCCAGCTGATATACTGCTACATATAATATCCCTCAACTGTTAGCCCATTGGAGGAGAACGTCCTTTGCGAATATTGTAGGAAGGAGAAAAAGTAGATGTATCACGCCGATCTTTTACCACTTCGGTAACATCGAGGAAAATATCAGCAAAAGAGAAATCTGAAGGAGGGTCAGTTTGTAGAATATATCCACAAATGGGGCAGAGGTGATTATCAGCGGATAGGCACTGCCCAGTATCCGCAAAATCGGTGGAGTTGTGGAGCTCTAAATTATGATGGGAATGAAGCGTAGAAATGATAAGGTTCATGCTCATAATGAGCATGATGGCAACACTTAGCCAAATATAAAATCTACGCTTTTTCATCAGTTTCTAAAGTTAGTGCTTGGCTAATAACCTTACAAATCAGAAATGTGAAAATACTTGTTGCAGCAGAGGCCAAGCAAAATATAAGAATGAAGCATATCCGAGTCCGCTGATGCCAAATAGGTAGGAAGGCTTAATCCAGCTGGACTGATCGTCTTTGTGGAAGTGCTCAATCAATCCACAGACAAAAGTACCCGTTGCCAGACCAAATATAAGGTATGCCATAATATATACCCGGATTAAATTTTAAAAAATATCATCCTAACTTGTTTCAGGACCTCTTGAAAATTTCATTTAAGTAAAATACTAATCCAGGTCCTTGGAATATAATGACAGGAAAAAAAAGATGATCCGATCGGTTTGAAACGATCGGATCAGTAAAGAATATAACTTAAGCAGTTTCCAGCAATTCTTTGAGCGTAGTACCGATTTCAGCAGGACTATCAACAACGGTAACGCCTGCATCGCGCAGTGCCTGTTTCTTAGCATCGGCACCGCCTTCACCACCAGAAATAATAGCACCGGCATGCCCCATTCGTCGGCCGGGAGGTGCCGTACTGCCTGCAATAAATGCAACCACCGGCTTATCTACATTTTCTTCGATATATGCTGCAGCTTCTTCCTCGGCCGTACCGCCAATTTCACCAATTAGCACAATAGCTTCGGTTTCATCATCGTTCTCAAAGATTTTTACTGCATCAGTATGCGTAGTGCCGATGACCGGATCGCCGCCGATGCCGATAGCTGTGCTTTGTCCCAAGTCAGCTTTAGTAAGCTGATCAACTGCTTCGTATGTAAGTGTTCCGGAACGAGAGATGAGACCTACTTTACCAGGCGTAAAAATGCTGCCGGGCATAATGCCAATCTTTGCTTCTCCGGGAGTAATTACACCAGGACAATTAGGACCGATGAGTGTGGCATCGTGATTATTTACAATCTCTTTGGCGGTAATCATGTCCTTTACGGGGATGCCTTCGGTAATGCAGATAATGACTTCAATACCGGCAAAAGCAGCCTCAGAAATGGCATCGCCTGCAAAAGCGGGTGGTACAAAAATGACCGAGGTATTTGCATTTTCTTTTTCCACGGCATCAGCCACCGTATTATAAACTGGCAGATCGTGATGCGTCTGTCCACCCTTACCGGGTGTAACGCCAGCTACCACATCGGTACCGTATTCAATCATTTGTTCGGCATGGAAGCTACCTTCACTACCTGTAATTCCCTGTACAACGAGTCGAGTATCATTACCTACAAGTACGCTCATGAACTTTCAAAAATTAAGTTAAAAAGTTTCTTCAAGTCGATCGGAATATACCCACATCATTATGATTTGGCAAAGATGAGAGTAGAGAATTAGTAATTTTAAATGAATAATGGATAAGATAGATAGTTATGGTTTTATATTCCTGATTTTTTTAATTCCTAATTCCTGATTATAAGGATGAATATCATTCATAATTCTGTTATCATTTCAGTGCTATGGCAGCTATGATTCCCGACGAAAAAAAAGAAGAAGTACGAGGGGCGGCGGATATCGTCGAGGTGGTCGAAGACTACGTAAAATTAAAGCGTTCCGGGCGCAGCTGGAAAGGTCTTTGTCCATTTCATGATGAGAAGACAGCTTCTTTTCATGTGACACCGGATTTAGGTATTTATAAATGTTTTGGCTGTGGAGAGTCGGGCGATGTATTTAATTTTGTGATGGCTATGGAGGGCGTGGGATTTGTGGAAGCTATGCGCTCACTGGCCGACCGTTACGGCGTTTCCTTACCCGAAAAAGATGACGAGGAGTTTGACGAACAGCACCACCTTCGCGAGGGTATTTATTACGCTTTAAAATATGCCGGTGTCTTTTTTCATCGTCACCTGGTGGAAACCGATGAGGCCGAAAAAGCGCGTGAATATTTACAACAACGGGGATATGACCGGTCAATCATAAAAAAATATGGGTTAGGATATGCTCCCGCTGGCGGCGATAAACTTTATAAAACAGCTATTGATTCCGGTATTAAGGAAGAGTATTTACTAGAATCCGGATTGGTAAAGCCGAGTAATCGCGATGATGGTTTTTATGATGCCTTCCGCGGTCGACTTATGTTCCCAATTTTTAATCCCTCGGGTAAAGTTATTGCTTATGCGGGACGTGTACTCGGTGAAGAAAAAGCCGCAAAATATATCAACTCACCGCAGACCAAAGTATATGATAAGAGCTCTGTACTCTACGGTATCAATTTTGCGAAAAATGAAATCCGTAAAACTGATGAAGTGATTTTAGTGGAAGGATATACGGATGTAATTTCACTGCAGCAAAAGGGTATCGATAATGTGGCTGCTTCCAGCGGTACCTCGCTGACGCCCCGACAGATGAAGCTATTGCATCGTTATGGCGATACCATTACGATGATTTATGATTCCGATTCCGCCGGTCAGCGGGCGATGAAGCGGGGCATAAATATAGCACTGCGCGAAGGTATGGATGTGAACCTGCTGGAGCTGCCCAAAGGTGAGGATCCCGACTCATTTGTGCGTCAGTTCGGCAAGGATTCTTTTCTGGAAATGAAAAAGGAGGAATCAGAAAACTTTTTAACGTATCAGATTCATAAAGCCAAAGAAGAGGGGCGCTGGGAAAATCCTGCAGAGAAGAAGAACGTTATTTCTGAAATTCTGGAAAGTATTGCCCACATGCCGGATCCGGTGTCCCGCGAAACATTTGTGCAGCATCTCAACAGCAAGGCGAAAGTGGGTGACCGCGCTCTTTTTGATGAACTGGGTAAAATTCGCAAAGATCTTAAAGAAGAGCGCCAAAAGGCTAAGCGGCGCGAAAAAAAGCGCAGAGAACGTGAGGCCCGGCGATCTAATAGGGATCAGGATAATGGCCGTTCCCGCGCCTCTCAACCGCATACCGTTGCATTTAATGAACAGACAGACGCCAATCAGCAGGATCAACGACAATCGCAGCCCCGTGGCAAGCGTCCCAATTATGAGAAAGAGCTCATTCGCCTGATGCTAATATACGACCGTGACATCATTGATTATATTGGGTCGCAGTGTAATGGCCAGCAGTTTGAAGATAAACAACTGCGAAAATTTTACGAGGATATCATTGCCCGGTACAAGGATGAAAAGGAAGTATCAATAGAAGTTTATGCTGATCGCGAACATCCGTATCCTAAGTTGGTGGGAGAGGTGGCGCTTGAAGAACATTCGGTGAGCGAGCGTCATCACGAAAAGGTGGGGGTTCAATATAAGAAGGATAAGAACCCATACCGGACGGCCAAAGGGGCGTTAAAAGCATTAAAGATCCATTATTTGGATCGCCTGCAGGTAGAGCTTTATGAACGGTATAATTCGGCTGAAGATGAAGAGCGAAAAAAAGTAATGAAAGCGATGAAAGAGGCTGGACGTCAGCGTACTATTTTACAACAATCACCTATCGATGAACTATTCCCCGATCCTGATTCTGATGCGGCAAAAAAAGTCTCTGATAAAGTATTTGAGTATAAGATGAAGCACGAACGGAATCAGTAATGGATATTGAGTAAGTAATTTTTCCAAATTTAATGTTATAGATGTCAAAGTATTTAGAAGAGTTAACCGTATCAAAAAAGGCCGTAAAATCGGCGGCTGAAATTATTCAAAATTATCAGACGGAACGCAACTTCTCGGTTGATTACAAAGGCAAAAACGATCTGGTGACAGAGGCTGATGTAAAAGCGGAAGAGCAAATTCTTTCTATCATCGAAAGCAACTTTCCCGCAGATTATATTTTGGCTGAAGAAAGTGCAGAAGAATTGACACTCCCGGAAGAACGTACCTGGCTAATTGATCCCATTGACGGGACTACTAATTTTGCGCATGGCTTCCCGGTTTACTGTGTGTCTATCGGGTTATGGGAAAATCGCAAGCCGCAAGTAGGAGTGGTGCTTGAGGTTTCATCCGGCGAACTGTTTACAGCGCTCAACGGCCACGGTGCTTATCGGAATGGAAACCCGATCTCTGTATCAAAATGTGATGATCCTCAAAAGGCTATGGTAGGTACAGGGTTTCCCTATAATGATATGAGTCTGGTTGATCATTACCTGCAGTTTTTTCGCATGCTGATGAATAATGTTCAGGCTGTTCGGCGTGCCGGTGCGGCTTCTTACGATTTATGTTGTGTGGCATGTGGACGTTTTGACGGCTTTTATGAGTACGCGCTCAATCCCTGGGATGTTGGTGCTGCGGCTTTAATTGTGCAAGAGGCCGGGGGTATTGTTTCTGACTGGAAGGGTAGTGACAACTGGCTACTTGGCCGGCGTATTATGGCGGGGAATGCAGTGGTGCATGATTTTTTGCTGGATGAAATGGAAAACTATTTTTCGGAAGAGGAGCGAAACGGCAGACGTGAAATGATATAAGAGCAGTAATTGCTAGTTTCTCTCACAATTCACGTTTACCATCTGTCGTCTCACCGCTGTGGTTCCGTCTCAAAAAATGTTTCAAATGATTCCATAGGTACTGGTCCGTTGTGATATTTAAACGGCTCTCCGTATTTGGCCCCGATCAGGTGTCCATAGTGACGAGCCCGCGCTTCAATACCCTCAAAAAACTGCTCGTTTGAGATATATGTTTCCGGATCATCGCCGGTATCCTGAACATTAAACTGGGTTTCGAAAGCTAAAATAGCCTCCTTCTTTGTTTCAAAGGTATCCGAAATGTCAAAAACAATGTCGGGCTTAAAGGGGCGGTCCTGCATAAAATGGAGCACATGCGACGGTCGCCAACGGTCCTGAAGATTACCTTCTTCACCGGTTGTCTCAATTTTTGTGAGTCCGCTGTAGAAAATTGCATCCAGCGCAAGTTGGGTGCCGTTGCCGTGATCGGGATGGCGGTCCGAGGGAGCGCCAACAATGCAGATATGCGGCTGATAGGCTCGAATTTGTTGAATAATTTTTTTCTGATATTCGCGTATGCTTTTAAGCTTTGTATCTGGCAGGCCCAGATTTTTGCGGACTTCAAGGCCAATAATTTCAGCTGCATCTTGAGCTTCAGAAAGCCGTTGTTCCGGGGTTCCGCGACTGCCCATCTCTCCGCGGGTAAAGTCCACAACGCCTACACTTTTGCCCTGGTTGACGAGTGCGGTAAGAGTACCTCCGCAGCAAAGTTCAGTGTCATCAGGATGAGGTGCTAAAGCTAAAACATCGAGTTGCATATCAGTCATTCTTCATTATCATTGCGGTTAAATATAGCTTAAATTTCAGCGACCATTAAATACAGATGTAGGCATCACTTAATTGAGTTAATCCTGATATTAATAGACCTATTTTTCTATAAAATGATTTTTGACCCTTCTTCTACTCTTTAAAAAGAAAGTAAAATTGGATTGAAGATCTTCCTCTTCTTATGAAGAAGGATAAGGGAGGTTGGAATAAATTTTAATCGATAGTATCAATGATCAAAGCAACAAAACAGCTTTTGATAATCGGGTACGTTTGGCCGGAGCCCGACTCATCGGCGGCAGGCAGGAGAATGATGGAGCTGATTTCGATATTTCAGTCCGCCGGTTGGCAAATTACCTTTGCTACCTCTGCAGCAGAGAGTGAATATCGGACCGATTTGGAGTCGCTCGGTGTTGAAACCGTTTCCATTGAGGTAAACAGCTCAACATTTGATGATTTTGTGAGTAATTTACAGCCTGCTGCTGTTTTGTTTGATCGTTTTGTGATTGAAGAACAGTTTGGATGGCGGGTGGCCGAGCAGTGCCCCAATGCCTTGCGTATTCTAGATACCGAAGATCTGCACTTTTTGCGTCGGAGTCGCAAAGAAGCAGTGAAAGAGGAGCATACATTTACTGAGAATGATCTTCTGGATGAAGATACAGCCAAGCGCGAAATAGCCAGCATTTATCGGTCAGATTTGTCGCTGATCATTTCAGAATATGAGATGCAGTTGCTGACCAGCTTTTTTGATATTGATGATGAACTGTTGTGTTATATTCCTTTTCTGTTCGATGAGATTGACAAGCAGAAATCACGTAGTTGGCCATCGTTTGATGATCGCAAACATTTTATGACTATCGGTAACTTTCATCACCCACCTAACTGGGATTCGGTTTGGTATCTTCATGAAAAAATCTGGCCGCTGATACGAAAAGAACTGCCCGAAGCCCAGCTTCATATTTATGGTTCATATGTCACACAGCAAGCAAGGGAGCTCCATAATCCCGAGAAGGGATTTTTTATAGAGGGACGAGCAAAAAAATCCCAGGAAGTAATACAGCAAGCCCGTATTATGTTGGCACCACTTAGGTTTGGGGCGGGACTCAAAGGAAAATTGATAGAAGCCATGCAGTGTGGTACTCCCAGCGTGACGACTGCAATCGGAGCCGAAGGATTGAACGGCGAGCTGCCATGGGCCGGGGAAATAGCTGACAGTCCTGAGGATATTGCATTTAAAGCTGTAGAATTGTACAGCAACCAAACAGCATGGAGCAGGGCACAGAAAAATGGTATCAATATCATTAACAATAGGTTTGTTGGTCCGGATTTCACCAAACAATTTATGGAGAGGGTAAAGAAAATAAGTGATAGCCTGGAAAGTCATCGCCGCCAAAATTTTATGGGACAAATGTTACAGCATCATCGCGTGGCCAGCACAGAATATATGTCGCGCTGGATTGAGGAGAAGAACAGCTAGTAAAGTTGGTTAACGGCAACAAGCTTTATTGGACTCAACACGGCATAAAAATTTATTAGGGATAGGTACACTATTTTGTTGATGCTCCGAAAAGGTCACTGGGGATCTTTGACAGCCTAATTGAACAGTCGTTTGCAGATTTGTTCTTTGGTACGCTGTTAATATCTTGGCCTGTTTTCGAACTTTCTTGAGATAAATATGAAGCAGTAAATAATACAAGAAGTATTACTATTGATATTATTAGTTAAATTGCGTTGATAGTTTTTAATATGTTTTTCTTTTTATGAACGGGAATGGTCATTCTAGTGAGGCATATATTGCATATGAACTGCCACTTTTATAATTATTTATCTTGTTCCAAATAGTATAATCTATTTGGGATAGTTAATTTAATATAACAGTAACAACTGCTTCAATACATTAAGCATCAAATAAATAACAAAAGTAGAAAACTGTATATTTTCTCTCCTCATATTTCCTTATAATAAAACAAGCAATCGTTACACAAGATAGATACTATTATGAATGAAGAGATACTGGATAACTTAAATGATCGTCTGGATGAGGCCCTTGATCGCGGACGACGTATCGTTGAAGACGAAGAACTTACCGAGCAGGTAGATGAATTGAAAGGGCGGGTAGAACGAATGGTACGAAAGCACCCCGTTAAGAGCGTAGCAGGAGGACTGCTGGCTGGTTATATGCTGGGGAAACTATTTAGTTCAGAAGATTAGTATCATGAACAAGTCCAAGAATAGTGACAAGTTAGGTCAGCGCCTGCAGCGTATTTCTGCTGATATTAAGCTGTATATTGAAAAACGCCTGGAGCTGGTAATGCTGAATGCCGGAGAATATATTTCCGGATGGATGGCTGCCTCAGTGCAGCGTACGGCCGGCGTATTATTACTTTTGGGCGGTGTTTGTTTTCTGCTTGTTGCGCTGGCTATTTATCTTGGTGATCTGCTTGGCAGCGAAAGCCTTGGATTTGTATTGGTTTCGTTACCATTACTGTTTTCCGGATTGTTGTTTGTATACCTTAAACCGGAGGCTATGCGTGATCGATTGGAACAGCTCTTTGAAGCCGAAGTCATTAAGGCAGTAAACGAGACCAAAGAAAGCAAGCAAAAGAAATTGGAAGCAACCGATTTAAACCGATCTAATACTGAGAAGGATAATTAACTATTATGGCTGAAGACAAATTAGACGAACTGGAGAAGAAAAAACAGGAATTACAGCAAGAGCTGGGACAGATACAAGAGGAGCTGGATAATTCCATTGACCAGGTCCGGGATAATGTAAATAACAAGCTCGATCCCAAAGCGATAATTCAAAAACATCCGCTACCTATCGTAGGGGGAGCGACATTAATTGGATTTTTGTTGGGACATGACAGCCGCTCATCAGCAAAGAAATCATCTCCCGGAGAGTTTAGCTCTGCGCTGGTAAAACAGTTAAAAAAATTAGCGACCCGCAAAGCCATCTCTTACGCTACGGATTATGTAGAAGAACTGCTGGAAGCTAAAGCTGATAAACATTTGTCGTCATCTGATGAAGAAGAGCAAGAGTAACATATTTTACTTTTAAGGTTTTAAAATCTCTTCTTACTGTAACAATTCTTATAGACATTCGTGTAATTGCACGAGTTACAAATCACAAATCAATATTTATTGATATGCGCAAAGGAATTCTATTCTTATTTGTAAGCCTGTGTTTGGCAACGACCACATACGCTCAAGAGGCTAAAAAAATATCGCTGCAAGATGCTATAGATATTGCTCTGGAAAATAATTACCAGCTGAAAGTAGCCAAAAACAATGTTGTTCGCGCCGAAAAGGAGGTGTTGAGTGAAAAGGCTGATTACCTACCTTCTTTGAATGCCAATATATCCGGAAATAAAAATATTGGCCGTACTTTTAATCAAAATACCGGTCGAATAACAACTCGAACAAACAATTCTTTCCGCAGTAGTTTGAGTGCGGATTTACCAGTTTTTAGTGGGTTAGAAAATTTACATTCACTTAAGAATAGTAAATACAACCAGCAGTCTAATGAGGAAACTTTGCAGCGTGTTCGCGAGGATATCATCTTTAACACAGCCAGCAACTATCTGCAGTTTATTTTAGATAAGAAAATTCTGGAGATTGATCGTGAAAATTTGGCAGCTTCCAGAAAAACGCTGGAGCAGGTTAAAGCGCAGGTTGAAGTTGGCTCCCGTCCTCAGGTTGACCTTTACAATCAGGAATCCACCGTTGCTAATAATGAGCTTTCAGTAGTAAACTCCGAAAATTCGCTGGAATCCAGTCGGTTAAAGTTGATTCAAACCCTGCAAACTGATCCCCGAAAAGAATATGAATTTGCTACTCCCGAGATTGATACACAGTCTGTAAAAGCAACAAGTTATGATTTGGACGAGTTGGTAACTACGGCACTTAAAAATCGATCAGATTTGAAAAGTGAAGAGTTCAGTATCAAGTCTATAAAGCATCAACTAAAAGCTACCCGCGGAAGTTTATATCCGTCACTAAGTTTAAGTGGATCTGTTTCAAGTAGTTATTCAGAATTGCAGCCGTTTGGTTTTCAAGATCAGTTTTTTGATCAAAATATTAACCGTTCAGTAGGTCTTTCGCTCAACATTCCTATTTTTGGTAATTTGAATAGAAGAACCAATGTGCAATCACAGGAAATCAACTACAAAAATGCTAAATTGAACCTGCGTGACACCGAATTACAAATTGTGCAGGAAGTTAATCAGGCATATAATGATTATAAGTCATACATAAAACAGCTTGAATCATCAGAGAAATCACTTCAGGCTGCTGAAAGATCATATCAAACGCAAAAAGAGCGATATAAAGTAGGTGCAGGAACGCTCATTGAATTAAGTGATGCGAATGCACAATATATTGAAGCGCAATCAAATCGGGCTCAAGCGCTGTTTCGACTTATTTTTCAACAAAAGTTGCTTGACTACTACATTGGTAAGCTCGATAAAAATATATCTCTAAACTAAGTAAAAGGATAGCAACAGCTTAATTTTGAAGCCCCGGTTACCGGGGCTTTTTTGTTGTAGGTAAGATGATTACTATTACACTGAATTTGAATTAGTATAACTGATATGCGCATTCTATATGTTTTTCCCCATCCTGATGATGAATCATTCGGTCCGGCCCCGGCTATGGCCGCTCAGCGTCGCATGGGCGATGAGGTTTTTTTATTGACTCTCACCAAAGGAGAAGCCACCAAGCAACGATTTCGATTGGAGGTAAGTAAAGAAGAAATGGGTAAGATTCGCTTTAAGGAGATGCAGTGTGTACAAGAAGTTCTTGATTTGAATGGAATGGCCGTACTTGACTTGCCAGACAGCGGACTTAAAGAGATGGATCCAGCGGATATTGAAAATCCAATTCAAGAGCATATCGAAGAGATACAGCCAGATGTACTCATAACCTATGCCGTGCATGGAATTAGCGGCTTTGAGGATCACTTGGTGAGCCACGCTGCGGTTAAAAGTGTATATTGCAATATGAAAAGAGAGGGCAAAGAATATCCCAGGCGCTTGGCATTTTTTACCCACTATAATGAAGAAGATGGAGAAGGTAAATTTCAGCTGAGCTCATCAAATAAAGAAGAGATTGACTGCTGGATAGAAGCGAATGAAAAAGATTATCAAAAGTTTCTGGATGCACTGGATTGCTACGAAACTTATCAACAGGTTATTGAAGACAGCAATGTCAAAGAGGAAGTAGGGCAGAGGGTGCCATTTGAAATATTTCAGGAAAATTTCGATCCCTCTTTGTCAGATCTTGGTGATAAAATCGGATCGTGAATGTGAAAATTATTATCAGAGTACTTTACAAAGTATAAGTAAGAGTTATGAATAAACCGTATCCCTTTTGGATAAAGGGTCCGGCAATCCTGGGAGGGGTAGCCTTGCTTTTTATACTTCTTTATTATGGCAAGTTCATTTTGATGCCCTTGGCGTTTGCCGCCCTTTTTGCCATGCTTTTAGAACCCATAAGCAACTGGCTGCAGCAGTATAAATTTAACCGTATTGCAGCCATCATCACCAGTATGTTCTTTTTGGGTATTATTTTAGCAGGTATTATATCGCTGCTTTCTATACAGCTGGTGCAATTTGCCGATCAATTGCCGGAGGCCAATCAAAAAATACAGGCTGTCAGCAGTGATATTGTTCAGTTTTTCGAAAACCAGTTTAATATTTCTCCAGATCGTCAAATTGCCTATTTCAAACGGGGACTGGAAACGGTGGTTAATAAAAGCGGTCAGTATGTAACAACTGCCCTTGGAGCTACCACCAATGTATTCACTACATTGGGACTCTTACCGTTCTTTGTATTCTTTATGATGTACTACAAAAAGATGTACCGCACCTTCCTGCACAAGTTGTGGGATGGCAAAAATGAAGCCATTGATTCGGTCATTGACGGCATCCAGAATGTAACGCAAAACTATATTATTGGGATGATTACCGTTATTACGCTTCTTGCCATCCTTAATGCTATAGGATTATGGATTGTCGGCATTAAACATGTATTGTTCTTTGCCATTTTTGCAGCCATCCTTGCCGTTATCCCATACATCGGGATTATAATCGGCAGTCTGCCGGCCATTATTTATGCACTGCTGTTCACGAATTCGTTGTTAAATCCATTGGGAGTGGTTGCAGTATTTGCGGTAGTACAGTTTTTAGAAGGTAATTTTATTACGCCTAATGTGATCGGGTCGAGGGTTAGTATCAACCCGTTTATGGCGCTTATTGCACTGATTGTAGGAGGTAAAATTTGGGGAATTGCCGGGATGATACTTTTTGTGCCATTTCTGGGAATTCTCAAATGTATTTTTGACCAAGTGGAAATACTCCGACCCTACGGATATATTTTTGGTAATAAAAGAGAATATCATCCAGGAACAGAAGAAAGTACAAATTAATAGCGTTTAAGAGTGTTGGTCACCCGCAGGGGAAGGTTGTTTTATAACTTTTTGTGATATTCTCTGCTCAATTCCGTAATAAATAGTTCTTAAAAATTTGCCAAAGCCGATTCCGGGTATTCCAAATCGCTTTAAGAAATGGTGCATAGGGAACGCTGCTCATAATGCTTAAATCCTGCCTGAAGGTGGATTGCTCTCCCAGAAAACGGAAAAGATCATCAGCTGAATTATTAGTAAACAACTGTTTAAATACAGTTAATGCTTTTTGGGGGCTAGTATGAATGATATGCAGTAGCCACAGATCGTAGGCTTTATACCTAAATGCAGAAGGGGGTTGTGGATCAGGAGTGCCGGTTTTATTCAAGTTTGTGACAAGGTTTTTAGTTTGTTGTTGAATTCGCTGAAAAGTATAGCCGGTTGAAGGTTTAGTGCGACCGCTACTGGTGCCGATATTTAGGATTCGGGGTTTATACCATGGCTTTGCAAGAAGATCCTGCATTGGAATTTTTCCTAATTCCTGGCGATTAATTTGATAGTCGATAGGGCGGAGATTGAACTGATTGTTGAGGTAAAGAGAAATTTTATCCTCATAAAACGATTGTTCCTCAACTCGCTCAGAAAATATGGTATATTCTATAAGCGCGGAAGTTGCAGACCAGGGTAGAATATACATAAAGGCGATACCGTCGCAGAAACTATCGTCAAAATCCATGAGCGTAAATACCTGCGGATCAAAGAGTGGTTCTTCAACGGTAATCTCCCAGCCCAGAAAGTGCTGCCAAAGTGGGTGTTTGGGGGCTTGCTTTTTTTGTGGATGAAGAGGAAAACAGCTTTGAAAAATATATTCAGCTTGGTAAGAATGATCATTAGTATGGAGTATGGCACTGTCGGAGTGAGATTCTAAGGTAGTGATTTGTTCTTCTGCTAGTGTAAAATGGGGATGGGAACGTATTGCCTGATGAATTTTTCGCTGAAAATCTATTTTGCGAATGCAATAGTAAGGATATTCATTGAGTGGTTGGGAAAAATGCTTTTGGGAGGTTCCTATTTTTGTATGAGTCCATTTTTTGTGAATAATATCGGAAAAGGGAGGGGCGCCGGATTCCCAAAAGCACCATGTTTTGGTATTGGTGGGCTCCAGTTCATTATCAATAACAAGTGTTTTTTTATCTGATAACGGAGAATGGATCATCTTCCAGGCCAGTGAAAGGCCCGCTGCCCCAGCACCTGCTATGATATAGTCATATTGCTGATCCAAAGTAGCTTTCGACACTCTTTTAAGATTAATTTAACTGCCAAATTGCAAGATTTAATGCAGAGGCATAACTCACCCAGAGTAGGTACGGGATAAGCAAGATACCGGCTGTGCGATTTCGACTCCAAAATAGCAATACCGTAAATATGATTGAAACCCACAGGAGAAGTATTTCTGCCAGTCCCGTACTTATTAAATGTTGACCGAAAAATATCCACGACCACAGAGCATTGAGAATAAGCTGCACAAAAAACCAAGTGAATTCCGTTCCGTAAATACTAACTGATTTCATCTTCCTCATCATCCAGGCAGCTATACCCATTAGTATATACAAAATGGGCCAGACGACAGGGAATACCCAGTTGGGAGGTGTCCAAGCGGGTTTTTGCAGCATTTCGTACCATGTGCCGGGTTCAAACTGAGCGCCGAATATACCTGCCAGACTACAAATCAAAATCCAGCCCGCTAGGTTAAGTGCCTTTTTCATACCAATGTTCTATTTTAAACTGATTAAATTATCACGTTCAGGGATTCAATAAGTAACTAATTAATCTTAATAAACCATTTTAGGGCTATATTTGCTATTGGCTGTTATTTCCTTGTAACCCCACGTTGAGTTTTTGTGCAAAGAGGACTGATTATCGTCGTTTCTTATTTACCTAATACAAACATAATAGGTGTTTCTAAAAGCTATGTTAAGCTCTTAACCTTTATTTTGTTCTGATAACATTAATTGATGGGATAACATTTGTAATAATAAGGTAAATAAAAAAGCTGCAGGATAGTCCCTGCAGCTTGGTAACTATTATGCAACCTGTTATAATAGTTAAATTTATTCAGCAGCTTCAGCTCCTTTGGGGACATGCTTGTCCTTGGCATCCTTAAATGCTTCTCGGGCGGATAGTCCCAGGATGTCAAACATTTTCATATCTTCTTCCAACTCATTATTGTCGGTAGTAAGCAGTTTTTCGCCAGTAAAAATAGAGTTTGCACCCGCCATAAAACAAAGCGCTTGTTCTTCCATACTCATATCTACACGTCCTGCTGATAGTCGAACCATTGAATCAGGCATGGTTATGCGGGCTGTGGCAATCATCCGGGCCATATCGTACCAAGGAACTTTGGGCTGATCTTCCAGCGGGGTGCCTTCTACAGCAATAAGGGCATTAACAGGAACTGATTCGGGATGTTCGGGCATGGTCGCAAGATTGTGAATCAACTCAATACGGTCGTTATCAGTTTCGCCCATTCCAATAATTCCACCGGAGCAAACACTAATATCATTTTCCCGGACTTTCTCTATAGTGTCCAGTCGATCTTGATATTTACGGGTGGAAATAATGCGGTTATAAAAATCTTCACCGCTGTCAAGATTATGATTGTAGGCATACAGCCCTGCTTCTTTCAGTTTAGCGGCTTGTTCATCTGTAAGCATACCTAGGGTGCAGCAAACCTCCATATCCATGTCAGTAATTTCGCTGACCATATCAAGTACGGTATCAAAATCTTTTGTTTCTTTTCCACATCGCCAGGCAGCTCCCATACAAAATCGGGTACTGCCGGCTTCTTTTGCCTTGCGCGCAGCAGATATAATTTCATCACGGTCAAGCATGTCTTGGGCTTCTACGTCTGTATCGTGATGGGCCGATTGCGGGCAGTAGGCGCAATCTTCGGGACAGCCCCCTGTTTTAATAGAAAGAAGGGTGCACACTTGTACTTCGCCGGTTTCTTGGTGCTCGCGGTGCACTGTTGCCGCACGATAGATTAGCTCCATCAGTGGAGTGTTATAGATTTCAGAAATTTCATTATGTGTCCAGTCATTTCGCAAATCAGCCATAAATTAGTTGGGTCTTCAGTCCATAATTCAATTTGCTCAAAAGTAATAGTGATGAGTGGCAAATACCAATAGAAAATATACCTAAATGGAAATCCATCATCTTTTGCATCATTTAAACTTTAACTTTTTATTAATTAGATGTAATCTGGTTATATTGAAAAGAGATTTAAATAATACGTGTGTTTTAGGCAAGATTTAGGAGTTCTTGTTTATAAAAAAATATTAGGTTAGTAGAGACAAGATATTATACTGCAATTATCTGGATAAACTCTATCGGCATTAACTGATCTATTATCAAATAGATATGAAAAGTGTTCTATGTTCTGGTACTCATCCATTCGACATTGAGGTGCCATATAAGCTTATTAAAACTGGCAAAGATAGCTCTAAACCGTTAATTGTTTACTTACATGGATTCAAGCAAAATATAGCGCGCTTTGAAGATTTAGTTGATGATATGTTTACTGTAGATGCTTACCACTTGTTTATTCAAGGTCCGTATCCTATTTACGATCGTAAGAAACAACGAAAGGTGGAAGACTGGGGACGTGCATGGTACTTATATGACGGGAAACAAGATCAGTTTTTAAAATCTCTCGAAGCTGCTTCAGAATTTATTGAAGAAATCATTGACAAAGTAAGGAAAGACATTGACGCAAAGTCAGTTGCCATTGTGGGATATTCAATGGGTGGATATTTGGCCGGTTATTTCGGATTGTCTCGTCCCAATATTGTAAATAAATTAGTTGTAATTGGTGGGCGAATTAAAACAGAAGTATTTGAAGACGCTGATAAACAGTACGAACAGTTAAATGTATTAGCCTTGCATGGCGCGAATGACAAGAGTGTTGATAGCAACCCACAGAAAAGATGTTGTGATCTGCTTTCAGAGTGGGGAGCGAATGTTAAGTTTCAGACAATTGATTCCGGCCATCGTTTAAAGCCTGAGTATGTAAAAAAGATTAAAAAATGGTTTTTGTCACTTCAAAATGAATGATATTTTTATGTGGCTATTTTTTAAATTTTGTAAGATATATACTTATTTAGGGGTAAGAATTAAAAGAAATAAAATATGGACATATTAGTCATAGAAGATGATCCGTCAGTACGTACGTTAGTACAAACGGTACTCCAAAAAGATGATAATCATGTGGACCTTGCCGAAACGGCAAGTGGCGGTGAAAGTCAGGCTTATGAAAATCCATATGACGTTATCGTTCTTGACTTAGGGCTACCCGACGGTGACGGTTTTGAGGTTTGTAAAAGAATGCGTGACGAGAATATTACAACCCCGGTACTCATACTTTCTGCAGAGCAGGAAACAGATGTAAAAATTAAATGTCTGCGCGTGGGGGCCGATGACTACATTACTAAGCCGTTTAATACCGAAGAATTGTTGGCACGTATTGAAGCGATAACGCGACGCAATAATGGACTTCTGGAAGATCGTACATTAACATGCGGGGAGCTGGAGGTGGATGTGCTAGAGCGTATCTTTAGGGTTAATGGTACTGAAGTAGATCTGACAAACAATGAGTTTAATTTGTTGGTTTACTTACTGAAAAATAAAAATCAAATTGTTACGCAAGAAGAGATTGCTGTAAATGTATGGGATATCCATTTTGATACCCAAACAAATTATATAAACGTTTATATCAGCTATTTGCGGAAAAAAATACGTAATCACTCTGATAAGGAATATATCGATACTGTACGCAAAAAGGGGTTTATTATGCACTGCGGTCAATAAGTTGGCTCAGCCGGGATAAGTACCCCCTTCTTGTATATACCCCCGGAGATTGTTGATCTCAACTTTTTGTTTGGAAATAATACTTTTGACCAAGTCTCCAATAGAGACTACCCCCGCAACCTCATCGTCTTTGAGAACCGGCAGATGTCTAATTTTCTTTTCAGTCATTATAGACATACAGTCTTGTACAGAATCAGTAGGCTCTACGCAATATACCTGATTACTCATAATATCGCTCACCGCTGTACTTTTGGAACGTCTGCCTTTTAGAATAATCTTACTTCGGTAATCACGCTCACTGAGAATGCCTTGTAGGTTATCATCTTCCATCACCAACAAAGCCCCGATATCCAGCTCATCCATTTTGGCAATAGCTTCGTACACTGTTTGGTTTGGCTTTACCGAATATACGGCATTGCCTTTGACTTTTAAGACATCACGTACGAACATAAGACCTCCTTTTTAAGTTAAAAGATCAGTAAACAAAACGGTATGTTTGTCAGAAATAACAGAACAAGTCGTTAAAACAATTTTATGGATAAGTCATTGAAAATACAACTCCTTAATTTTTTAAAAGCATTTATTACCGAAGACCGTTGGCAAATAATTAATGAGGTATTAGAAAAGCGCACGCGTCACCTCACCGTTGTCCTCGAAGATATCTACCAGCCGCACAATGCAAGTGCTGTGTTGCGCAGCTGCGAGGGTTTTGGTATTCAGGATGTGCATATTATTGAGAACAGGAACTCATTTGATCCTAATAATGAAGTAACTATAGGTGCTCACAAGTGGATTACCCAACATCACTATAATGAGGAGGACCAGAATAATACAGAATACTGTTATCAAAAATTGAGAGAGCAGGGATATCAAATTATTGCGACTACTCCCCACCACGATGATGTGACAATAGATGAGGTTTCTGTGGATGAACCGACAGCTCTTGTATTTGGTGCCGAGCTAAAAGGACTTTCTGATACTGCGATGCAGCAAGCAGATGGTTATGCCAAAATACCGATGTCGGGATTTAGTGAAAGTTTTAATATATCAGTAGGGGCGGCGCTGTGTCTTTATGATTTGACAAGTAGGTTACGCAATGGAGATCGAGAGTGGTCACTAACAGAGGATGAAAAGCTGGATTTACGGCTGGAGTGGGTAAAACAATCTGTTCGGGCACCGGATAAATTAGAAGCCCGATTCTTTAAAGAGCACCAATAATATTGGCTTATTGATTGTTATTTCCAGGACAAGTGCTATGACATGTCTGCAGCTAGATATACCATATTCAGCATTGCCGCAATGTACTTCTAATATTCTTTTCCGTTTAGTTTGTCTATAGTATTTACAGCTCTTGTCAAGAAAAGATAAACCACTCTTAATAGTAAATAAAATGGCACAGAACGGTTAAGTGAAATAAAAAAGGCTGCCCGAAAGCAGCCTTAATAAATTTGCACTTATGCTAAACTGTTAATCCATTGAGCGGTCATTGTTTTCAACAATCTCTTTATACATTTGATATTCTTCGGGGGAAGTATCAGCAAACAAGTAATTGAGAGGATCAATCGGGAGATTCTCTTTGTGAACTTCGTAATGAAGGTGGGGACCTTCTACACGACCAGATTCACCTGAAAAACCTATAAGGTCTCCACGGTTTACCTTGGTACCTGGCCGAATATTTTTAGCATATGAAGATAAGTGTGCATAATAACTTTCATACCCAAAATCATGATCAATAATAACCAACCGTCCAAAAGTTCCTTTACGGCTGGCATATTTAACAACACCAGCACCGGTAGCAAATATTTTACTGCCGACATTAGCGCGAAAATCAAGTCCCTCATGTTTTTTCTGATACTTTAAAATGGGATGGTAGCGCATTCCAAACCCACTAAGGATAATTCCCTTGGTGGGCTTTATAGCAGGAATATGCTCCATTTTCTCCTGATTTTTATTGTAATGACTTTTGATCTCCTTAAAGCTAAGCTTTTGGATATTGATACTTCGCTTTAAACTTGCAAGATTTTTAGAAGTCCATTTTAAAATTTCTGCTGTTTTCTTGCTGTGGATGTCAAACTCTGAATAAATATCGGCACCACCAACACCACCTTGCCGTTCATCATACGAAATTTGATCCATTCCCAGCACTGATCGATACATCTCATTATCAGTCTCGGCAAGCTTGTCAACTTCTTGATCAAGATTTTTAATAGTAGACTTCGTCTTTTCAAGCTGATCGATGAGTTCTTGGTTCTCAGCTTTAAGAGCAATTTCGGCCGGTGTTCCTACTGAGAAGGAGAGGATTGAAATACCTACGCCGGCAAGTACCACACCACATAAAATCCATACGCATGCGGTATAAATAATGCGTTCCAGACTGTTATATTCGACGGGTACAAAATCACAGTTTTGTTCGTCGTAATAGTAATAATTTTTTAAACCCATAAGAATTGTTGTTAATACTGATCCGTCACCAAAAGAGAGCTATGTCCGCAAATACGGAACTTAATTATACGGATAAAAATGAGCTTTCAAAAATCGAATGTAATTACTCAATATCACCTTCAAAATACTCTATAGCCCGTTTTGGCATTGCCCGAGGATCTTTTTTCTCGGCAATATGGGTTTTAACTTTATCTTGAAAGGCCTCAGCTGCATCATATCCATAGTGTCGCAACAGGTAATTCATGGCAATAACTTCGGCGATAACGGTAATATTTTTACCGGGTGTAATAGGTAATTTAATACGTGGTATATCGATATCCATGATAGAGGTCGTGTCACGGTTAAGGCCTGTACGTTCAATATCCTTGGATTCGTCCCACAATGACAATTCCAAAACCACCTCCAGTCGTTTTTGATACCTGATTGCGCGGACTCCAAACATCGACATAATATCAATAATGCCGAGTCCGCGAATTTCCATAAAGTGCTTGTTCATTTCTGTGGCCGAGGTCATCAAGACGTTGTTTTTCTTGGTTAGGATAACGGCATCATCCGCAACCAGACGGTGTCCACGTTCAACTAAATCAAGAGCGACCTCGCTTTTACCGATACCTGATTTGCCTGCAATGAGAATGCCAATGCCATATACATCTACCATGGTACCATGAACCATTGTTTGCAGTGCAAACTGATCTTCAAGAAAATCCCTAATGACGTGCATAAACCGCGTTGTCTCGAGCGGAGTACCTACAACAGGAATTCCTGCTTCTTCAGCCATTTTAAGCAGGTAATCGGGCAGTTCGTTACTGTCAGTAATAAATAAAATAGGAATATCAAACTGCGTCAGGTTTTCGAAAGCTGCTATCTGTTCTTCTTTGGATAGATTTTCGAGATAGCGGGTTTCGGTATTACCGATTACCTGAATACGTTGATGGGTAAAAAGTTTGACATAGCCAGCCAATGCCAGGCCGGGGCGGTGTAGATCCGCCTCGGTGACGTGGCACTGCTTGGTATATGCTTGGGCTGCAAAAGGATTGAGTTCAATGCGAACCCGCTCTTGCAGCTGCTCCAGCAAATGTTTAACCGTTATTTTTTCGGTTTTGGGTATGGTTTCATTTTCATCAAATGACATTTTTTATCGCTGGTGTAATGTTTTCTGTTTATATTTTTTTAGCTGACGGCTAATATTATCTATCACTTTATTTATGGCTTGCTCGTAGGAGGGAGCCTTTTCTTTAGCGTTAAGCAATTTCTTGGGTACTTTTACATTTAGTTCTGCTTGTTGTGGGTTATCATCATCGGGTACTGGTTCCAAAATAATGTCGCAGGTTAAAATGCGATCATAAAATTGGTCTAGTTTTTGTACAGAATCTTCGGCATATGAGTGAAGATCAGAAGTTGGATCAAAATGTCTTGCAGTGAATGTCGTTTTCATAGGAACCTCCTTAATTAGATTTTTGGTTTTTGGCCCGTGGATGGGCTAGTTCGTAAACATTTTTTAATCGTTCAACGGATGTATGAGTATAAACTTGTGTAGCTGCTAAATTAGCATGACCGAGTAATTCTTTGATTACACGAATTTCAGCTCCTTGGTCCAGCAAGTGCGTAGCAAAGCTGTGCCTAAGCACATGCGGACTTTTTTGCGTTACCTCACTGGCACGCTGCAGATAATCTTTGACAATGCGTTGCACTGCACGTGCATAAATTCGTTGTCCGCCGGCGGCTAAAAATACCGCCTTTCGGGCATCTGCATCAGTACGTTTACCATACAGTTCATGCTTTGTTTCAAGATGTCTGTTAAGTGCTTTTTGGGCTTCAGATCCAAAAGGTACAATACGTTGTTTGGCACCTTTGCCCAAAACCTTAATCTGATTGAGCGTATGATTGATATCTTCTTCATTTAGCTGAACCAACTCATTTAATCGAATACCGGTACCGTAAAGCAGTTCCAAAATAGCTCTATTTTGTGCTGATTTTGGAGTTTTCCCTTTGGCCAGTTCCATCATACGTTCCAGATCTTCAGCACTAGCCGTTTTGGGTAGCGATTGATCCTTTTTGGGAATTACTAATAAATGAGCCGGATTTTGTTCAACTATACCCCGTTTAAAGCAGTACTTAAAAAATGATCGTATAGCTGCTACTTTTCGGGCAATGGTACTTTTGGCCAGTTCACGTTCGGACAGTTCGCCGAGCCAAAGCCGAATGGTAATGCGTTCAATTAGGTCGGGATGCAGTTGTTCATCCTTATCAAAGTGTGCTACACAAAATTCAAGAAACTGTTGCAAATCGTTTTCATACGAAAGAATGGTATTTTCCGAGGCATTACGCTCGATCTTCAAATAGTGCAGATATTTATTAATCGCTTTCTTCATCTGAATTCAATATGGATACTTTGGCAATAAAAATAAACAGTTAATTGCGATAATTACTATGGGGATAAGTAGTTATACTTCTCGATCTTTCCACTTGGCAGGCTGTTTATTAACATAATCCAGTAATACCTGTACGCCCAAGGCCTGAAACCAGCCGACGCCAAGAGAGTGCAGTAATGTGTATCTCTTTTCCCATCCAAACCAAAGGTCAACCACCAGTCGTTGTAATAGCATACCGAAAATAGCGATAAGGCAGAGAACTAGTACTTGGGGTGATCCCCAAATCAAGATAAAAGGAAGTGTGACTAAAGGTATTATAAACACAATCAAATGTAACAAGGCCATTGCTGTAAATAGCGGGATGTTACAACCAAAACCAGCGAAAAAGTTTTTTCGAAATCCTTGCCATAATTCCCGGCTTGATTGGTACATGCGACAACTGATACTGTCGGCACCGTTATACATGTTCATGGCAAAACCGTTCTTTTTGATATTTTTTGCCAATGCTACGTCTTCAATAATATCATTTTTTACCGATTCATGACCACCGATGGCACGATATGAGTGCCGCTTGAATGCCATAAATTGACCACAAGCGGCAGCAAAAAGCGGCGCCATTTTTTTACGAAGGGCTGAGGGTATCCATTTTGGGATATTATAGACGTAGCGGTTGGGCAGCAAAGTAAGTAAGCCAAAGTAAACAAGTGGAATTACAGTTTTTTCCCAGAATGTTCCCAGTTTTTGATCAGGCCATAAAGTAACAAAGTCCACTACATCGCGGCCCATAGTGCGGATAGTACGTGCTAAAGTATTGGGAGCAAGACGGGTATCAGCATCAATAAAAACAATAATTTCTCCTGTTGATGCTTCTGCCAGCTGGTGACAAGCCCAGGACTTTCCCAGCCAATCAGCCGGTTTGGGTTGTCCAGAAATAATAGTCAGTTGTTCAGGGTATTTAGACTGCAATGCTCTTAGCTTTTGGGTGGTACCGTCAGTGGATTGATCATCGAGTACATATACATCAAAGCTGGGATACTTTTGGTTTAGAGCTGACTGGACACATAGCTCAATAGTGTTGGCTTCATTTCGGGCGGGAATACAAATACTTGCTTTGGGGGCCTGATCATTGAAGTATTTTTGTTCAGCCGAATAAAGCGGGCTAAAATCCCGGTAGTTAAGCCATAAAATGACTGATGTTATTACCAAATACCCAAGCGCTATGTAGAGTAAAAAAGTCACCTTCTGAAAGGTAGGACTGTAAGACTGAAGATCAAACACAAAATGAGGTTGCGGGTCGATATTTTAATGGGTTAATTGTCCGCCTTATGAATATTTTTTCAGATTTCAGAAAAGATGCTGCGCGTTCGATGGATACCACTGGTGGATATGAGTGGTGGTATTTTGATGCGGTATCAGCTGATGATCAATTTAGCTTTGTTATTATTTTTTATCGGGGCAATCCGTTTTCCCGGCGGTATATTTCACAGCTCAATAGTGATAGCGTCAATGCTCGTCCGTCGAAATTCCCGGCTATTAGTATTTCGGTTTATGAGGATGGTGATCCCATTTACTACAGTTTTACAGAGTTTGAGGCATCAGACTGTTCATTTGATGAAGAACGTCCATTTGTTGAGGTGGGTCCGCATAGGATGGAGATTCAAAACACATCCGGGTTGCTGAAATACCACTTAACACTGGAAGAAACACTGGCCAGTGGTGATCAGATAGAAGCTTCGTTAACATTTAAAAGTTCATTACCGGTAGATTCTTTATTTAAAAATTGTGATGAGCGTTCTGGTGAGCATCTATGGAATTTGGTGCAGCCTCGGGCAGAAGTCGAAGGATCATTTCATATCACCGGACCCACTGTCGAGGCTCGAGAAATTGGATTTAAGGGCAGGGGATATCATGATCATAATACTGGTTATGAACCAATGCATAATGAATTTGAGGATTGGTACTGGGGGCGTTTTCACTTTTCGCATGCTACCTTAGTTTATTATTTGATGAACAGGGAATCCGATAAGCAGCATCGGGCGTGGCTTATTGATAATAACAACGGGAAAGTGCTGAATGAGTTAGATAATGTTAGGTTGGAAGATGAAGGAAGAACGCTTTTTGGGCTACGTACCGCCCATCGTATTTGGTTACATTCTGATAGGGTATCGGTGCAGATACAGCAGGGCAGGTTACTTGATAACGGCCCCTTTTATCAGCGGTTTATGAGTGATGCCTTTTTACAGATTGTCGACCAGGATTATATAGAATCACAGCGGGGCATCAGCGAATATATTTGCCCCCAGCGTATTTACAATCGATTCTTTTGGCCGTTTGTAAATATGCGCATCAGATATATGGCCGAAAACCCACACTGGGTGCAGCAGTTTCCTGGCTTATATCGGTGGACATGGTAGAAGCCACTCATGCAAATGGCTCAAAATTAGTATCATCAAATCCTGCTGTTGTCCGCAGGTCATCTAGGATAGTATTGAGTCGTTCTTCAAAATGATGAGTCAGTTTCGCCCCAGATTTTAGTTGCCCAATTTGGTCCGATTTTCCTACATGAAGGTGCAGTTCGGGTTTATCATGCCGAATGGTGTGCATGTAGATGCCGATGGGTACAAAATCTACATTGTGAAGCTTTCCATACAGCCAAGCCAGGCCGCCTTCAAAATTCATGTCCAAACCTGGGGGTGTGATAGTGCCTTCCGGATATATAAAGAGGCTGGCCTGTTCTCGTTCAAATGAATTTACTGCATAGCGAAGCGAGGTGATAGCCTGCCGCCGATCATCACGATTAATGGAAAAAGCGCCGATCTTTTGGAATAGGGGATATTTCTTCATTTGGGTGTCTTCCATAAGTGCTCGTGCCTGCTGGTGAAATCGAAACTCGTTGAGTAGAAAAGGAACAAGCCCATCCCACCATGAGTGATGATTTAGGTAATAGACCGTTTTTGATTCTTTTTTCGGATAATAGTCTTGCCTGAGCCATACTTTATGAAAACGGCGTTTAAACAGAAGCCAAGTGTACCACCGAAAGCCCTTAATAAATACCGGAGATTCATTTGCGGGGATAAAATCCAAAAGTAAAATATTTGTTGAGTGATTGTTAGCTGAATATCTTTAGCATCACGAAGAGTTGCCAATAAAATTTATGTATTATTCCAATGGATTTTGACAAAGTAGGGACCTACGCGGCCGAACATACCACCGCTGACTCAGAACTTGTTAAAGAACTTATAGCTGCTTCCAAAGAAGATCTCGAACATACTGATATGCTAAGCGGCCGACAAGTGGGACAGCTGTTAACTATGTTGATCAAAATTTCTGGTGCCAAGCGAGTGCTCGAGGTAGGGACGTTTACTGGCTATTCGGCGCTAAAAATGGCTGAGGCACTGCCCAAAGATGGTCAACTTTTCACTTGTGAGTATAATAAACGGTATGAAGATATTGCCCGCACTTTTTTTGAAAAAAGTGATGAGGGATCAAAAATTTCTTTATTAATGGGTAAAGCCCTGAAAACAATCCCAACTATTAACGGCAGCTTTGATTTTGTTTTTTTGGATGCGGATAAAATTAATTATCCGAAGTATTATGATATGATAATACCGAGACTCAAGGAGGGCGGAGTAATGGTAATAGATAATGTGCTGTGGGATGGTGAAGCTTTGCAGCCCGAGGGGGAAAAGGCAGAGGCTATTGATCAGCTTAACAAACAAATTACTGCTGATGAATTGGTTGAACAAGTTATGCTAACAGTAAGAGATGGTGTAACCATCGTACGCAAAAAATAAAAAAAGCCTGAACCCGTATAACCGGATTCAGGCTAAATATAATCACTAAATGAGCTCTTAGTCCATTAGCTCAATAAGCTCAATATCGAACGTCAAGTCTTTACCGGCCAGTGGATGATTGGCATCGAGTTTCACAAAATCATCCTCAACATCCGTAATTTGAACGGGGATAGCCTGTCCATTTTCTTGCTGCTGCATTTGCAGCTGCATTCCAACTTGCGGATCAATATTGTCAGGAAGATCTGATTTTGAAACTTCCAACTCTAGATCTTCGCGACGCTGACCGTAGGCATCTTCTGAATCAATCTCCACGGTTGTTTCATCGCCTTCTTGCATCCCGATTACCGCTTCTTCAAAACCGGGAATCAATTGCCCGTCTCCTAGGGTAAATTCAAGTGGTTCTCCTCGTTCTTCAGAGCTGTCAAAAACTGACCCCTCTTCAGTTAAGGTTCCTGTGTAATGTACTTTTACGGTATCACCGTCTTTAACTTTAGACAAAATACTATTCTCTTTTATTTTTAGATTACAAAGTCTTTAAAAATAAGCATTTATCTACGGTTTACCAATGATATTGTTGTGGTTTGGCCTTAATATCATTGTTTACTAAAATATTAGTCTCTAATTAATCCAGATGGAAATGAGACCACGCTTTCATTTCCATCTTCATCTACGGCGGAAACACCAAATAAATAGTTATCAATTACAATACCTTTGAGCGTATATTCATTGACATCACCCACATATCGAACATTTTCCCACAGTGGTGCCGTAGTTTTTCTCCAGTAAATTTTATAACCCTTTGCACCTTCAGACTTCTTCCATTTAAGTGTAGTCGAAGGTTGAACGGCACCGCCAATTTTTACATCAGACGGACTTGCCGGAGCTTTAGCAAGAGAAGCCAAGGCCACAGCATTGACGGCTGTCAATTTTTGAGCATATTCGAAATTAACTTCTTCTATCACATCACCGTATTCGATGCCGTTTTCGGTACGGATATTTTGGTGCTGGCGATTATAATTTTCGTGAGTTTCCATAATACGTACACCGGCAAAGCCTGCTTCATTAAAGGGTCGGTGATGCCCACCACGTCCAAAGCGGTCGAGCCGGTAGATGAGCATTGGATCCATTTGGGGCATGTATGTATCAGTCGTTTCATAAATATAGCGGGCAAGTTGACGTGAAATGCCATCATTTTCGCCACCGTAAAATCGTTTAAGCTGCAGCTCGCGTTTGGTAGCTTGTGATGAATAGGGTTCCGAAAATATACGGAAGCTGCGGTTATCTATTACGCCGTCGATACCTCTGATATTTCCAATCATATCGTTATTGAGCACGCCTATAATATTCCATCCCTCTTTTTTGGCTTTTTGAGCCATATGCTTACCTCCGTAAAGCCCCTGTTCTTCGCCCGATAATCCTGCAAAAATGATGCTGTTTCTAAACTCATACTGGGACAGTACCCGTGCCGCTTCAATAGCACCTGCCATCCCGGTGGCGTTATCATTGGCGCCGGGTGCATCAATGGTATCATTCATTATGTCGGACGCTCGGCTGTCAATATCGCCACTCATAATTACATATCGGTTGGGATTGGTATTTCCCTTTAGCACGGCATAGACGTTTACGACCCACGTATCTTCATCAATACGACTATCAGGTTTGCCTTCAACAAGTGTGCGTTGCTCGTGGACTTCCAGGCAGCCTCCACATTGTTTGTTTATTTTCTGGAATTCCTGTTTGATCCATCGCCGGGCAGCACCAATACCACGGGTATCTGAGATAGTGTCTGACATGGTGTGACGCGTGCCGAAACCGGCCAACGCGCGTATGTCAGATTCCAGGCGATCTGCACTAACCGAATCAATAATATCATACATCTGAGGGTCAATAGATAGGTCTTGTGCTTGTGCAGAGCAAGCAATAAGAATTATGAGCGGTAAGAAAATAAAACGTTTCATAGTGATGGATTGATAGTTAATGTAACATTTTTAAGAGACTGTGATACTAACTGGATAAACTGTTTTAAGATACAATGGTACAGATTTATTAGGCTGGAGTAAAATTAGAGATATTGTTATTGCAAAATGCCTTTTATTATGATTTTAACTCCAAATGTGTAAAAGAAAATTTGTGGTAATGCCCAGCCCAATGGTTAGGGCAAAGCTTAGCAGGGTACCAATGAGGATATATTCAGTTTCTTTGCGTTCTTGATTGCTGTCGATGTTACTCTTAAAACGAAATATGGATTTAGCGGCAATCAGAAAGCCAATAGCACTGTATTGGTTCATCAAAATAAATGTAAGGATAATAATCCGTTCGGTACAGCCTATCCACATGCCGGCTTTTTTAAGTCCGCTAAGCTTTTTTGCATCACCAGCTGTGAGATCCTGTTGCCAACGGTTAGTAACACGGGCAATGAAATATCCAAAGGGGCGGATGGTCATAAAATAACTGAGGATGATGATCCAGGTTGAAGGTTTACTGAAAATGTGGACTGCATAATCAATTATAGCAGTTCCAATATTGGCATATACGCTCCACCCCAGTAGTAGTATCAGCAAGTGAGCAGTTTGATCTACCACAAATGCGGTTGTACTTTCTTTCTGAGCAGATTTCCACCAGTCTATAAGAAAATGGGTAATCATAATAAAAAGAGGGAGCCCAACATGCGACCAGTCGCCTAAGAATATGTAGGTTAGTCCGCCTACAAGTCCGATATGATAATAAAGCTGTGGGGCACGAACACCATGTTTGTGTCTCTGATCAATCCAGTGTTTAGATTGTAGAAAAAAAATCGGCCAGCAGATGAGCAGTTAACAGTCGTAAGAGAATGAGAATTTGGGGTAGAGCAATCATGATGCTAAATGTTGGTTGATAATGTTTTGGTAACGTTGCAGAAACTTTTCGATGGCTAACCAGCCGGCTCCTTTTATACGATAATGTACAGCAGCTTGTGATATATCAAATTCGGCACTTATTTTTTTTCGGGATTTTCCTTTTAAAAGTTCCAGTACAATTTCGGCTTGTGATGGTGACCATTTGGAAATGACGGCATCCAGAAGAGCCGTTTGAGACTGCATTTCATTATTCACCGTTGTCCAGGGAGTTACAATAGCTAACCGTTGACTGGTTTTCATTTGATCCAGTGAGGTACCGGAATACTGGTAAGCTTTGCCTGTTCCTTCAGAGGCATTATCAGGCAGAGAGTTAATATCTCCAATTCCAATGGCTGTGCGGGCATCCCAATTAAAGGAACTGTCTGAGGGTTGGGCTTTACGAAGGCTGCTGCGGATAATGAGGCTGGCAGGCAGGGCTGCTAATGGATTAGGGATAAGTCCTTGAAAGCTATCACCCCGAAAAATGTCGAATATAATTTTTGAGGATTTATCAGTATGAAGCTCTGCTATGCAATTAAAGGATTTTTTTAGGCTTTCTATTAGCTGGGTATACTGTTTACCCTCTACTTTGGTAGAATTAACAATATCACCTGTAATAACTGATTTCATGTCTTTTTTAGCCATTTCAACATCTTTTTTGGGTACAACAAGAACGTGTTTAAGAATTAAGAAGGTGAGACCTTTCCTTCAGCATTGCTTGCATCACCGCTTGGGTCTCCTCTCCGAATAAGTAATTATCTTTAATATGTATCTTATAGACTGTTCGGAATGATAATTTATACAATTTTGTCTCCGAACAGACTCTAAATGCCTAATATTAAGCTTATAGACTTAAAAATCAATATTTAAGTCTTGTGGCTTAAAATATTGCAATTAGTTTGCAGTTTCCGCAATAGGGTCAGCTTAATCAAAATTTGCTTTTGGTTAGAGAGACAGCGGTTGAGTCCTCAACCACGGTGAAGTTAATTTGCCCGAGTACTAGTCCTTCACCGGTAGTTACATTGACACGCCAGCTGCCAGGCCAAATATTATTTTTAAAGGTGTATCCACGGAATCCTTTTTTACGTCCGCCTACTACGGTGTAGGCAATAGTATCCGTCGTTTTCCATTGGTCCGATTTGGGATCGTGCCAGCGCCACTGATGTTGCACCGATTTTTCAAGATCTGTGGGAGCAAAAATTGAGGTATAAATAAAAACAGAATCACCGGAGGTGTAGTTGAAGGTATGTTTATAAGATTCCCAAAATTTAAAAAGGGGGGATTTTTCATAAGAAACCAAAAAATTATTATTGGTCTTTTCAACATTATAGGCCACCATACCGGATTGCAATGAAAGAGGAACAGGGGGTATCAAGTTAAAGTAGTAGCAGGTGTTAATAGACAGATAAATGCCGAGGATAAGGGCTATAACTTTCCGGCGGCTTATTTCTTGGCGGGTAGAAGGACTTATCCGGTAGAGGTAATAAATAAAATATAGGGTAAGCCCAAGGCTTATAAGTCCTGATACCACAAACAGAAAGGTATTCATGGTTGCAAAGATAGCCGGTATAAAGAAGGTGAAAAATGTAAAATTGACAAAGAAGTAGGCACTGAATTGTAGGTATTTATTTGAAATACGATGCTTGAGTAACTCATTAGAAACCAGAAGTACAACTAGAATCAAAAAGAAAACAAGGGTTTTAGTAAGTGTAACACTCTGGAAAAAGAAAATGACATAGGCACTTGAAAGACCGCCAAGGAAAAACTGTATAGCCAACGGGGCATATTCTTGATAAGGTTCTAAAAACGTGTTTTGCCAGCGGCCATCATCGGCAAGGTTAAAGATGTAGAGGCAGAGTGTGAGTCCAATGAGATAAGTAAAAAGCACGGTATTACTGTACCAGCCGTCAATGCGACCAAGGGTGAGGCTATCCCAGGTGAATCCGCCGATAAAGAATAGTACCGGAATATATTTTTTATATCTCCGAAAAAAATGTTTGGTTGCAGTTACCATCTTGAAAGTAAAACTGTAATTATTTTGATATCCAATAATACGTTAAATCAAATGAATCTCGTAACTTCTGTGTTCAAATAGATAGTCAATAATAAAAGAAAAAACAGTTATGAAAAGTGAGTTAGGAAAACTTCTAAGTAACGTAGAAACAGTTGCTGTAATTGGCTGTTCGGCCAATAAATATCGGACCAGTTATCACATTGCTAATTATTTACAAGAACAGGGTATTCGTATTATTCCGGTGAACCCGAATTATGATGAGGTTTTGGGTGAAGAATGCTATGACAGCATGGCTGATATCCCCGATGATATAACGATTGATGTTGTTGATATTTTTCGGGATTCGGAATACACAGCTGATATGGTGCGGGAGGCGATTGATTGGTCAGAAAAGAGTGGCCAAAAACCGGTAATATGGACCCAGCTGGCGGTTTCTTCGGATAAAGCCAAAAGCCTTGCTGAAGAAAATAACTACCAGTATGTAGAAAACAAGTGCATGATGGTACAGCACGATAAAGCTGTAGCTTAAGGAATCTTAATTTTAATTGACAGTTTTGTAAAGACTGTTAAGTGCAGAAGTAACACATGTCAGATCAAGTAATACCTACAGGAATTGAAGTTTCTAATAGTGACCAAGTTTTAGAAATTGAATGGTCAGATGGACACCATTCGGAATACCCGCTCTTTGGACTTCGCAAAAATTGTCCTTGCGTAACCTGTCGCGGGGGACACGGAAATATGAATTCTTTTGACCGTTCGCTGTTTTTTGTTGATCCTACACAAAATTTTGAGGTAGAAGATATTAAGCAGATTGGGAATCATGCCATCAAGATTTTCTGGAATGACGGCCACAACAACGGCATGTACCAATGGGGGACGCTGCGGGATATGTGTCCTTGTAAGGAGTGTTATCCTGAGCAGGCTTGAACCAAAATCTCATACCTATCTTTTTTGCATACTTATTTTCTTGAACCAGTAGAGAGGGAATTTCACTTTCACCTCTTTAGTGTTTGACAATTGGATACCTGCAGGAAAGTTGAACCAGGTTCTCCTTCTTATTTTCGGATTAATTTCACTTAATTGTAAGTCAGCGAGCTTCTTATGAGTGTCTATTGATACGATTTGAATATGGCTGGCGGATAATAATAAAAGGCTGTTTTTATTATCATATTCTTGATCCGAAAAGTTAGCAACGTCACAGAGGTCTACCGTATCCAAATTACCAGATAGATATTCTTCCATTTGCTGTTGTAGTTTTTTGTACTTGAAATAATAGATCCAAAGTACACCCATTCCGCTGCAGAATAGAGTTGTAAATACAGCCTTACTCATACTCAGTGACTCTTCACTGGTAGTAACGAATAAACTTGTAGTTGCAATCATAAGCCCCCAGAGAATACCTTCCAGAATGTATCGATAGGTAAATAACCACTGGGGTGGATTTATTACGCTAAATATTAATGCGATAATGGATCCAAAAATGAGACCCACAGCTGCTCCTTCAAGCAAAATGAGTCCTATACTTAAAATCGAAGAATTGAAATACAGTACTAGCAATATTGGTAAAATTAAAAGAAAAAATAATCCTAAGGTTTTTATAAGCCAAGATTTTTCTCCAAACATACCGATCAATTGTTTACTTGATTTTGAAATAAATATATAAACTACTTCTCAAACATTCTCTTTCGTTCTGTATGCTGAGTGAGATCACAATAGATCAACCGCAGAGCATTTTTTACATTATATTAGTCTTATGATCCATCATAGTACTCAATCCCAGAACGAATATTGCGAATTTTTTCCAGCCAGTATCGTGGAAACTTGTATGGATGTATACTGCGTTCTTGGGTAAGTTGAATACCAGTTGGTATGCTAAAAAAATCAAACCCGGATTTTTCGAGTAGAGGGTTCATTTCGGATAAATCAGTTCTTATTTTGTGGTTTTGCGCATTAGAAGGAGAAAAAATAATTTCATTTTGGGTGAGCATCACCGTGCCCTTAGTATTTGAGTGATTTGGATCAGTAAGAGTACCAGCGTCACTAAAAATAATATTATCCGTATTTTGCTGAATTAAATTACCTTTCCAGTCTTTCAGTGTTCTATATTTGGCACTTTTAATCCAGGATATTCCCAAAATTAAGCCGACTACAAGAGGAATGATTATCTCGAAAATATTCACAAGCCCATTACTAAAGGAGTATTTTGTCAGGCTATAAGAACCAATACTTCCACCCAAGATTGCTCCTTCTATATGATATCTGCTTTGAAATAACCAATCGGAGGGATTTACGAGACTATAATATAATTGAATTGATAATCCCAGAAAAAGTCCCGTGAATGTCCCGCCAAAATAAATCTTAAGAACAGACGCACTTAAAATGTCAAAATAATGTAATAATAGACCAACAAAACTCAATAACAATAGAGTTATTGTTACCTTATTTAAAAATGGATTTTTTCTTAGCATAAAGTATAACTAGAAATCTATTTGGGATTGGTAGCCCATACACTGGTTTCAGTAATGAAGGCGCGGTCGTGCATACCCAGCATATCGCAGATGCTTTGGGCAATATCATCAGCAACAAGTTTGGTTTCATTGATATCGCGTTCTATTTCGTGCCCGTCACTAAAAAAAGGCGTTTGCACCTCACTGGGATTCACTTGCATCACCCGGATGTTATGAGGACGAAGCTCGGCGCGCCAACACTGGGTCATACCGCTGAGGGCAAACTTGCTGGCTACATACGAAGTACCGCCGGCATATCCGCGTTTTCCCGAAGAAGAGGAAACGTTGACAATATTGCCGTAATCATTATCAATAAAAACCTTAGCCGATTCACGGGCCACCATCATAGCACCGATAGTATTGGTTTGTAGTTGATCTTCCATTTCTTTCGCAGAAACATTTATCAGCTTTTTGTGACTTCCATAGCCTGCATTATTGATAAGAACATTATAGTTATCCAGCTGTTTGTCTGTTTTCTGGATGAGCTCTTCTACCTGCTGCTCGTCACCCACATCACATTGAATGGGAATAGCCCCAATGTCTTCTGCGGTTTGTTCTAGCTTGCTTTTGGTTCGGGCGGCAATAACTGCCTCGCCACCAGATTCAATAATCATTTTAGCTGTTGCTCTTCCGATGCCTGAGCTTCCGCCGGTAACCAGTGCCTGAATATCTGATAACTGCATAAAATTGAATTTCTTTATTTAGCATTATTGCTGTATTTCATAATTGGATAGCAACATACCGATGGAATTCATTTCCTACAAATAGCAGTTTTGTCAGTTAAGTGGTTGAGACATATTCATCACAGTAATTGATTGGCTTTTTCTGTGATTAGTTTCCAAGCTTTTTTCATATGCGTTTCTGTTACATTAGTATTGCCCAGTACCATACGGATGGTATAAGACCCACCCAGTTTGGTATGTGTTAAAAAAAGTTCACCGCTTTTCTGTATGGTGTTGAGCAGTTTCTCATTCAGTTCATCAAGTTTTTCTTCATCATCTATATAATTCGGATGGAATCGAAAACATAGTGTATTTAGCGGTACCGGAGCCAGCATTTCAAAATGGTTATGTTGTTGAATCTTGTCTTTTAGATTTTGCGCCAGAGAAATATGGTGACGAATTTTTTCCTGCAATCCCTCAACCCCGAAACTTCGCAGTACAAACCAGAGTTTGAGAGCTCGGAAACGTCGTCCCAGCGGAATACCCCAGTCGCGATAGTTTTTAACGCGCTGATCTTCGGGAGTTTTCAGATACTCCGGCATAATCTCAAAGGTGCGTACCAGCAGTGCTTCATCTTGAACATAGAATGCTGAACAGTCAAAATTGGTAAACATCCATTTGTGAGGATTAAATACAAAAGAATCAGCATGTTCTATGCCTTCATTCATCCAGCGGTTTTCAGGAAGAATAAGTGCTGTACCGGCATAGGCTGCATCTACATGCAGGAATACATCATATTTTGTACAAATTTCACCAATTGCTTGCAGTGGGTCGATGGCTGTAGATCCGGTTGTACCGACGGTAGCTACAACAGCAGTGGGTGAGTATCCGTCTTCAAGGTCACTGCGAATTGCTTGCTCCAGCTTCTTCGGCTGCATGGCAAAATTCTTATCCACAGGAATTTTACGCAGATGTCTCCGGCCAAAGCCTGCAATCTTTACATCCTTTTCGATAGAGGAATGTGTTTCTGCAGAACAATAAACGGTGAACTGTTCATCGCTGGGAAATCCGGTTTCGTTAACCTCAAAATCGGTAATCTGTTCGCGGGCCATCAGCAGTGCGCAAAGGGTAGAAGTAGAAGCGGTACCTTGTATGACACCCGTAAATGATTCCGGCATGCCAATGAGTTTGCGCAACCATACCATTACCTGTTCTTCAAGTTCGGTGGCAGCAGGGGAGGTCAGCCAGCTCATGCACTGGGCGCCGAGTGTTGCCGTCAGCATTTCGGCCAGCACCGATGGATAACTTTTGTTTGCGGGGAAGTAGCCCATAAAGTTAGGGCTTTCCCAGTGGGTCATACCTGGTATAATAGTATCATTGAAATCCTCGAAGATGGAGTCAAATGACTCACTTTGCTCGGGAGCTGAATTAGGAAGCTGCTGTAAAATATCACCCGGCTGTACGTCTGGCTTTACGGGATATTCTTCGACTTCTTCAAAATAGTCGGCCATCCAGTCGACCAATTCGTGAGCATACTTGCGAAATTTGCTATTATTCATTGTGTTGATACGTTGATCTGCCAATTTTTATGCATCTGTTAAATAACAAAATATTTTAACTATTTGATATTTGATGAGTGGTGATAGACTTGATTATTATAAAACTATTGATCCCACCAAGGCTAAGAAGCTACAGCAAGAATTGCGCCAGCAGATTTCTTTGGAGCCGCTTGCTGATGAGCCACAGTTTGTAGCAGGAGCTGATATTTCTTTTAATCAGGGTTCCAACTTGATGCATGCGGGCATCATTATTTTAGGCCTCCCTGATTTGAATATAGTAGCCCGATCAACCGTTTCCGATAAAACGTCCTTTCCCTATATCCCGGGATTATTGGCATTTCGGGAGCTGCCGATCTTGTTAAAAGCGTGGGATCAGCTTGAACAGAAACCGGATGTACTCATATTAGACGGACACGGCATTGCGCATCCCCGGCGAATGGGCATAGCTACGCATTTGGGTATTGAAATTGAACATCCAACCATAGGATGTGCAAAAAATATTTTAACGGGTAGCCATGATGAACTGAGCTCCCAAAAAGGGGAGCGGGTACCACTCATTGATGGCAGTGAGACTGTGGGAATGGCATTACGAAGCCGTACTAACGTAAATCCCGTTTATGTTTCGCCGGGGCACAGATTGTCTTCTGATGATGCTTATTCGGTGGTGATGAAATGTTTGACAAAATATAAACTGCCACGGACAACAAGGTTGGCTCACAAGTGGGCTAATAAATTGCGAAGAGGGGAAGCAGAAGAAGGTTATTTTAAAAATTGACTCTGTATCTAAAAGCTAAATTTAACTGGTTGATAATAGCCGCTGAAAGATGCGGAGATAATTTCAGCTGATGATTCAGGAGGACAGTCGAGATTTTCAAAGTTCTCCTACAATAAATTTCGCAGAGCCGATTCAGCCGCATGAAAACCGCACATGCCATGTACGCCTCCGCCCGGTGGTGTAGAAGAGGAACATATATACATATTCGTTTTTGGAATGTGATAGGGGTTAAATAAGCCTGTGGGCCGTGTAAATAGCTGAGTGATATCTTGCCGCCCGCCGTTGATATCCCCGCCGATATAGTTGGGATTGTAGGCCTGCAGAGCATTGGTATTCATTGCGTGTCGGCCGATTATGCAGTCACGAAAGCCCGGTGCAAATCGTTCAATCTGATTTAAAATGGGTTCAGTCATATCCTGGGTTGATCCGTTTGGAACGTGGCAGTAGGCCCAGCAGGTATGTTTAGCCGATGGAGCTCTACTGCTATCCCCAAGACTTTGTTGAGCTACTAGCACATAAGGTTTTTGAGGATGATCGCCCTTGGCCGACTGTTGTTCTGAATGTGCAATTTCTTTGAAGGTGCCTCCAACATGTACTGTCCCGGCTTTACGACAGGTTTCATCATTCCAGGGAATGGGATCGCTGAGTGCCAGATCTAATTTAAATACCCCACTGCCATATTTATAGTTTTGTAACTTCCTCATGTAGGTCTTAGGGAGTTCATCCCCGGCTATATCCAAGATTTGTTTTGGAGTGTTATTAAAAAATATAGCTGAAGATTCAGGTAATTCTTTCACCGACGTAATTTGTGCATTTGTTTCGATGCTACCGCCGACTGATTCGAAATATTGTGCCATTGCTTTTGTTAAATTATGGGATCCACCCTTGGGATAGGGCCAGCCAACTGTATGTGCTGTAATTCCTAATACAAGTCCAATAGCAGCAGTTGCTGTTTTATGAAATGGCAGAATACCGTGTGCGGCAAGGCCTGCAAAAGTGGCGCGGGCTTTTGAGGTGGTAAATTTTTGGGCAAGTCCGCGAGCTGAGCGAAGTCCTTTTAAGCCAAAACGAGTCGTCAAGAAGGGATGGTGGGGAATAGGTGAGAAGGGACCCAGAATATCGGCCATAAGATCATCCCAGGATGAGACAAAGGGGGTAAGTAATTTTTTGTAGATCAATCCATCTTTATCAAGATAATCTGCAGTTTTATCCAGCGACCGAAAAAGTGCACCTGCAGGTTGGTCATCGAGCGGATGGGCGACGGGCACTTCAGGTTGTATCCACTGGAGGCCGTAGTCTTCAAGAGGGAGAGATCGCAAAAAAGGAGAGGCTTTGGCCAACGGATGAATGGCGGAGCACACATCATGCTGGAAACCGGGCAGTGTAAGTTCCTGCGTACGCGTACCACCGCCGATAGTACCAGACTTTTCGAATACTTTAACGGAAAGTCCTTTTTGTGCCAAGTGGATACCGGCTGCCAATCCATTAGGACCTGCTCCGATTATAGTAACATCAAAAGACATATTGGAGGGCTGATCAGGATAGAAGGTGTTTGATTTTGGTATTCCTTAAATAAGTCAACTTTTGCCTAAAATTCAGCTCTTTTTTTAATAAAAGGTAAATATGAAAGGTATTTAAAAAAGAAAGGTTTAAAGTAAACAATAGTTTTCACGTTCTATTTTATAATTACTCTTAATTGCTTTTTTACCTGTCACTTCTTTTTGTTAGTGTTTGATGATCTCTTATCTTTGCAGAGAAATTCAACACAAAACCAACCAGTTGTGAACGAATCTATCAGAATAGCATCCGGACAGGGATTTTGGGGCGATCTGCCCAATGCACCCATCAAGCAGGTACGTAAAGGCCCCATTGATTATTTGGTGATGGATTATCTTGCCGAGGTCACCATGTCGATAATGCAAAAGCAAAAAATGCGTAATGCCGATTATGGTTATGCCCGCGATTTTGTGGGGGTGGTGAGCGAAGTGCTGCCGGATATTGCTGAAAAAGGAATTAAAGTAATTTCCAACGCGGGCGGTGTAAATCCCGAAGCTTGTAAAGACAAAATTTTAGAAGCTATCGACGAGCAAGGGTATGATGATATTACCGTTGCCGTTGTGGATGGTGATGATATTCTTGATGATCTTGACGAGTTAATTAGCAATGGTCATTCTCTTGCCAATATGGAGACCGGCGAACCGGTGACTACTGTGAAGGACGAGTTGTTAAGCGCCAATGTATATTTTGGTTGCCGTCCTATTGTTGAAGCACTAAACAAAGGGGCTGATATTGTTGTTACTGGTCGTGTTACCGATACGGGCCTTACACTGGCGCCGATGGTGCACGAATTCGGCTGGTCGTTTGATGATTATGATAAGATGAGTGCTGGTACTATTGCGGGTCACATTATTGAATGTGGGGCACAAGTATCCGGCGGTAACTTTACTGACTGGCAAGAAGTGGATGACTTTACGGACATTGGTTTTCCTATTATTGAGGCCAAACCCGACGGTAATTTTTATGTTACCAAGCATGAGGATACCGGCGGTTTACTCAACAAGATGACGGTGAAAGAGCAGCTGATGTATGAGATTGGGGACCCTGCCGAATATATTACTCCGGATTGCATTGCCGACTTTACATCAGTTAAGCTCGAGTCTGACGGAGAAAACAAAGTGCACGTTCATGGTATTGAGGGTCGTCCCAAGACGGATACCTATAAAATTTCAGCCAGCTATAATGATGGATATAAACTTTCATCAACGCTGGTGTATTCATGGCCGGATGCTCTTAAAAAAGCGAAAAAAGCGGGAGATATTTTACGTAATCGTGCTGATGCGTTGGATCTGGAGTTCGATGATTATCGTGTAGAATATGTGGGGGTTAATGGATGCAGTGAAGAGCCGATTACCGAAGAGATACTTGCAGAAGAACACGAAGAAGTACAGATGCGCGTGTCGTTGTCAGGCCCAAACAAGGACGATCTCAACAGATTCGGTAAAGAGATGGCTCCGTTGATCCTTACCGGTCCCAGCGGGGTTACCGGTTTTGCAGGCGGGCGCCCCAAAGCAAGCGGTGTGGTAGCCTATTGGCCTGCACTTCTTGATAAGGATGCGGTAGAACCCCAAGTTCGTATTTTTTAAGACCTCAGCTCAAAAAACATAGCGTTTGGTCATAAAATTTCTGATTTTATGATTCCCAAATCGAATAGTAGAACAAGGAGAAATAATCGATGGTTATAGGAATAATAGGTGCCGGACTTTCAGGACTTGTAGCTGGTAAGCGATTGGCGGATGCCGGTCATGATGTGACAATGATAGAAAAGAATAGATCGCTTGGTGGACGTTTGGCAACAGTAGAACTAGATGATATGGTTCTGGATTATGGTATCTCCCATATTCATGCCCGTGGGCAAAATTTTCAGCATTTTCTTGATCGTTTAGCTGAAAAGGGCAATGTGCGAAAATGGGTACAAGAGTTCAGTTTTTATGATGGTACTGAGTTTCATAAAGTTAATCCTAATTCGGATTCCCAAGTAAATTATTTCGGGGAAAAGGGAAATCAGACTATCGCAGAGGGATTAAGCCGATGGGTTGATGTTATGGCTGATAAACAGGCTGCAGGTCTTACATATCTTGGTCCTGATACTTCCAAAAAACGTTCTTGGATGATTAACCTTACCGATACAAGTGTATTTGAGTGTGATGCTGTGTTGGTAGCGACACCGGCGGTAGAAGCTTATGGTATCATTCAGACGGTACAGAATCGTACGGCAACTAGAAAAATTATTCGACATATTGATGAGGTTCGCTACGATGGCTGTATGGCGTTGGCCTGTACTTTTGATGAGGAAGTACCTGACTGGAATGGTATTGAAGGTGATAACAGTGCAATCCAATGGACAGGCAATGAATCTTCAAAGAGAGATGAAGATTCTGTAGCAGGATTGGTTATACAATCTGCGCCCGATTTCTTTAGGAAATTCGCACAATCAGATGAAGAAAGAGTAGAAGAAGCCTTGTTAGAAGAGGCTTCAGAGATAGTCGGATCCTGGATTTTACAGCCTCAATCTACCTATCTGCACCGCTGGAAGTATTTTCAGTCGCAAAATCCTATTGATGAATATTTTATGGAACTGGAAATGGATGAAGCTCCACTTGCGTTAATAGGGGACTACTTAGGTGGTAATTCATTAGAAGATGCCTTTATTTCCGGTTATAACCTGGCGGAATATTGGATTAATAAATACAGTACCGTTACTGCCTGAGCGCAATCGAGACGATCAGATCTTTTCAAAACGAGATAACTACTTTTTGTGAGCTCGCTTAAGAAGCTAAACCAATATTTTAAAAAATATACGAGCACCATTATATGGGGCTCGATATTTTTGATGGCTTCCAACTTTTTCTTGGTTTGGATTCCGGTCTTTTTACGTCGAACAGTTGATCAAATTTCAAATGTTGAATTACAGACTTCATCAGGAAATTTAGACAGCATTGTTACTGTATTATTTAACAGTAGTGCCAGCTGGCCGTTAGCTAAGAATGCACTTTTCTTGGTTGGAGCGGTGCTGTTATCCGGCATTTTACTTTTTGCTACCCGGCAGACACTCATTGTAGCTTCCCGAAAAATTGAATTTGATCTGCGGAACGACATCTTTAATAAGTTATTAAAGCTACCCCAGCGATTTTATAGTAATTATAAATCTGGCGAAATATATGTTCGGGCTACCGAAGATGTCTCAAAAGTAAGAGAGTATTTTGGTCCAGCCTACATGTATACCATTAATACACTTACGCGTGCAGGATTTATCATCACCATGATGATTATTGTAAGTCCCGAGTTAACTATGTGGGCACTGCTGCCACTCCCGTTTCTTTCAGCTTTTGCTTATTGGATTAGTGGATATATCAATAATTATTCACGCATTATACAGGAGCAATATTCTGATATTGCTGGTCGTGCTAAAGAATCCTTTTCGAGTATCCGCCTGATTAAAGCGTATAACCGAGAAAAGCATGAGCAAAAACGTTTTGACAAAGAAAGCGAATCTTATCGCACAAAAAAGCTACGGCTTGATCTGGTAGAATCGCTTTTCCATCCTACATTAAATCTGCTGATTGGATTATCGATTGTGATAGTAGTCTGGAAAGCTGGTCAACTGGTGATAGAAGGGCAGCTTACGGTAGGTAACATCTTGGAGTATATTGTATATGTGGCCTATTTGACGTGGCCGGTGGCCTCGTTGGGATATACTGTCAACAGATTTCAGCAGTCAATGGCCTCATGGAAACGTATTGATGAGCTGCTAACCGAAGATGTTGAAATTTCGGACCATGCTCAGACCAATTTTGATGTACAGTCTATTGAAGGGGGGATTGAATTTCGGGATGTATCCTTTAAGTATCCCGGTGCCGAAGAATATGCTCTTAAAAATGTAAATCTTAAGGTTGAAGCCGGTCAAAATGCGGCTATCGTGGGGCGAACCGGCAGTGGTAAAACAACGCTTGTACAACTAGTTCCACGATTGTATGATGCAACAGAAGGACAAATACTTATCGACGGACAGGATATATCTACGATTTCGCTCGAGCTGCTTCGCAAAAATATTGGGCTCGTCCCCCAAGATACCTTCCTGTTTTCTGATACCATTGGTGAAAATATTGCTTTTGGCACACGAAATGCCGATCAAAATGAAATTGAAGAAGCCGCTGAAAAGGCTCAGGTACGTGATAATATTCTTGATTTTGAAGAACAATTTGAAACAATTTTGGGAGAACGAGGTATTACGCTTTCAGGTGGGCAGAAGCAGCGTACTGCCATCGCACGAGCATTGATTCGGGATCCTAAAATTATTATTCTCGATGATTCCTTAAGTGCAGTTGATACGAAAACTGAAGAAGCTATTCTACAACATCTCAGAAATGAACTTAAAGGAAGGACAACTTTAATGATTAGCCATCGTATATCTACAATAAAAGATGCAGATGTTATATACTATCTGGAAGATGGAACAGTTGTAGAACAGGGAACACATAAGGAACTACTCGAGCAAGAAGGTCGTTATTCAGTCATGTATCACAAACAACTTATAGAACAAGAGCTGGCTGAAATTTGACCAAATAAAATAAATAGTAAATCAAGGTTGATTGTTTGAACGCAATTCAACCTAAAATTAAAAGGAGTACGACTATGATTATTGAACCACTTGGCGTTGGATCTGCAACCCCTACAGCGACACGTCACCTTTCTTCGGTGGCTGTTTGGAGAGAAGGTAGTGTTTTTCTCTTTGACTGCGGTGAAAATACGCAGATGAGAATGCTGCAGGGTGGACTCAAACGCTCACAAATTGATTGCATTTTTATTTCTCACTTCGACACCGATCATTACTCAGGACTTATCGGGCTGCTCTCGACATTGCAACTGCACCGCAGAGATCGGGAAATAACGCTCGTTGGTCCCGAAGGTTTGCAAGAATTTGTAGAATGGAACTTTGAGTTTGCAAATATCGATCTAAACTATCCGATTAAATATGTTGAAGTAGAAGAGGGATTTGAAGAAGAGCGTGTGGTTGATGAAGATGAATACTACATCGAAGCACGTCCACTCAATCATACAAAATTTTGTATTGGTTATCGCTTCCAGGAGAAAGACAAGCCCGGAAAGGTTGATGCTGAGAAAGCACAAGAGCAGGGCATTAGTGAGGACTGGCAATATAAAGAGTTGAAAGCCGGTAATGATGTTGAACTTGATGATGGTTCGGTTGTAAAATCTGCAGATATTGTAGGTCATCCGCGTCCCGGCGACAGTTTTGCCTATATTACTGATACAAAATATTGCCCAAACTCAGTTAAGCTGGCTAAAAATACAAATGTGTTAGTTCACGAAGCCACATTCAGCAACGACCTTGCTGACAAAGCTGAAGAAACCGGTCATTCCACGCCTAAAGATGCAGCTCGGGTAGCTAATGAAGCCAAAACAAAGCTGTTGGTTATTACGCACTTTTCTGCCCGATATACTAACGAGTATGTCTTGCTGCGCGAAGCACGCGATGATTTCTTTCCGACTTGGGTTGCTACCGAATTGCGTCCCATATTTACTGATCCGGCACATGAGAAAGGTATCATACAGCCGAAAGTGTACCTTAAAGAAATCAACAGGAACAAGAATAAGGGAAACAATAATAACAGTAATAATAAGGGGAAAAAGTCGTCAAAAAAACGAAAGCGGAAAAAGAAGAGCAAGAAGCGAGTCCGTAAGCGAAAAAAATCTTCGGATAAAGGGTCTCGAAAGAAGAGAAAGAAAAAAGATAGTGACTCTCGGAAAAAGCGTAAACGAAAGTCGAAAAAGAAAGACAAGGATAAGAAAAATGACAATAATTCTTCGGACCATGAGCCTAAGCAAATTACTCCGCGAACACCCTTTGATGACTTTGATAGATTCTAAATTCAAGTTAGCGTGACAGAACAAACAGATGATAAAGCAGTCGATTCGGATCTGCTTCGGCGGCTTTATCAATTTATTCGTCCATATCGCTGGTATGTATTACTCGGTATTGTATTAACACTTACAGCTGCTTTTCTGGGGACTATACGTCCCAAGCTGACGCAGCTGGCCATTGATGAATACATCCGTAATCGCGATTTCCAGGGATTACTGTGGATTATTGCACTGTTGGTGGCCGCCCTGGTAGGTGAATTTATTGTGTTGGTAGCTAATACCTATCTGACGCGCTGGTTTGGGCAGGGTACGCTCTACAACATGCGCAATGTGGTGTTCGAGAAGATACAGTCGTTGCATGTACAGTTTTTTGATAATAATCCCATCGGAAAGCTGATTACCCGTACCACTAGTGATATTGAAGCGCTAAGTGACCTGCTTAGTGATGGTGTTGTAAATATTATTGGTGACATGTTTCGGCTGTTCTTTATTCTCTACTTCATGTTTAGCATGAGTTGGGAACTGTCGTTGGTAGCTATATCAGTGCTCCCGTTGCTTTTCTATGCTACTTTCTGGTTTAAGGCAAAAGTTCGTGTTTCTTTCTTAAACGTGCGCGACCAAATTTCACGTCTTAACTCTTTTGTGGAAGAGCATATCAACGGCATGTCGGTTGTACAACTTTTTAATAAGGAGGAGCGAGAGCGCGAAAAATATAAAGCCATAAACAATGCACATAAAGAAGCCTATCTGGATACGATTTTCTACTTTGCCATCTTTTGGCCAGCTGTAGAAATTATTGCAAGCCTGGCGATGGCACTGGTTATATGGTATGGTGGCGGACGAGCACTGATGGGAGAGGTGACCTTTGGAATATTAGTTGCTTTTGTACAGTATGTGCGCGACTTCTTTCGACCCATCCGGGGACTTTCACAGAAATTTAATACTCTGCAGTCGGCCTTGGCTTCATCAGAGCGTATCTTTAACATTTTGGATACCGAAAATGAGATCACTGATCCCGAGTCTCCCAAGCAGATTACCGATCCGGAGGGTCATATTATTTTTGATGACGTATGGTTTAGCTATAACGAAGGTGAGACCGTGCTTAAGGATGTATCCTTTGAGGCTAAGCCTGGGGAAACGATTGCCATTGTCGGTGCTACGGGAGCAGGGAAGTCAACAATTATCAACCTGTTGATGCGGTTTTATGATATTAATGAGGGCAAGATAACGCTCGATGGTATTGATGTTCGGGATTTGAGACTCCAAGAGCTACGCACAAATTTTGCACTCGTACTGCAAGACAACCAGCTCTTTTCTGGAACTGTGATGCAGAATATTACGCTCGGTAATCCTGATATTTCGAAAGAGCACGTTAAGAAGGTAGCTCAAGAAATTGAGGCCGATCGGTTTATCAATAAATTGCCCGGGAACTATAATTTCGAGCTTAATGAGCGCGGAAAGTCATTGTCTATGGGGCAACGGCAGCTTATTTGTTTTATCCGTGCCATGGTCTATGATCCCAATATTTTAGTTTTAGATGAAGCAACCTCAAGCGTAGATTCTGAAACGGAAGATGTGGTCAATGAGGCCTGTAATAGAATGATGAAGGGAAGAACCTCAATTGTAATAGCTCACCGGCTGTCAACTATTCAGGGAGCTGATAAAATTTTAGTTATGCATAAGGGGGAGATTCGAGAGACAGGTACACACCAGCAGCTTGTAGAAAAAGAGGACGGTATATACCGAAAGTTGTATGAGCTGCAGTATAAGGATGAGTTTTTGCCTGCTTCGAAGTCTGCATAGGTTGGATTATATCATCACATTTCGACTTTATCTGTTTAACCACTGTACCAATGTAACTGATAAGATCAGTTACACTTTAATTTTTAATATATCCGTAATTCAGGAATGCAGACGCTCACAAAGAATTTGTGTGGGATGAAGTCGAAGACAAGGTTTTGAGTACATTAACAAGTTTGTTAATCTCTTTTTCAGTATTGTAATAATGCACCGATGCGCGTACTACTTCATCCAGATTGCGGTAGTTCATGTCGAGCAAAGTACTGCTTTTACCAGAAATACTGACGTTAATATGGTGCTCAGAAAGATTTTTTTGTACTTCCTGAGCGCTCATCCCATCTATCGTAAATGTAACAATGCCACCTTTTACAGAACCAATATCCCGGACAGTAACAAAGTCAATATTAGAAAGTTTTACTCGCAGCTGATCAGCTAGCATTACAATACGATCCCAGATGTTATTAATGCCTAAATTATTGGCATAAGCCACTGCCTGATTAAGGCCTGAAATAGCAGCATAGTTAGACTCCCAGTTTTCAAACTTTCGGGCATCATCACGGACGGTGTACTCATTTTTGGATATCCAAGTGGCAGCATGTAAATCCAAAAAAGGAGGGGAGAGTGTATCGATCTTTTTATTATTGACGTACAAAAATCCCGTCCCCCTGGGACCTCGAAGATATTTACGTCCCGTTGCCGAAAGCATATCACACCCAATTTCTTTGACATCCACCGGGTAATGTCCCACAGATTGGCATCCATCTACCAGGTATAAACAATTGTACCGCTGAACAATATCTCCAATCTCTTCCACCGGATTTACTAATCCGCTGTTCGTAGGAATATGCGTAATGCTAACAAGTTTTACCTCATGGTTCATCATCTCCGAAAGAGACTGCAGGGAAGTTTTTCCGCTCTCGTCACTGGGGATAATCTCAATTGTTACGTCTTTTTTTTCCTGCAGTTTTAAATAGCCGATATAGTTACTGGCATATTCAGAAACCGAAGTAAGGATACGATCACCGTCTTCAAAATCGACAGCAAAAAAAGCATTATTCCACGCTGTCGTAGCATTTTCCTGAAGTGCAATTTCACTGGAATAAGCATTGATAAGCGTTGCAATATTGTCATACACTTCATCGAGTTGTTGGCGGTGGGCACGAGCCGTTTCATATCCTCCATAATTCGCCTCTTCATTGAGATAATCGATAGTTGCTTCAGTAACCGAAGCAGGCATTAGGGCTGCACCAGCATTATTAAAGTGGATAACGTTATGGGTGCCCGGTGTATGCTGCCGGCATTTATTAATATCCATCACAGAGAACGTTGTAGGATAGGGTAAAGGTGGAAAACAAAAAGGCTAGAGATAAAGTGGTATTGTTACGAACCAAACGCACTTAGAAACTCATTATAGGCTTCGAGTGCTTCTTCGTCCCGATCCATCTCATCAAGTATTTCAGCTCGCTTAATCATTGCTGTATGCAAATGATCTTTATGATCTTCGTTATCTTCAAATCGGTTAATTAGATTTGAGCAGGCCTCCAGAATTTCATCCTCCTCTTTTTCTTCTAAAATGATTTCAAACCGTTTTAAGATAATTTGGTTTAGTTTTTCGTCATCGATTTGCTCACCTCCTGATTGAAATCGGTCAACGATAGTATCATAAAGTCCAAGAAGATTACCGTCTTCCTGCTCCTCCAGAATTTGAGCTTTTAACATTAGCGCTTGTGAAGCCTGCTCATAATATTGCTCATTTTGAGAGTTGCTAAAGCGATCGATAATGTTGTCTATAGGCTCCAGCGCATCGTCAGGTCGTTCAAGCTCTAGGAGTGCTTCTGCACGTCGGGTAATAGCTTGAACAACTTTTTCCTCTAATTCTGGGTGATCTTCATTGTCATAGCGATTAATGATTTCGTCTGCCGTTTGCAGAAGATCTTCCCATCGTTTCATTTTATAGACAAGATCAAATTTGCGAAACAATGCCTTTTGTACAAGGCTGTCGTCGGCATTTAGGTTTTTGTCATTTTTTTTACCGAGTTCTTCCATAGGACTCTCGTCATTAGATGGAGCTGGAGCACTGTTATTTTCAAAATCAGGTTGCTCCGAGGATTGTGTTTCTGGTTCAGTCTCAACAGCTGTTTCCGTTTCCTCCTCAACAGCTTCTACAACGTCATTTTCAAATTCAACCACGGATGCGTCCCTGTCAGCCGTTTCGGTACTGTCCGACTGACCATTCTCAAATGCTTCAGCTAAAGAGGGGGCAGAAGTGTCTTCCTCTTGTTCTTCAAGCTCCTCTTTTTCGTCTTGATTATGATTACCATTCAATCCGGGAGGAGCATAATCAGAGTAATCTGTTTCTTCTTCCATTTCGTTTTCGGGATCATCAGTGGTTTCTGTATCCATAATTTCCTGTTCCTGACTGATATCTTCTGTTTGTTCAACTGACTCAATCGGCTCTTTGGGTTCAAAACCGTCATCGGGTAATTGGTCATCAATAGTATTGAGTCCTACAAAAGAAATGAGCTTTTTAAAAGTTCCGGATATATACTTGATAATCAGATCAGTCTTTTTATCTCTAAAAATTTCCTCAAACGTACGCTTAATCTCATCCTGAGATTTATGGATATGCGGATGTTCGCGAAAAAGATCTTCATAGGCCGAAACGATTCCCTTAGCCAGTGCTTCTTTTGTCGTTTCCGGGTCTCTGAACTCGTGATAGTATTCTGCCGGTTCCCCTTCATTATTGATGACATTCAGATCCTTAAGAAGACGAACAACAAGAAGATCATTGGGATCAGAATATCCCAATTCTTCCATCAGCTCAGAATCAATAATTGGTTCTTCCTCGTCATAGCTCACCAGTGCTTTGATGATGGCATCAAAGTTATTCGTGTTGACAAGAAATGCTTCAGAGATTTTCATTGTTTATACCATTAATCATTTTTAGTTGCAAACCAATGATAAACATTTTTTTACAATCTGTTTGTAATGGTACAGTTTAAAATAGCCAAAATAAAACTCTGTTGTTCCAAATGTTTAAGCCACTGTCTGTAACCTAAGTCTATTGTTTAAGTGAAAATGCCTTCGAAAAGGAATTTTCAAGAACTTCTACAGACAAAGGTTTTTCAAGGTAATCAACAAAATCTGTTTCGCGAGCCCGTTTAAGCTTTTCAGGGTCCTTGGATGCTGTAATATATACTAACTTAACATCCCGGTGTTTACTAATTTCTTTGGCCGCTTCAATGCCATCAATATCGTCAGCTAGGTTAATATCCATAAGGATTAAGTCTACTGCTCCTATTCTGAGGGCTGATTCAATAGCTTTAGCTCCCTCAGAACTGGATCCAATAACCGTATGCCCCAGTTGTGAAACAATGCGTTCAATAATTACCTGCTGAATATTGTCATCTTCGACAATAAGAATCCGTTTTGGCTCTAGTTCGTTGTCTGATCCCATATGCTAAGTTTGTGTAAATATTTATACCCAATAATGGTAAAAAAGTGGAAGTAAAACAATCTTATAAACAAACTTTAATATCTTGCTTTTTTTGATAATCAATAGACATTTTTTTACTGCTTTTTAAGGAACTTTCTGTAGGATTTTGTATTAAGGCTCAGCATAAGATTCAGGATGAGATGCCGGTTTAAATAGTTATCCGAAGTCAAAGATTCAAACCACCGTATTATTAAACTTTGATAAGCAAATACTGAATAAAGTAGATTCGTTTTCCTTAATGGACTTTTTGTGCACCGATCCACTAAATGAAAACTGAAGGAAGTACCTGAGAGGAGATACCCCGAAAGAAAAACATCTGTACAGGCTTCTACTCCTTGCGTTAATTAGTGACGTAAAGCCCGAAATGAGAATGGATGCTGAACGTATTAACGGATAAGTACCTGAGAGGGGACTCGAACCCCTACGGCCGCAATGGCCACCGGATTTTGAATCCGGCGCGTCTACCAATTCCGCCACTCAGGCATACTAGTCAAGCAGCTCCAAATATAATAGATAATACCGCATACCTAAAATATATGAGCCGTTAATTTTTAGGTTTTTATGGGTAAGATAATTTTAATGTAGTGCCGAATTTTTGTAGGACAATCATTTGAAACAACAACCTATTCTACTGAGTATCCTGTAAAATCATTAATAAATGGTAACAATCTCTAATAATGGTTCTTTACCGGTTTGGATTCAGTGAAGCTGTAAACTGGTTTAGTTAGATATACGTTTATATATCAGAGGTGTACTAGTTGTTTTTCTGACAGGTGCAGTTTGCTAACATCATTTTATGCTGGCAATCTTACGTCTGAAAAAGAAATTTTATTAGCCTTCTCTCCAAAATAGTTGTAATTTTCGGTTTCATATTGCTTAAATATCCAATCTTTTTTAAAGCTATTTTTTCATGAAACCATCACGTTTTTTGGCCTATGCCACGCTGATCATTGTAGTAGCGGGTGGAGCCATCTGGTATATTATCAATGATTATTACGATACAAAAGCAGCTCGGCAGTCTCAGAAAGCCGATATTGTGATGTACAAAAATGAAGGCTGCCAATGTTGTGATAAATGGGCATACTATATGCAGGGCAAAGGCTATTCGGTAAAAACAGTTACGTCTAGAGTCTTGTCCCAAGTGAAAGCTGAACAGGAAATCCCGCAAAATATGGGAGCTTGCCATACAGCTTTAATAGGTGATTATGTAGTAGAAGGGCATGTCCCCGTTGAAGATGTAAAACGCCTGCTCAGAGAACAACCTGATGCCAAGGGAATTGTTGTACCGGGGATGCCGGCTAGTTCACCGGGCATGAATACAGCCCTGAATGAGCCATTTAAGGTTTATCTGCTCAAAAATGATGGCAGTACGGAGCTATTTGCCCAACATTAGGTTCTTATTTTTGGCTATCGGATATTCGAAATTGGAATTATAGGTTTTGAAATAATAACATGCTGGTTACCGGAAATTATTTGCACAAATTTCTTGGTAATAGAATGGTATCATCATGGAAAAGTTTGTCCATTTAAGTTTTTTAAAATTCCTTATACCAGTTTTACTGGTTGGTTGTACTTCTAATCAAAGTGACTCACCGTCTAAGAAAACAGAACCGCTTGAGCAGCTTGATCCGTATTCGGCTTCGCTCTATCCGGCACAGCAAAAGGCAAAAGCCAGTGATTTTGAAATGACGTTGGTCAGTGGTGAGAAATTCAGTCTCTCTGAGCAGCGTGGGAAGGTGGTGTTGCTCAATATTTGGGCTACTTGGTGTGCACCATGCAGAGAGGAGACGCCGGATCTTGTTGAACTGTATAACAAATATAAAGATCAGGGATTAGTGGTGCTGGGTGTTTCTATTGATAAGCAGGGGATGTCGGTTGTTGAGCCTTTTATAGAAAAATACAGTGTTAACTATCCGACGATTATTGATGATGGAACTATTATTGACAAATATGGCCCTACCATGGGGATTCCTACCACATATATTATTGATCAGGAAGGGGACCTGGAATATTTTGCTGTGGGTGCACTGACAAATAAGGAACTTGAACCGCGAATTAAGAAAATGCTTGAGTTGGGTAAGAAAGCAGTGAGCAGTGGCCCGTAGGCAGTGTACAGTTGGCAAGTGGCTTTTGAAATACCTACGAGTAAACGAAGTAATTATATTTTAAAGCGTCATTAATGAGATTACTTCTTCCAACTATCATCGGGACTGCAATGCCAAGTTGTTTTACCAAGCTTTCTATTGATAATTGATTGGTAATTTATCGATAAGAATAATACCAATAGCGACTAGGGTTACCCGTTAGAGCTCCTGTCTATTCTACATACCCATCAGGATTTTGAGACTGCCATTTCCAAGCATGCTTGCACATATCCAACAAATTATATTCGGCTTGCCAGCCCAGCTCTTGTTCTGCTTTTGAGGGATCTGCGAAGCATTTGGCAATGTCGCCCGCCCGGCGCTCGGTAATTTCATAGGGGATGTCCTGTTCCGAGGCTTCTTTAAATGCTTCTACTACATCCAGAACGCTGTATCCGGTGCCGGTACCTAAATTATAAGTAACTACTCCGGGATCTTTGGTGAGTTTGGTGAGGGCGGCAAGATGTCCCTTTGCCAGATCACCTACATGAATATAGTCGCGCACCCCCGTACCGTCGTGGGTGGGGTAGTCATCCCCAAAGACTGAAAGCTTATCGAGTTTACCTACAGCTACCTGTGTAATATAAGGCATCAAGTTGTTAGGAATGTCATTGGGATCTTCGCCAATACGTCCACTCGGATGAGCCCCCACCGGATTGAAGTACCGAAGAAGCCCAATATTAAATTTATTGTCAGAAATGTGGAGATCATGCAGAATTTGCTCGATATATAGCTTGGTGCGTCCATAGGGATTGGTAGCGGTCAGTGGAAAATCTTCGGTAATGGGTACCGTTTCTGGATCGCCATAAACGGTGGCAGAAGAGCTAAACACAAGGTTATATACCCCGTGTTTTTTCATAATATCGCAAAGGCAAAGCGTGCCTGTAATATTGTTGTGGTAATACTTCAGGGGTTCTTCTACTGATTCTCCTACTGCTTTGTGACCGGCAAAGTGGATAACAGAATCGAAATCATTGTTTCCAATGATAGTATCTAACTTATCAGCATCACGAAGATCAGTTTTATGGAAGGTGAGTGTCTCCCCGGTAATATCCTGTACACGTTCCAGGGCTGTTTTACTGCTATTATTAAGATTGTCAACAACGGTAACGTCATGACCCTTATTTAGCAATTCTACAACGGTATGACTACCGATGAAGCCTGCACCGCCTGTAACTAAAATATTCATTTTAAACTAGATAAAAGTGTAGTTAATGATGGTTATCCTGTTGTGTTTTGGAATCGGGATTTGGTGCTCGTCATATGTAAGGAGAGTGCTGAATTACACTCGTAATGACTTCGAAGCTTTAGGGCAAAGTGGTCTTTCAAGTAGATGACGTAACCGGTAGTATTTGATTGAGAGTACCTCTCCGGCTGGGTGTTGGTCAAATTGTAATCGTTGTTGCTGTCACTGAAGTGGTTTATCAGCTAACTGCTTAATCGAATACGTTAGCCTTTCTCTTCGACCAGTTTATCCAGGTCTTCCTTAATTTTTGTACAGATCTCATCCATTTCGTTTGCCAGTGCTTTTAACTCTTCCTGATCGGCCTCTTCCTTAATGAGGTCTTTACCGTGTTCATAATTCTCCAGCACAATATCAGCTCCCATCATCTGAGCACCAGGCTTAATTTTATGTCCGGCGCCACGCAGCTCTTCAATATTTCGATCAGTAAGGTGCTTGTGGAAGTTTGTTTTGAATTCTGTAATGGATTCAATAGCGGCCTCACAGAATTCTACCACATGCTCGGGAGCTCCGAGAATCATGTCTAAGTTTTCCTGCGGTTTAATGATTTGATAACTCATAATAGTCCTGTTTAAATGTTATAGCCCAACGAAAAAAAGCGTCATTTTACCATGCGGAAAATATAATTTTTACACAACTACAAAAAGTAGATTCTTGCTTTAAGAACAAAAAGATGTAATAATCCTTTAAAAATAAAGGCAATTATGAATTCTGTGGTTCAGTAATACCGTGGGGCACAGGTTCTCCGGTTTCGTTAAGGTGAACAAATACAATTTTATCGATTTTGATAATGGTCTCTTTAGAGAATTTGTGGCGGACTTCGCATCGTACAGTAATAGATGTGCGTCCGAATTCTACCGTTTCCATTCCAATTTCGATGATATCTCCCAGGCCGGCCGAGCTCACAAAGTTAATCTCGGTCATATACTTAGTGACAATATTCCCTTTGCCCAGTTGGCATGTCGTGTAAATAGCAGCTTCTTCATCAATCCAGCTCAGTACCGATCCCCCAAAGAGAGTACCGTGGGCATTCATATCTTCCGGTTTAATAATTTTTCGGCTGAAAAATCGCATAATAAATTTGTTGGATTAAAAATGAATCTAAAATAAGTATTTATGGCCGGATTTGCTTATTGAAATTCTAATCGTACTGCTTTATTCACGCTGTTCAAAAGCTAAAACTACTAAGCTTTACGGGCTGTTCGTCACCATTGCTTTAATTCCAGCCCTCGGTTTCTTCTGCGCGTTTCCATTTTACGGGCGGAGCCGGTTCTTTCTTCAATTTTACATCCTGAGATTTTAAGAGCCGCTGTGCTTCTAGGACAGCACGTTGCAGTTGTGGGTCATGACCATTCATCACTTTTGCAGGATCCTGCATCACAGCTATATCGGGACTGATGCCTTTACCTTCTACATCCCACTTGCCGTCAGTATTGTAAAATCCGCCGCGTGGAGCAATCATGCCACCGCCATCGATAAATGGGGGCGTATCCCAAGTGCCTACGAGTCCACCCCAGGTTCGTGTGCCTACCAGCGGACCAAGTTCTTTCTCTCGGAACATATAGGGTAACAGATCACCGCCCGATCCGGCACGTTCATTAATTACCATTACCTTTGGTCCCCAAATGCCGGCCATAGGGGTGGTGAAAGGCGGGAATTTATCACCGGATTTACTGTTAAAATACCCCAATAATTCACGATCCATCACATCGATCATATAATCGGCCGCCGACCCGCCACCGTTATTGCGTTCGTCAATGACAACACCGTCTTTGTTCTGTTGAGCAAAATAGTAGCGGTTGAAAGCATTATATCCACCATTGCCCGTGTTGGGTAGCCAGACGTAAGCAAGTTTTCCGTCAGACATCTCATTTACCTTTCGACGGTTACCTTCTATCCAGTTGCGGAGGCGGAGCTGACTTTCATCCTCAACCGGTACAACTGATACCGTTTGGGCGCCTTCCATGGTGGGCGAATCATTGACGGTTAAAATAGTATTACGACCAGCTGTTCCCTCAAACAGGCTAAAGGGATTGGTTGGTGTTGCAAGCTTTTGACCGTTGACCGCTAAAATATAGTCTCCCTCTTGAACGTCAATACCGGGTTGTGCCAGCGGAGCATGTAAGTCAGGATTCCAGTTTTCATCAGTATAAATCTTTTTGATGCGATAATGACCATTGGTTTCTTCGAGGTCAGCGCCTAGCAGGCCGATTGAAACTTCCTCCAGATCGGGATAGTCACCGCCGAAGGTATAGGAGTGACCCACAGATATTTCACCGCCCAGGATATCAATGAGATAACTCATATCCGACCGATGCCGAATGTGATCTACCCATGGGCGGTACCAGTCGTAAATTTTTTGCCATGGAGCGCCATGTTCGTTATCCACATAGAGAAAGTCGCGCTGAAATCGCCAGCCTTCTCTGAAAATTTGTTCCCACTCTTTTTGTGGATCTATACGCACCTGCAGGTTACTCACATCCAGCTGACCGTTTCCTGGCTTTTGGGGACTGCCTACCGTTGAGACAATGCCCCAGGTTTCGCCGCTGCGATACAGCAGGTTTTTTCGATCTTGGGATATCGCCGTTTCTTGTACCGGCGACAAAAATTCCACTGATTTATCTTCTTTCACATTATAGCGATGAAGCGTTCCGCCTTGCTGATAGAAGACGTGATTTTCAGGTCCCGTAACGAGATTGGTATAGTCTTGTTTAGGAATATCAGCAGAAACAATACGGTCGGTTATACCTTTCGTATCAATAGTTACAGTCGGTGTTTCGTCCGACCCTTCAGACTTTTTGTCTTTTTTATCCTTATTTGGTGTTGGTTCTTCATTGCTTTCGGCTAAAAATGGAGAGGGGATATCATCATCGAGTAATACCATGTATAGTCCACGGGAGGTGCTCATATCATATGAGCTCATATCCAGCCAGCCGGTGTTGAGCCCAAAATTAGTACTGGCCAAGAAATAAATATATTTACCGCTTTCATCCCATACGGGATCGATAGAGTCGGCCATGCCGTCTGTAATTTGATAAGTTTCGCCGCTCTCTACATTGTGCACTTTAATTACATGGTATTGGCTTTTCAACCGTTTGGCATAAGCGATCCACTTGCTATCGGGCGACCACTTGGGATTAAGTGTACGGTTGGGATGTGCGTAGCTGTCGGTATCCACATGGGTGGCTTCTCCGGTTTCGGTGTTAACATACCATAGCTTGTAGTCAGTATCAGTGTAGGCAATATGTTTGCCGTCGGGTGACCAAGCCGGTTCAAAAAAGAAGGTTGGTTCAGGTAATTTTATTTTCTTGGGATCTTCGAGCCCTTTTTGATCAGAGATATACAGCTGGTATTCACCACTTTCATCCGAAAACCAAGCCACCTGTTGTCCGTCGGGCGACCATATCGGATAGCGATTGGCAACGCCCGAACTCTTGGTGAGGTTTCGCCAGCTTCCTTTTTCTTTAGGCACTGTCAGTACTTCTCCGCGATATTGAAACAACGCACGCTGACCAGTGGGGGATAGTGCGGCATTACTGAGCGAAGCAGATGGAGCCTCTACCCATCGCGGACGTGCCCAGGTCATATCTCCACGCACATTAATCTCAATCTGTTTGTGTTTTCCAGTGGATGGATCTAGTTCAAACAAATATCCGCCTTGTTCATAGACGATGATACCATCACCTGAATCGAGACTCTTAACATCGAACTGAGAGTGAAAAGTTTGTTGCTCACTTTCTCCGCTCTGGGGATTATATGACCATATATTCATGGTATAATCCCGTTCGGAAAGGAAATAGACGGTATCATTGAGCCAGACAGGATCGATATGGCGTTCTTTGTTAGCTCGGGGGGAGGTTTGCAGCTTATTTGTTTTTAAGTCCACTACCCAGATAGGCTTGGCTTGCCCGCCGCGATAGTTTCTCCACTCAGGATCCCAAAAACTGACTGGCTGATAGGCAATATGTGAGCCGTCGCCCGAAAGTTCTCCGGCTGCGGCACGAGGAATTTTATGTTTTTGTGGAAGTCCGCCATTTAAACCTACGGTATAAAAGGTGCTACTTTTTGTGGGTACGCCTTTACGTCCTGATATAAAAAGTACCTTTTTCCCGTTGGGAGTCCAGCCGGTAACCTCATCGTTATCGCCGTGCCATGTTAACCGTTTGGGTTGCCCACCTTCAGCAGAAACCACATAGACGTCGGTATTACCGTCGTACTGGGCGGTAAAAGCAATCTTTGATCCGTCGGGAGAAAAATGAGGATTGGTTTCACTTCCTTCGCCGCTCGTGAGTCTTCGGGCCTCACCGCCGTTCCTATCGGTGATCCAAAGGTCATTAGCATACACAAACACGATGTGATCTTGGCTCACAGTAGGTTCGCGCAGCAGTCGTGTGCCTTGATCTTGGGCAAATGAATTAGAAAAGGATACGCTTAGGAAAAGAGTGATGATTCCCCAAAGTAGTGGATAGAGTAATTTCTTCATGATGGGTAATGTTTTGCGATTTCTGAAAAGGGCATTCCTGTAATTAAAGGTCAAATTTATGGTAAAAAAGCTTTGTCTATAATCCTAATTGTGATAACCGAATAACATACGCTATCAAGTTATAACAGAGCAATGCCATATTTCCTGAATGTTCTAGGTTCAATTGAGGCTGAATAATTTGCTTTGAAGGTAAACAGGGAATGTCCCTTATGTAATTTTTATCTCAGTCTTACAGTAAGTGGCAATGTTTGTATCGGGATAAATAATATATCATTTCGACAATGCTTCTCGACAGGCGGCAAGATCTTTTTGGGCTGGTTCATAATCAGGTGCAATTTCTAAGCACTGCTCAAAATATGAAATGGCTTCTTCATATTGGCCAATGTGTTTTAAAATAAAGCCGATATTGTTGTAGGCCTCGTGGAATTTAGGGTCTAGTTCAATCGCTTTTTTGTAGCATTTTCCGGCTTCAACGGTGTTATTAGTACGCAGATGAAAATTACCGAGATTGAAGTATCCCATTGGGTCATCCGGTTTTATCTTAGTGATATATTCGAACAGTTCCTGCGCCCGGTCATTATCCTCGGCCAGTTCATACACATCCGCTAGATTATTTAGCGCAGGGACGTAATCAGGCTGGATATCCAGTGCGTTAAGGTAATAATTGACTGCCTTTTCAACCTCTTGCTGTTCAAAAAAAGTGTTGGCCAGGTTAAAATGTACTTTAAAGTTTTCGGCGTCTTCGGCTATTGATTGCCGGTAGGCCTCTACTGCTTTCTGGTATTCACCGAGCATGTGATAGCCAACACCGAGCTCGTTAAGTAGTTCGGCATTATTGGGGGATTCCTTGAGTTCGTTTTGGATCTCGGTAATTTTTTGTTCAATCTGTTTCATAGGATGTATAAAATAATAAAAGCTGAGCTGGAACTCACTATTTGATATCCAATTGGAATTTATTGCCTAATCTTATTCGAACTTAGCAGATATTGCAATGACAAATGAGATTTTGCAAAGTTTTGCTCTCAATAGTGTCCGTCAAGAATGCTGTCCTATAAATGTGAAGTAGGACCATAAACCCCAATAGGCATCATTTTTTTCTGATATAACCGGCCGATAATATTTGTTAAGTAGGGGAAGCAAATGACCGCTTAAATCTACATGATTTACTTCCATCCATTGCCGAAACCATCCAAAGGGAGAAGTGTTAAAGTCCACCACGGCAATATATCCATGGGGATTCAGACCATCAGTGATTTGTACTATGACATCTTCAATATTATCACCAACCATGGTAAGAGAGTAGGAGCAAATAATAAGATCAAAAGGTTCTAGCTGTATATCATCAGCCCCATATTCTGCCTGTATCAGTTTAACCTGGTTAGAATCAATAAACTTATTTTTTGCAACTTCAAGCATAGCAGAAGAAAGGTCAATACCTACAAGATCGGCATCGGGAAAGTAGTATTGCAGCCGACTTAAATTCTTGCCAGTACCGCAGCCAATCTCCAGAATACGAGGTTTAGAAGACAGGTCGGGGATACCATCCAAGAGATCATCCCGACCAAATAAAAAGCTCCAGCGAGTAGCGTCATAAATTAGCGAGTGGAAGCGGTAATATTTTTCTACACTGCCATTATAGGAATCAGAATCTGTATGTTCGGTGTCCATCATTGTACAATGCCCAGATGTGTGGATTCATAGGTACCTACGCGGTCCTGCTGGTGAATTTCATCGGTTCGACCTGAGTTAAAATCAACGTAATCAAAAACAAATTCAGGCAGGAAGCTAAGTGTAGATCCCGCTGATCGGAAAAGGATTTTGGCGCCTTGTTGTGCGTTGGATAGAATCAATTGCCATTCTTTAGCCAAGGCATCCGGTTGGGCATCAGCCATCCAGTCCTGATGATCAAGAAGCACAAAATGGGAGTAGTTATCGGGATTCTGCTCCAGAAAATTGGAAAGGGTTGAGGTATGGGTGTTAATATTATCTGTACGTTTCTTCAGCGTCTCAAAATTTTCTTCGAGCAAATAGTTAGGACAACAGTTTGACCGGTATGATCCCGTTAAGTATACACGCCAAAAGTAATTGTCCTGCAGGGTTTGTTTTGTAAAAACCCGATTGAGAGACTCTCGAATAAAATCCAAAATTCCGCCTGTGTATCTTTTTTCAATCATCTTGCGCTGTGTTGCAGGTACGCCGATCATGGTCATTGTGGCGGGCTGACGAACCAGCCATTTGGAAAAAGTGTTCCAGATTTGTGGTTCAATTTCTTGAAAATAATAGGCTTGTTCGCTGAGTTTTTCAGCATCAAGCATGTTTAGCACTTGCGGATATAGTCCTTTACGTTGAATGCGGTTATGGATAAGGCGGGCTACATTTCCAGAAGTTCCTCTAAAATAAAAACTGGGCAATACGGAAGTAGGTTCAAAATAATCTATGTGTCCGTCCCAGTATGTTTGGGCAAAAGAGGGTAGAAGGGAACGAAGTTTCTGCCGGTAAACCATTTTAGCTCCCTTTTTGGCACCTTTCCCAAAGAAATCCCAGAGCAAATGGTGTTTCCCTGCCTCAAAAAGAGCTTTTTTAAGTTCCAAAAGGGCGTTCTGGGCAGGATTGATATCCACACAGTGAACTTTATGGGGATTGTCGAGCAAGTAATCCAATGCATTACAGCCAGCGCTGGTCAACATAACGACTTGGCTGTCATTATCGAGCTGTAAAAGACTGCGGTCTATTCGTGGATCCTCCCAGCAGGTATTATAAATGAGATTACTCGAAACAACCGAATTAAACAGCTGGTCCTGCAGCTTAGAAACGATATTTGAAAGTGATTTCATCAGGTTGCCAATGTAACATCCTAGTATGTACTCTGTATGAATAGACTGTAAAGATTTAGTTAACGATTATCAAAGTGAAGTATTTTTTGCACTTTCATTTGCGTTGAAATTTGTATCTTTACAGAAATCCCAATCCACAATTGATTCGTTATGGCGGATGACAATAAGAACACCGAAAAAGAAATTGAAGAGCAACTTGAAGATAAGAGAAAAGCAGCAGTTGAGGGTTACGAAAAGCTTATCCATCGTTTAAAGAAAGAACGCGCTAATTTGGAAGATGAGCTAAATCGCGATTACCGAGAGGCCCGCCGCTATGTGCGATCACATCCCGAGGAGGGCGTACTTGTTTCTTTCGTAGGTGGGGTGGCACTGGGATATATCCTGGGCAAAATTGGAGGTAAGTGACCGTTAGGTCTAAAACAATGGATCTAGTCATGTTGATGCCTATAAGGTGGGTAAGCTTTATTTTAGGTTAACTCGTAGCGGTATATTATAGAGATATAGTGTAAGGATTTTCTTTTCAACAGAATTTGAATAAAAAGAACAATTATTGTGAGTACGACAACTGTTAATACCGATCATTTAAATGACTTATTTGAGCGCGTGGATGCGCTCAGGGGGTATCTTTGACTATGAGCAACGCAAAGTAAACATTATTGAGCTGCAGGAGCAGACCCAAGATCCGAATTTCTGGGATGATCCCGATGAGGCGCGGCGTATCATGAAAAAGATAGATCATGAGAAGAGCTTGATAGCCGCCTGGGATGAGCTGGATTCCTTGCGGGACAGCATCCAGGTATATCAGGAATTTGAAGAAGAAGGCGAAGAGGTGGGCGATGAGCTGCAGGGGGAAGTACGCCGCCTAGAGCAAAAGTTAGATCGTCTTGAGCTGCAGAATATGCTGAGCGGTGAAGATGATCACCGAGATGCACTGCTTACTTTTAATCCCGGTGCGGGCGGTACGGAAAGTCAGGATTGGGCCGAAATGCTCTATCGGATGTACACGCGCTGGGCCAAAAATAATGACTATGAGCTGTCTGTAATTGAATACCAAGATGGGGAAGAGGCAGGACTCAAAAGTGCGACCATTCAGGTACATGGCGAATTTGCTTATGGATTTCTGAAAGCTGAGAGCGGTGTACATCGACTGGTGCGTATTTCTCCATTCGACAGCAACTCCCGTCGACATACTTCTTTTTGTTCAGTATTTGTATCACCGGTTATCGATGATACTATTGAGGTAGATATCAATGAAAGTGAGGTTGAGCTCCAGCGGTTTCGAGCCAGTGGTGCAGGTGGGCAGCACGTAAATAAAACAGAAACAGCGGTACGCCTGATCTGGGAAGGAGAACTTTCTGATGGATCCGAGGAACGTGTGGCTGCTGAATGCCAACAGGAGCGTTCGCAAAAACAGAACCGCGACAAGGCGATGACACTGCTAAAGTCAAAAATTTATGAGCTCGAAAAACAGATTAAAGAACGGGAAAAGCAGAAGCTCGAAGATTCCAAAAGTAAAATAGAATGGGGATCTCAAATTCGCTCCTATGTTTTCCATCCCTATAATATGGTTAAAGATCACCGTACTGATTATGAGACATCCAATACCGAAGCGGTGATGGACGGTGAGATCGATGAGTTTATTAATGAGTATCTGCTTTCTATTTCATCTTCATCCAGCGAGGAATGATGACTGTTGTAGGCATTACCGGGGGTATTGGAAGCGGAAAATCCACGGTATGTAAAATTTGGCAATCACTTGGCGCACGGCTGCTCAATGCGGATGCGTTGGCCAAAGAGCTCATGAATACGGATCCGGAAATAAAGCAACAGCTGGTTGATAAATTTGGAACAGACTCATTCCATGAAAATGGTTCTCTTAACCGAGACCATCTGGCCAAAGAGGCGTTCGAGAAGAATAGGGTTGAGGAGCTCAATGCCATCGTTCATCCCAAAATACCGCAAGCTGTACAATACAAAATACAGCAGGCCCAAACCGATGGGATTAATGTATTTGTTTATGAGGCGGCATTATTGTTGGATAACTTGCGTCCCAAGCAAATGGATGTGGTTGTATTAGTTTTGGCAGATCGACAAAAGCGATTAGAGCGTGTTCAACAACGGGATGGCAGTAGGGAACAAGAAATTTTGCAGCGCATGGAAAAACAGCGCAATTTTGAGGAGTCTGTTCATGAGGCTGATTATGTCATTCGAAACAACGGCACGTTGCAAGAGTTGGAAAGCAAGGCTAAAGATCTATATCAAAATTTTTTACCTTAGGATAAATTATCAGCATAGAGATTATTGAAATTATAATAGTTAAGACGGTATGGTAGATCAGAAATCGAAAAGTGTGATTACGCTGGAAGAATATATTATTCAGTCACAGAATAAATTTCCAGGTGCAAAAGGGGAGCTTTCGCAGTTGCTCAGAGATATTGGACTGGCAGCAAAAATTATTTCTCGCGAGGTTAACAAGGCGGGTATTACTAATATTTTGGGTGAAGATGGCAGTACTAATGTGCACGGCGAATCGGTTAAAAAATTGGATTTATTTGCTGATGAGCAGCTTATTTCTGCACTTAACCGCTCCGAAATTACCTGCATGGTGATCTCCGAAGAGAATGACGGTATTGTAGATCTGGATAACGATGGAGGTAAATATATTGTCTATCTGGATCCCCTTGATGGTTCTTCGAACATTGATGTAAATGTTTCTATTGGCAGTATTTTTTCAATCTACCTTCGTAAGAATACAAGTACAAAGAAGCTTTCCGAGGATGATGCGCTGCAACCCGGGCTCCAGCAGGTAGCGGCTGGATATGTATTGTACGGATCAAGTACGCTCATGGCTTATACTACAGGAGTAGGCGTCTCATTATTTACGCTGGATCCCAGTATCGGAGAGTTTATTTTGTCGAATGATGATATTAAGATTCCGGACTATGGCAGTATTTACAGCGTAAATGAGGGTAACTATAAGTCATGGCCCGAGGGGCTAAAAAAATATGTCAAGTACTGCCAGGAAGTAGATGATGAGACAAACCGTCCGTATTCTGCGCGTTATATTGGTGCCATGGTAGCGGATGTGCATCGTACCCTTATGAAGGGTGGTATCTTCATTTATCCGGATAGCCAGGAATATCCCAATGGAAAGCTGCGGCTTATGTACGAGTGCAATCCATTGAGTATGATTATTGAGCAAGCCGGTGGGATGGCTATTGACGGCAATGGACGTGTTATGGAAATTACGCCGGAGTCTATTCATCAACGCACCCCCATCTTTATTGGTTCAAAGCAGAATGTGATGAAGGTGAAGGAATTTTTGGATGAACATAAGGATGAGAAAATAGAGGCTTAAGTATAGCAATCGTCTATAGTACAAGGGGGATACGTTTGTGCTATTTTATTATTCACCTTACTGTACGTTGTGCGTTCATACGTCCAGACCCGTCTGTGCCTTTGGGATCCCCCTACAAACTCACGTTCATGCCTTCCTGTATATCATTGGAAATACAGTATCCTGCATTGGTTTCTATTACATACTTTGCCGGTTTGTCTGATTTTACATTTTTTTCGGAAAAAGGTTGGGCACTGTGATGGATGCGTACTATTTCCCCCTCGTTGTTTACAAAAATAATATCTAGTGAAAGGGGAGTATTGGCCATCCAGAAGCTGCGGGGCTCATTATTCTCAAAAATAAATAGCATACCCTTTGATTCGGGCAAATCCCGCACATCCATTAGGCCTTGGTTTCGCTCTGTGTCATCATCTGCAACGGCTACTTGAACAGTACTTGCCGTGTCACCGCTGGCAGAGAGAAAAGATACCGACCGCACAAATTCGAGTGTGCGGCCGCTGTCATTAGTATTCTTCGTATTCGATTTCTTCTGGGCTTGAGAACACCCGCTCAGAAGTATTGCCGCTATGATTGCGACTGGTAACATCAAACGTAATTTCATCAGTAGATCCATTTAAATTATAAGTAACAGTGTAGGTACCGGGCGACAGATAGCTGCGTGAGTTGTCTTTGCTGGACTTATCCAGTAGTAGGTTCCAACTCAACGTATTGAACCCATAATCAGCTTTGTCTGATAATGTTTTTACAATTTCTCCATCACTGTTCGAAATTTTAATGCTGATAGATTCTTCTTCAACGTCGGAATTGCCCACCCAGTACATCCACTTGGTTTCCGGTTCGTTAATTGGGCGGTAGGGAGCCGGGCGTTCTCCCCAGTTATCAGAATGGCGAACATCTTGAGTTTGCAGTGCCATAATGGTCGCATCTTGGTTGTTTGCTATCTTGTGGATGGGTTCAAGTTCCATTACATATACACTGCGACCGTGCGTACCCACTACCAAATCATTTTCGCGGGGATGAACGACCATATCGTAAGAAGCAACATTGGGTATTCCATTAATCAAAAACCATTTTTTGCCATCATTAAAGCTTGCATAGGTTCCGTGGTCAAGTCCCGCATATAGGATATCGGGATTTACGGGATCTTGTGCGATAACGTTGGCTACATCCTGCGGCAGATTGCCTTGTACCGATTGCCAGGTGCGGCCATAGTTAGTCGTTTTGTACAGGTAGGTTTTGAAATCATCGTACCGATAACCATTGAGCGAAGCATAAGCCGTAGCAGGATCATGGGGAGAAGCCTGCACTTCGCTGACCCAGCGGCGTTTGGGCAAGTCTTTGGATACCAAATCCCAGTGTTTGCCGCCGTCTTTGGTAACCTGGATGTTACCATCATCCGTGCCGGCCCATAGTACACTGAAATCAACAGGTGATTCCGAGATGGTTGTTAATGTAGAATAGGGGACATTGCCGTTGGGCAGATCCTTCGTTAAGTCAGGACTTATGGTCGTCCAGGTCTTACCCTGATCCATAGACCGATTAATTTTTTGTGATCCAAAATAAATGATATCCGAATTGTGGTTGCTCATTTCTACCGGCGTATTCCAGTTAAAACGATAGGGAGCTTCGCCAATCTGGTGCTTGGGCGTAATCTTGGTGTATTTATCTTTAGACTGATCAATCCGAAAATAATTACCAAATTGAAATCCTGTATAGATCAGCTCAGAATTATTGGGATCAACGGCTACATGCATGCCGTCACCGCCGAAAAGGCGTTCCCAGTGTTCACCGTCGTTGGGCGATCCTTCCGAAGAACCGGTAAAAACTCCGTTATCTTGCAGTCCTCCGTAAATATTGTAAGGCTGCTCCATGTCTACAGCTACGGTGTAAAATTGTCCCACCGGGGTATTGTTGTGATGAATAAAATTCTCTGCACCATCATGACTTTCATATAATCCTCCGTCATTACCGAGCAAAATATGCTCTGGATCATTGGGATCAATCCACATGGCATGGTGGTCGACGTGGACATCTTGATTTTCTGCTACTGCTTTCCAAGTTTTTCCACCATCTTCGGATTTAAGCATGGGTACACCCATAATATACAGTTCATTGGGATCAGTAGGGGATATGCGTACTTCGCCAAAATAGTAGCCATAGGTAAAGATGAGATTATCGAGGCTGTAACTGTTTATTTTCTTCCAGCTTTTTCCACCGTTTTCCGAGCGATAGACTTGGGCACCTTCAATACTGGTTTCAAAAAGAGCGTCATTGGCATCGCCCAGGTAATCAGACAATGCTTTAGGATTATACTTGCCTTCGCGTACATCTTGCTTGACAGATTTAGCAGTATATTTTTTAGGAAACTGGTTGCTGCGTAAAAATGTATTTAATTTGTCATCATCGAGTTCCAGAAAGGTCTTTCGACTCATGTCCACAAAATCAGTTTGGTGCAGCTTATCAGAGTCGGTTTCTTTCTTTGTTTTTGATTCCTTCTGATTATCTAAGAACGCATACATGATATTAGGGTTACTCTCGCTAACGTCGATGCCGATACGTCCCACAAACTTACCGTCAGGAAAGCCCTTCATGGCTTTTTGCCAGTTTTCTCCACCGTCATTAGAAGTATAAATCGCGGATCCGGGCCCGGCCTCATCAAAATTCCAGGCCTGTCGGTAACGTTCCCAGGTAGTGGCCCATAGTTTGTCGGGATTATTGGGATGCATAACTAAATCGATAACGCCGGTACTGTCAGGTGGTGTTAATGTCTTTGTCCAGTTTTCTCCCCCATCAGTTGTTTTATAGACACCGCGAATTTCGTTCATCGAATAAAGGGGACCCATACTGGCTGCCCAGGCCACATCGGGATTTGTAGGATGAGTAATAATTCTGCCGATATGCTGTGAGCCCCGAAGACCGGAAAAGGACCATGTTTTGCCACCGTCTTCACTCTTATAAATACCGGTGCCCGCGTAGCTCGATCGGCTACTGTTATTTTCCCCGGTACCGGCCCATAAGACGTTGCTGTCTGCTTTTGATATTGCAATGTCTCCCATTGTCAGTGTCCCCTGATGGTCAAAAATGGGTTCCATTGTATTGCCGCTGTTGGTAGTTTTGAAAATACCACCCGAAGCAAAGGCGACATAGAATTTGCGCGGGTTATCATTTTTTACTGCCAGGTCAGTAATGCGTCCGCCCATTACTGTTGGGCCCACGTTACGAACCGGATATTCGTTAAAAATAGAGTTCCCCCGCATGTGTTGACGCTTTTCAATGGCTGTTGCGCGTTCTTCAGCCGTGGTAGGGGTGATGTCTATTTCTTGAGCTTTGCTAATGACAAAACTAGAAAGTAGAATAACAATAGTGAGGCAGTACCGAGTCATGGTTACGGAAGTTAGGTGAAGATTTAAAAGTAGCTCCTTATTATAGAAAAGCTTAGATAAAGTTTTTATAAAAATTTTTAAAAAAGCAGCAGTTATGGAATATATAGTTTTTGTTTAGCTGAGGAGAAAATATAGGTAATGAGCAAATTGTTTTAACCACTTGTATTGGTCGTGTATTATAAGGAATAGTATTCTAGTTCGTGGGTTGTTTTTTAGGCGGAATACCAATATCTTTGATTGCTTTAAGTGAGCACCGCAAGGTTCTCACTTTTTTTTATCCATAAATATTGTAGCTGTGTCCAACAAAGTAACAAACAAATTAAAAGAAATTGCCGAGTCGGTTCTTTCAACAACCGATTTTTTTCTCGTCGATATTGAGATAAAGGGCGGGGATATTCCAGAAGTATGGGTATCGGTGGACGGCGAAGATCGCGGCGTTAATATGGATGAATGTGCAGAAATTAGTAACGAGATGAGTTTTTTGCTTGAAGCTCACGATATTTTCTCTGATAAATATCGGATTAATGTTTCGTCTCCGGGCTTAGATCGTCCGCTGGTTGACAAGCGGCAATACCCAAAAAACAAGGGACGAAAAGCAAGAGTTGCTTTTACAGATGAAGGCGAGGATCGTGAAGTGCAAGGTATTTTACAGGATGTATTTGAAGATGAAATTGTAATCGAAATGGAAGAAGAGTCCAAATCGATTGCATTTGATAAGCTGGTAGAAACAACAATTATTCCCTCATTCAAATAATTAAGGTTACAGGAGCTCACTGATGTCAAATGACGTTTCTAAAAAGATAATTCAATCTTTTGCCGAAATTGCAAAAGACAAGGACATGGGAAAAGATCTGCTATTGTCGATCTTGGAAGATGTCTTTAGAACGATGATCCGCAAGAAGTATGGTTCGGATGATGCTTTTGAAGTTATTTTAAATGCAGATCGGGGAGAAATTCAGATTCTTCATATCCGTGAAGTGGTACCCGAAGAAGAGTTGACGGATGAGGTGCAGGAGATTACCCTGGAAGAAGCACAAAAAAATGATCCCGACCTTGAGCTGTATGATGAGTATGCCCAAGAGCTTTCTATCCAAGATTTTGGACGTCGTGCTGTTATGATGGCGCGCCAGCAGTTATCCCAGCGTATTCGCGAAATTGAGAAGGACAATATCTTTGAGGAATATTCCGATCGTGTTGGTGAAATTGTACTAGGTGATGTCTATCAGATTCGTAGTCGCGAAATGTTAGTTAATCATAATGGTGTTGAGCTGGTACTCCCCAAAGATGAACAGATTTATAAAGACCGTTACCGAAAAGGAGATACCATTCGAGCTGTTGTGAAAGAAGTAAAGCGGTATCACGGCAACCCGTCGGTGATTATATCGCGCACGTCGCCGATATTTTTAGAGCGATTATTTGAAAACGAAATACCGGAAGTTTTTGACGGTATTATTGAACTTGTTCGTATTGCTCGTGATCCGGGTGACCGTTCCAAGGTAGCAGTTCGCTCGCACGACGAGCGGGTAGATCCCGTAGGAGCTTGTGTGGGAATGAAAGGTATTCGCATCCACGCCATTGTTCGCGAGCTACAGAACGAGAATATTGATGTCATTAATTACACTGATGATAAACACGAGTTTATTAAGAAAGCACTGCAGCCGGCCGAGGTTCTAAGTGTTGATCTCAGTGAGGATAAAAGCCATGCTAAAGTACTTGTGCCTGCTGATGAGGTATCCAAAGCTATTGGTAAGGGTGGAGTAAACATTCGTTTGGCCTCCAAGCTCACGGATTGTGAGATAGATGTGTATCGCGAAGTGGAGGAGGAAGATGATATTGATCTCGGTGAATTTGAGATCGATTTTGGTGCCGAAGTGATTGACCAGCTCCACGAAATTGGCTGTGATACAGCCCGACAGGTACTTGATCTGGAAGAAGAAGAAATCGTGCGCCGTACCGACGGCGAAATAACTGAAGAAGAGGCGGAACGAATCATCGATATTATCGCCTATGAATTTGAGGATGAAGAAGTGTGATTAAACTTACATTTCCACCAAACCTCCTTTACCTTATACTGTAGAGTACAGTTGACAAATATTTAATTTTAGAACGTAGTTTTAGAAATAACTTCATATGTCGCCTAAGGCTAAGTCAAAACGTTTATTTAAGGTTGCTTCCGAGTTTAATGTATCTACAACTTCGATTGTAGATTCACTTTCGGATGAGGGCTTTGATATTGATAATAAACCCAATTCGAAAGTAACGCCCGAAATGTACTCCACGCTTGAAGAGGTATATGGTGCTGACAAAGCTAATAGCGAGGAGCATCAAAAAGCTAAAGAAGAGTACGAAAATCGGCGTAGTCAAATTCGTTCTAGTCGTAACGAAAGTGTATCTGTTGAAGATTACCTGGAGCCAATGGAAGAAGAGGATGATGAGGAAGAAATGCCTCTTGAACCTGAGGATGAGGAAGAAGTTGAGGGTTTAAAACCCAAAGATGATGAGCAAGGTGACCAAGAAGAGGAAGCCGAAAGTGATATGCCGTTAGAGCCTCAGGATGAAAAAGAGTCTGAGGAGGCTGAAGAAGAGGTACAGCAGGATACGGAAGATGAAGAAGATAAGACAGAATCTGAAGGTGAGGCAGAATCCGAAGATGAAACGACTGAGGATTCCGAAGAAACCGATGAGGTTGAAGAATCAACAGATGCTGGTGAGGACGATAAAGAAGTTGAGTCTCAAACTGAGAAAGAAGCTGAGACCGAAACTGAAGAAGAGTCTCCAGAAGAGCAGGTAGAGGAAGAAGATACTAAGGAAGAAGTACAGCAGGATACGGAAGAGGAAGAAGATAAGACAGAATCTGAAGGTGAGGCAGAATCCGAAGATGAGGAAGAAGCCGACGATCAAGATACTGATGAGACAGAAGCAGAAGAAGATGATAATGAGGAAGAGAAGGACTCCTCAGAGCAAGGGGTAATACGCGGTAGAGCCGGCCGGTTAAAGGGAACCAAAGTAGTTGGTAAAGTAAAAGTTGATGAAAGTAAGCCGAAGCGTCGTAAAAAACGCAAGAGGAAGAAAGACCGAAAAGGCGATAAAGATTCTTCCAAGAATAAATCTAAGAAGAAAAAGAAAGGTAAAAAGAAGAAACGGAAGCGGCGCGGTAATCGAGTTGATACCGATGATGTACAGGAGAATCTAAAGCAGACCCTTCAGGAGATGAAGTCTTCTGAAACTGTTGGGAGTAAGCGACAAAAACGCCGTCGCGAGCGTAAAAAGGAGCGTGAAGAAGAGCAAAAACGTCAGGAAGAACTTCAAGAACTTGAAGAAAACATCATTGAAGCAACAGAATTTATTACTGTTAGTGATTTAGCTGATCTGATGGGTGTGCAGGCGAATGATGTGATTACAACCTGTATGGACCTGGGTAAGATGGTGTCGATAAATCAGCGATTAGACGCTAGTACTATGGAGCTTGTAGCCGAAGAATACGGCTATGAAATTGAGTTTGTCGATGCCGATGAAGGCATTGAAGAGATTGAACTTGAAGAAGATGACCCCGAAGATCTGGAACCCCGCGCTCCCATTATTACGGTAATGGGTCACGTTGATCACGGTAAAACTTCACTGCTTGACTATATTCGAAAATCACAGGTAGCAGAGGGTGAAGCCGGCGGAATTACCCAGCACGTAGGAGCTTATGAAGTTGAGACTGACGACGGACGTCCTATTACATTCCTTGATACACCAGGACACGAGGCATTTACTGCTATGCGTTCGCGAGGTGCTCAGGCTACTGATATTGTTATTTTGGTTGTAGCTGCTGATGACGCCGTGATGCCGCAAACAATTGAGGCTATTAACCACGCAAAAGCAGCAGGCGTTTCAATCATTGTGGCTATTAATAAGATGGATAAACCTGGTGCCAAGCCTGACAAAATTAAGCAGCAGTTAGCCGAACATGATGTAATTATTGAGGAGTATGGCGGCGAAAATCAGTGTGCAGAGGTTTCTGCTAAAACAGGTGAAGGAATCCCTGATCTTCTTGAGAAGGTACTTATCGAGTCTGACCTGATGGAACTACAGGCAAATCCTGACCGCAAGGCAGATGGCGTTGTGCTCGAAGCGCGTGTTGACAAAGGCAAGGGGACAGTCGCCAATATCTTGGTGCAAAATGGTACGCTCAAAGTCGGTGACTCATTTGTTGCTGGTCCGTGCTTTGGACGGGTACGTGCTATGGAAAATGAGCTTGGTAACAGGCTGGAAGAAGCAGGGCCTTCAGAGCCGTTGCAGCTTACCGGTTTTAATGACATCCCCAAAGCTGGTGACAAGCTGGTAGTGCTGGAGGATGAGCAAAAGGCTAAAGATATTGCTAGTCAGCGCCAGCAAATTCGTAGAGAACAAGAATTACGTCAATCCAGCCATGTAAGCCTTGATGATCTTTCTAGACGACTGGCACTTGGCGAAATTGATGATCTCAACATTATTATCAAAGCGGATGTGGACGGCTCTATTGAAGCACTTTCCGGAGCCTTGCAAAAGCTCAGTAATGATGAGGTATCCGTAAATATTATCCATACTGGTGCCGGTGCCATTACTGAATCGGATGTGTTGCTGGCTTCGGCATCCGAAGCTATTATCATTGGTTTCCAGGTGCGGCCCACAAATGATGCACGAAGTGTGGCTGAGGAAGAAGAAATTGATATCCGTCTCTTTAGCGTAATTTATGATGCTGTTGATGAAGTGAAAGACGCTATGGAGGGTATGCTGTCACCTGAAATAAGTGAGAAACTGTACGGCAACGCAGAAGTTCGTGAAATATTTAAAGTATCCAGTATTGGTACCATCGCGGGCTGTTATGTGACCGAGGGTAAAATAAATCGTGATAATCCGGTACGCGTTGTCCGCGACGGTGTTGTGATTTACGATGGAGAGATTGATTCTTTGAAACGGTTCAAGGATGATGTCAAAGAAGTAAAAACCGGCTATGAATGTGGTATTAGCATTGTCAATTACAATGATATTAAAGTCGGTGACGTTATTGAAAACTACGAGGTTATTGAAGAGAAACGTAAACTCGAGGATGTAGAAAGTGACAGCGAATAAGTCGAGTTTTACAGTTATAAATTTTGTCCTATGAGTATCAGAACCGAAAAGCTGGCCGCAGTTGTTAAACGAGATTTAGGTACTATTATCCAGAAAGGATATCAGCGTACCGGTTCGTTTATTACAATTACAAAAGTGGATGTAACGCCAGACCTGCTTATTGCCAAGGTGCTGTTAAGTGTGTATGCTCCCGGAAAAGATGAGGATGCTATTTTTGCTCATCTCCAGAATCAGAAAGCCAGTATCCGCAAAGAGCTTGCCGATAAAATTCGCCATCAAGTACGCCGTATTCCCAAACTTCACTTTACCAATGACAAGACAGCTGAGCATGTAGAGAAGATGGAGAATCTGTTTCAGGAAATCCGGGAAGAGCGCCAGCAGCGAGACAATAACGAAGGCCAAGAGGAATAGTCTGCGTATGGCGAAAGCGATACCTTTGAACGAACTCCCAATCTTTTCGCTCTCTCATCTTCCAAACCCTTCCTTTGATTACGCCGATGGAGCTGCTTTTTTGATCAACAAGCCTAAACATTGGACCAGTTTTACCGTTGTTAAGTTTCTTCGTAAATGCCTGGATCTAAGAAAGATAGGACATGCCGGCACGCTCGATCCCCTAGCAACAGGACTACTTATTTTATGTTGCGGTAAGGGAACCCGTACCGTTTCCGCATTTCAGGAAGCCTCAAAAACATATACCGCTGAAATTACATTTGGTTCTGCGACACCTAGTCTTGATGCGGAGACCATTCCAGATAAACGAATGTCATTTAAACACTTAACAGAACAGCGGATTCGAGATGTAATAAGCGAGCATCTTTTAGGACAGATTGTACAGATTCCTCCCATGTATTCAGCACTTAAGCACGAGGGTGATCCGTTGTACAAGCTGGCACGTAAAGGCAAGAAAGTAAAACGTAAACCGCGGCAGGTCATTATCAAAGAAATTAGTATACTGAATTGCAAACTGCCCAGGTTATCGTTGTCCATAACATGCAGCACTGGTACGTATATTCGTACGCTGGCTGATGATCTTGCGGATTATCTTGACACAGCCGGACATTTGACAGGCTTAAAGAGAACGGCCATTGGAGATTATTCGTCCAAAGACGCACTTTCTATTTCTTACTTGGAGAAAGTATTTGGTGTTGAAAATTATGAGCAACAAGCTAAACGGCACAAATAATGTTGATGCTAATCTAGAAAACTTATGGCTGATCTGGTATATCTTGATGACATAGAACAAATCACAAATTCGGTCGTCACGGTTGGTACCTTTGATGGAGTGCATGCCGGTCATCGAGCTATTGTGGATACGGTAGCTCAAAAGGCAGTCGAACGTAATGCCCGAAGTGTAATTGTTACCTTCGATCCGCATCCGAGGGACATTATAAACCCAGGTGATGACGGAATTAAGTTGTTGACAACGCTGGAAGAGCGGGCCGAAATTCTGGATGAGCTGGGTATTGATACCATGGTAGTAATTCCCTTTGACCGCGATTTCTCTTTACTGACATCCGAAGAGTTCGTTCGGGATATTGTTTATGAAAAAATTGGCGTTAGCGAATTTGTTATTGGATATGATCACAAGTTCGGCCGCAACCGCGAAGGTACCATTGAAACCATCGAAAAAATTGGGATGGAGCTTGATTTTGATACCTACGTCGTTTCAAAACGTGAGGTAGGCGTAAAAACAGTTAGTAGTACGGCCATCCGTAATATAATAAGTGAAGAGGGAGATATGGAACAGGCCGCCAGGTTTTTGCAGCGTCCCTATAAAATCACGGGAACGGTTATACACGGAGATAAACGAGGTAAAGAAATTGGATTTCCCACTGCTAATATTAAGCCGGAAAATCCTAAAAAAATTATTCCCAAAGATGGGGTTTATGCAGTTAAGGTTCAGGTAGGGGAACACCAGCTTCATGGAATGATGAATATAGGCACCCGCCCAACTTTTGAGGGTGAAGCCCGAACGCTAGAAGTTAATCTATTTGATTTTGATGGTGAAATTTATGGAAAAGAAATAGAAGTTCAGTTTTTTAACCGGATACGAGACGAAAAAAAGTTTGAAGGTAAAGAAGAATTAATCAGTCAGCTGAAGGAAGATGAAGGCGAAGCTAAAGAATTGTTGACCGACCAATAAATATTGCAAAGGGAAACATTAAAGCTTATCTTTGATCGCTATTATCATTCGTAAACAATGTAGTTTAAGTAAAGCAAATAAGATTAAATTTAACACATGTCGATAACAAAAGAGCGAAAAGCAGAATTGATCGAAAAGTACGGTGGATCTAAAGAAAATACAGGATCTACTGAGGCACAGATTGCTATTTTTACCGAACGGATTGCAGATCTGACAGATCATCTAGAAGATAATACTCAGGATCATGCCTCACGCAGAGGTTTGCTTCAACTGGTAGGAAAGCGCAAAAGATTGTTGAACTATCTTAAAGATAATGATATTGAGGCCTACCGGGAACTTATTGAAGATTTAGGAATTCGTAAGTAAGTATGGGTGAGCATATCATTAGATGTGTTCACTTATTTTATTTCATTTCTGCTGTCAGAGTGATCAACTTATTATCCCACCTGAGTTTTAGCGTACGAATTTCTTGAAGATATTGTCTGATGGAGAAGAAAATATAAATTGAATTTGAATTGAATATAGTATTACGATGAAAGAAGAATTTAAAAGTGTAGAGTTTGCGCCCGGTAAAACACTATCAGTTGAGACCGGCCGCATTGCAAAGCAGGCCGACGGCGCTGTAATGGTTCGCATGGGCGATACAATGGTGCTATGTACAGCCGTGAGTTCTAAAGAACAATCTGATAAACCATTTTTCCCATTAACAGTTGATTTACGTGAAAGTTTTTCTGCTGGAGGTAAATTTCCCGGTGGCTTTATAAAGCGCGAAGGTCGCCCCAACGATAAAGAAGTACTTTCCAGCCGTCTTATTGACCGTAGCCTCCGTCCGCTTTTTCCGGATGGATACCGCTGTGATACCCAAATTATTTGTAAAGTTTATTCCTCAGACGGTGAACATAACGGAGATGTGCTTGGCGGCGTAGGAGCTTCTGCAGCTTTGCATATTTCTGATGTTCCTTTTGCAGGACCTATTGCCGAAGTTCGCGTAGGACGCGTTGACGGTGAGTTTATCATTAACCCCACCATCAGTGAAATGGAAAACAGTGACATCGATATGATTATCGGTGGTACTGAAGAGAGCGTTATCATGATGGAAGGAGAGATGGAAGAAATTTCCGAATCTGAAATGCTTGATGCTATTAAAGCTGCTCATAAATCCATCAAAAAACTTTGTGCTTTTCAGGAAGAGCTGCGCGAAGAGTTTGGAAAGGAGAAACGTAATTTCGAGCCAGAGCCTGTTGATGAAGATCTCAAAGCTAAGGTACATGAGCTTGCGGATGATAAAATTGCAGAGCTTGTCAATGTAGGACTTGGCAAAGAAGAATACAGCGCACGACTTGACGATATTAAAGATGGAGTCGTTGAAGAGCTGACTGCAATTGAAGAATATGCTGAAGAGTCTGGAGCAATTAAAGATGTTCTCAGCAAGATTGAGAAAGAGCAACTTCGTAGTATGATTCTCGAGAAGAAGCGTCGCATTGACAGTCGCTCTCCCGAGGACGTTCGTGATATCTGGAGCCAAACAGATTATCTTGCTCGTACACATGGTTCTTCCATTTTTACGCGTGGCGAAACACAAGCACTTGTATCGGTAACGCTTGGTACGCAGAAGGATGCCCAAGCTATTGATACACTGCTGACTGAAGAAGACAAGAAATTCTATCTGCACTATAACTTCCCTAACTTTAGTGTTGGTGAAGCGGGCTATATGCGAGGTCCCGGCCGACGTGAGAAAGGACACGGCCATTTGGCCGAGAGTGCAATTAGTCAGCTTATGCCCAGTTTTGAAGAGTTTGGCTATGTGATCCGCGTAATTTCGGACATTACTGAGTCAAATGGTTCATCATCAATGGCCTCCGTTTGCGGTGGATCCATGGCGCTGATGGATGCTGGTGTACCACTCAAAAAACCTGTTGCCGGAATAGCAATGGGAATGATTGTAGGCGATGAGAATGAAGTTATTCTCTCCGACATTCGCGGTGAAGAGGATTTCATGGGAGACATGGACTTTAAAACAGCGGGTAGTAAAGATGGTATTACGGCTTGCCAGATGGATATGAAAGTTAGCGGAATTTCCTTTGAAAAGCTTGAAGAAGCACTTGAGCAGGCTCGACAGGGACGCTTACACATTCTGGATAAAATGTCAGAAACCATTTCGGAACCTAGTGAAAATATTTCTGAGTATGCTCCGCAATTCATCAATATGGAAATTGATACGGATGAGATAGGGTCAGTTATTGGTCCTGGCGGAAAAGTTATTCAGACACTCCAAAAAGAAACGAATACCGAAATCTGGGTTGAAGAAGATGAAGAGCGCGATGTAGGTAAAATATCCATTACCGGTGATGAGCTTGCCAATGTTAAGGAAGCCAAGAAGCGTATTGAAGGCATCGTTGGTCACCTAGAAGAAGGAGCGACCTATCAGGGTACCGTTCAAGCAATCAAAGACTATGGTGCTTTTGTAGAGATTGTGCCCGGTAGAGACGGACTGCTTCACGTGTCTGAGATTAATCACAGCCACGTTGACAACGTCAGTGACGTCCTTTCGGTAGGAGATGAGTTAGAAGTGAAGTTGCTTAAGATTGAACATGGCGATAAGCTTCGTCTTTCTCGTAAGGCGCTGATCTCCAAAGACGGTGAAGAAGACTAATTTATTGTACCGTCATAGATCTTAATAACTTATGCGCCATCTCGACTAGTCGGGATGGCGTTTTCTTTTGATCAAATATCATGGGTATATCAGATATTTTCATTTGATGTACACTACACATGTGGAAGTGTTACGCTTACCACAGCTACAACCGAATATGTTATCTCCCAAAAATTGAGGCTTTATGCACACAAAAAGTACTGAAGATGAACTACAAGCAGTTGATAAGACCAAACTCAGCAATGGGCTGACCATTGTTACAGAGCGTATTGAAAGTGTTAAAAGTGTAGCAGTAGGTATTTGGGCAAAGACCGGTAGCCGCAACGAGACACCACAGCAGGCCGGGGTAACACATTTTTTAGAGCATATGCTGTTTAAGGGGACCGAAAATCGGTCTTCGCTTGATATTGCCATGAGTATGGAGTCGGTAGGAGGATATCTCAATGCTTTTACTTCTTCAGAATATACTTGTTACTATTCACGCTGTTTAAATACGCAGTTGGAGCGAGCTCTCGATGTGCTTTCCGATATGGTACTGCACCCTTCATTTCCGGAAAAGGAAATTGAGAAGGAAAAAAAGGTGGTTATAGAAGAGATGAAAATGTACCGTGATAGTCCCAACGATTATCTTTTTGAACAGTTTAGTGCCAATATTTTTGACGGACATCCGCTGGGCAATTCAACACTCGGTTTTGAAGAGACCGTGTCAGCTTTTGAGCGCCAGGATTTATACGATTATATGGAACAGCGATATCAGCCGTCCAATTTATTGATCTCCGTATCCGGAAATATGGAGCACGATCAGGTTGTTGAGTTAGTATCCAATTATTTTAGCTCAGTTACTTCCCATGATACAGTGCAGAAAAATGAAGAGCTGCCTGAGTACGACGTTAATGATATTGCGTTGCACAAGTCGATTGAACAAACACATTTAATAACAGGGCGACGAGGTTTAGACTATAATCACGATGACAAGTTTAGCCTACTACTAGCTAATACGGTACTTGGAGGTGGGATGAGTTCTCGACTTCACCAAAATGTGCGCGAAAAATATGGTTATTGTTATAGCATTACCTCCTTCAATCAGTCGTACCAGGATACGGGTCTGTATGGTATTTATGTAGGGACTGACCAAGAATATGTAGATCACGTTCGGGAACTGATTAACCAAGAGCTTGATACTCTGCGACAGAGTGCCATCCCCGAAAAGGAACTTTCAGAGGCAAAGTCACAGCTTAAAGGTAAGCTTTTACTTTCAGTTGAAAGCATGAAAAATCGGATGTCACGATTAGCGAAAAGTGAAATTTATTATGACCGGTTTGTTACACTGGATGAACTCATTCAAAAAATTGATAGTGTGACATCGGAAGAAATACAATTATTTGCACAGAATTTCTTTGACAGTGACGTATTTTCCGAGGCAGTTTTATTGCCCGAAGAATAACTGTTGATTCATTTCGAGTCTGGTCAGAAATGGTTAGATTCGAGCTCTTTACGTATTCAAAATATTCACCAAAATTATTTGTAGAAGCATGGTTTACATCAGCAATTTATCTGACCACGTTGATGAAGAAGTAACGTTAAAAGGCTGGGTATATAATTATCGCAGCAGTGGAAGTCTTTATTTTGTTGAAATGCGTGACGGTTCCGGCATTTGTCAATGCGTAGTGGCGCAAGATGCTGTCAGTGATGAAGCTTGGGAGCAGACAGAAGCACTCCGGCAGGAAAGTTCGCTTAAAATTACTGGAACGGTCGTTGAAGATGAGCGCAGTATCGGCGGACATGAGCTGCAGGTTACCGATTTGGAAATTTACCAGGTTGCTGAGGATTATCCCATTACGCCCAAAGAGCACGGTGTTGATTTTCTGATGGAAAACCGACACCTGTGGTTACGCAGCAAGCGTCAGTGGGCGGCGATGCGTGTGCGTAACGAGATAATCTATGCTATCCATACTTTTTTCCAAGAACGTGGTTTTATACAAATGGATGCCCCCATCTTTACCGGCAATGCCGCTGAGGGTACAACTAATCTTTTTGAGACCGAATACTTTGATGACCAGGCTTATCTTACGCAGTCCGGTCAGCTGTATGGTGAAGCGATGGCCATGGCACATGGATTGATTTATACATTCGGACCAACTTTTCGGGCTGAAAAGAGCAAAACACGACGCCACCTTACCGAGTTTTGGATGATTGAGCCGGAAATGGCTTTTTATGATTTGGTTGACAATATGGATCTGGCCGAAGATTTTGTCACATTTATTGTTAAGCGCGTGCTTGATCGATGTCCCAAAGAGCTTAATGCTCTTGAACGTGATACTGAAAAGCTACGTAAAACGGTAGAAGGAGAGTTTCCCCGCATATCATATACCGAAGCTGTAGAACAGCTTAAGAGCGATGATATGGCCGCTATGTTGGACCAGATGGTGGAAGATCGCAAACAGGAAATCGAAGAGCTTAAAGAAGAGCGCGAAGAGATTAAAAAAGAAAAAGGGCAGGCCAAGAAGTGGCGCAAAGCACAGATCGATCAGCGAGTGAAAGAAATCGGTAATAGGCTCGATCAGATTGAAGAAGATTTGCGCAATATCCCCGACTGGCGCGAATCGGCCCTCAACTTTGAGTGGGGCGAAGATTTTGGTGGGAGTGACGAAACGCTGCTGACAATGAAATACGATACGCCCATTTTAGTACATCGTTTTCCGGCTGACATTAAGGCTTTTTATATGAAGCGTGATCCTGAGGATGAAAAGCTAGCAATGGCATGTGATATGCTGGCTCCTGAAGGCTACGGTGAAATTATCGGCGGTAGTGAGCGCGAAGATGACTTGGAAACGATCCAAAAACGGGTAGAAGAGCATAATTTGCCGGAAGATATTTTCCAGTGGTATTTAGACTTGCGCCAGTATGGATCTGTGCCCCATTCGGGTTTTGGATTGGGGCTGGAACGAACGGTGGCCTGGCTTTGTGGTCTGGATCATGTTAGAGAGACTATTCCATTTCCCCGTATGATGGGACGACTTAGTCCGTAGTTTATTGTTAATCGTTATTGGTTATTGGGTTTTTACCTAATAACCATTAACAAATAACCAATAACAAAGTGGCCAAAAAAACCAGTATAGAGCTTTACTCAGAAATTCTGGATGAGCTTCATTCGGAAGAGCGGAAACCGGTGTATTTTTTCTATGGAGATGAGGAGTTCTTTCTGGACAAGCTGCAGGAGGCGGTTGAAGAATTAATCCCCGAAGATCAGAAAGATTTTAATTTTGATCTGCTTTATGGGCGTGATGTTTCCCCTGAAAAGGTGCTTTCTATTATTCGCAGCTATCCCATGATGGCAGATCAACGTATTGTTATTTTGCGTAATTTTAGCGAGTTGAAGAGCTATGCCGCCACGGATGAAGGGTATGAGGGTGAAGTTAATGATCTGATCCCATACCTGGAGCAGCCCAATCCTACCACATTATTTGTTTGCATTGATACCCAAAAACCCTCCGGCCGATCAAAGATTGGCAAAGCCTTTAAAAAACATGCCGGCTTTCATGAATTTGAAGAAGTGCCTGACTACCGCCTTCCTGACTGGATCATTGCATGGGCACGAGATCAGCATGGCAAAAAGATAGCTCCGCCTGCGGCACAAATGCTGTCGCAATATGTGGGTAATAATCTGAAGCTACTGTCCACAGAAATAGATAAAGTGTGTACTTTTATGGACACTTCAGAAACCATCAAAGAGAGTCATATAAAAAAAGTAATTGGTCTTTATCGCGAATATTCGGTGTTTGAGCTTAAAGACGCCGTAATTGAGCGTAACTTGGAAGAAGCCTTGTTCATAGCGGAACAGATGTTGCAACATTCTAAAGCGAACACGGGAGAAATTATTCGTTCCGTGGGGTTCTTTTATAATGTGTTTTCAAACATCTGGCAAATTCGCCGGTTAGCTGGACAGGGTAGTTCCAAGCAACAAGTTCAAAACACCTTGGGTATCAGTAACAACTGGTACTTCAATAAGCTTTGGGAAGATGCTTCAGCTTTTAAGCTGGCCGAAATGCCCAGAATCTTTGAAGCGCTCTTGGATGCCGATCGAGCATCAAAAGGCTTTACCAAGATGGATCCCCCGACAATATTTCTCCTGTTGATTAAGCGGATCATCAGCTAGTATGTGATGCGATACAGAAGGCTGATGACTCCACGAATCGCAAATAAGAAACAGGGGTCTATATGCAAGCTGTATCCAAAGTTGAGTTTAAGAATATGTCGGATGAGGATTTGATGGCCAAATTTCAGTCCGGGTATGAAGAAGCGTTTAATTTATTGGTTGAACGATATCAGGATCGATTACACAATTTTTTATACGGTTATACGCATGATCACCAAGATTCTGAAGATTTGGTACAAGAGACCTTCTTCCGGGTATTTCGAAGTCGCCATTCTTATAAGCCCATAGCCAAATTTTCTACATGGATGTATACCATCGCGGTAAATTTGGCGAAAAGCTTATACAAGAAGAAAAAACGCATGACAAAGGTGACGATTCATAAAGATCCTGATGATTCCGAAGATCGTCCGATGAAATTGGAAGATAACGGTATTCTGCCCGATGATTCCCTCCACGAAAAAATGTGTGTTGATGAGCTTGAAGATGCTCTAATGGAGTTGAGTGATGATTTTAGGGAAGTAGTGGTGCTTCGGGATTTACAGCAGCTTTCGTATGAAGAAATTTCCGAAATAGCTGACTTGCCGATGGGTACCGTAAAGTCTCGTATTAACCGTGGACGTGCTAAATTACAAGAACAATTAGAAAATTATGTTTATCCGGAAACAAAATCCGCATAATTCAGTAAGAGGGTAATAGATAGTTGTTTTGAACTTGTTATATAATCTATTACCCTCTTATTTATGGATACTACTGCATTTGACCGTGATACCGTACTCACCGATTTTTTGACTGATTATTTGGATGGAAATTTGGATAGCGCTGAGCAATCTTCATTTGAAGAATACCTTGCTCAAAACGAAAAGGAAAAAGTTTTTGCTAAAAAGGCTAGACAGGGCAAGAAGGTATTAGCCCAATTTTCGGATAAAATTGAAGTGCCTTCTGTGACAGCGTAATAAAAAATCTAATCGTAGTCAGTCGCTCTGATAATCGTCTGTCTTTTAAAATTATTTCAAGCCTCCGATTAGACCTTAGTTAATATTGGTCGAATATATCTTTCAGTTCTTGATTGAATGTATCCATAGATAGTGCTGTAGGCTCGAATGAATTGCCGGTAAGCTTTTCAAACAATTCGGTGTAGCGTTTATATACCTTGATGCGAAAGTCATCCGGCAGGTTTGGCAGTGTTTGCCCTTCTTTACCCTGAAAGTCGTGGTCCATCAGCCATTCACGTAAAAATTCTTTGGATAATTGTTTTTGTGGCTCTTCATTTTTTAAACGTTCCTCATATCCATCCGCGTAAAAATAACGTGAAGAGTCGGCAGTATGCACTTCGTCAATGAGCGTGACTTTGCCATTGTAAAGTCCGAATTCGTATTTCGTATCAACCAGGATGAGCCCCTGCTCATTAGCAATTTTTTGCCCCCGTTCAAAAACTTTAAATGCCTTATTCCGAACTTCTTCCCAGATTTTAGGATCTACAATATTTTGTTCAAGGATTTCTTGTTCAGAAATATCTTCATCATGCCCCTCTTCGGCTTTAGTAGCCGGGGTTAAGATAGGCTGTTCAAACTTTTGGTTGATAAGCATTCCATCCGGCAGTTCAACGCCGCAGAGTGTACGCTTGCCGGAATTATACACCCGTGCTGCATGTCCTGTTAAACATGCCCGAATGACTACTTCAATGGGAATAGGCTCACACTTTTTAGCAATAGTGACATTGGGGTGGGGAACGTCAACAACATGAGTGTCTACTACATCATCCACATGGTTGAATGAAAAGGCAGCAAGCGAATTTAAAATTTGTCCCTTATAGGGAATCGCTTGCTTCATAATGTGGTCGAAAGCCGAGATGCGATCGCTGGCTACTATACCAAGTTTATCATCCTCTATATTATAAACATCTCGTACTTTACCACGGTATGGATTTTCATAACCGGGTACATTGGTTTCAGTAATGCAGTTTTTAAGCGCGGCAGAATCGATGGCTGTTGAACTCACAGAATTAATTATTATTTCGAATAAAAGGTGAATAGAAAAATCTGAAAAAGTTTGGAAGAATTGAAATTTAAAACTTAAAGTTATTCGGAAATTTATATAGTTAACTTATTATCGGGAACTATTTGGAAGAATCATGACTTAGGTAAGTAGGAAGACCTATAATTAAATAAAGAGTTAAGTGGTGTTTGCCCTGGATGACTGACCTTCTTCGCATACCGTATGCACTCATAAAGCCGATTTACCAGCGGACTTCGATGCACCGATCCGTTATTGATGAGCTTGACGAAGAGCATCTTAAAGAGGCTTATAGCGAGTGTAGAGAAATTACGCGTCACCATGCAAAGACTTTTTACATGGCTACGCGATTTTTACCTAATTACAAGCAACGGGGCATCTTTGCAATTTATAGTCTTTGTCGCTATATCGATGATTTGGTTGATGAAGCGGAAGACTTACTGGAAAAAGAAGAGCTTGCGGAAGCAGATATACGAAGACGGCTGGACAACTGGAAGAAAAAACTGCAGGATACTTATGAAGGGCGTGCTCATGATAATGCCATACTTATTGCCTTTTCAGATATTCTGAAGCGGCATCATATCCCCATTGAATTACCATTCGAGCTGATGGAAGGAGTATGTGTAGATCTTTTTAAAAATCGCTATCAGACATTTGAAGAGCTATATGATTACTCTTTTAAAGTTGCCTCTATAGTGGGATTAATGACCAGCCGTGTATTTGGCTATGAATCCAAAGAAGCCTTAGGGTATGCTGTAGATTTGGGGATTGCTATGCAGCTCACGAATATTTTACGTGACGTGGGAGAGGATCTACGCCGAAACCGGATATATATTCCCCAAGAAGATTTAGCTAGATTTGACGTGAGCGAGCAAGATCTGTTTAATTACTCGCTTGACGAGTCAGTAAAAGACTTACTGGCATTCCAGATTGATCGTACCCGCCGCTATTATAATCGATCGGACATAGGAATTGCGCTGCTTGCCCGTGATAGTCGATTGCCTGTATATTTAGCCCGCCAAAATTACAGCCGGATCCTCGACAAAATTGAGGAAAACGAATATAATGTCTTTGAGAGGAGAGCCTATTTGAATACCACAGAGAAGCTTTCCATCCTTCCCAGTGCATACTTTAAAATGAGATCCGAGAGTGGGTAGATAAATTTTGGTTTGACGTTTACAGAAAAGGTGTCGAACTGTTATATTCTATCCAATTTATTTGTATCTGAATAGTAAAAAAATGAATAAAGAGACAACGGAATGGCGGAGTCCTAGTCTTGGCAAGGACATGAAGTTAACTACGTATGGTACTTCAGGGACACCGCTTATAGCACTGCCGACAAGAGAAGCCGATTCTAGCCAGTGGGAAGAATATGGGATGGTAGATGCTATTTCATATCAGCTCGAAAATGGGTTTAACCAGCTTTTTTGCCTCTCTTCGGTTGATGGAGAAAGCTTTTGTAATTCTAATACCTCTCCTAAACAACGACTGGTTCGCCATCAACAGTACGAATCGTACTTGGTTGAAGAGGTCGTTCCTTATGTAAAAGAACAAAGTAACATTAATTATATCATTATAGCCGGTACCGATTTTGGAGGATATCATGCCGTCTCAATCGCATTAAAGCACCCAAAATTGTTTGGTAAAGCAATTGGAATGAGCGGCATTTATGATATAACGCCGTGGATGGATGATTTTTATGATGATAACGTATATTACAACAATCCCACCGATTTTATCCCAAATCTAAATCAACAATCAACACTCGATAATATTCGTGACGTTGACTTTCGATTGGTTAGCTATGAGAATGACGATCGTAAGCACTATGCGGACCGAATGAGTGATGTGTTACGGATGAAATATATTGAACATGATCTGGATATCTGGGATCTCGAGGGGGATGAATGGGAATTATGGTCAAACATGCTAAAAACACATATTATATAGTTAGTTATGCCAGAGATTAACAAAATTTTGATTGCCAACCGCGGTGAAATTGCACTGCGGGTCATTAGAAGCTGTAAAGAATTGGGTAAAGAAACGGTGGCTGTTTATTCTACGCCTGATGCCGATGCCCCGCATGTACTGCAAGCTGATGAATCAGTGCATATTGGTCCGGCTTCTTCAGCCGAAAGTTACCTGGTAGTTGACAAGATTATTCAGGCAGCTAAGGATACGGGGGCCGATGCTATTCATCCGGGCTACGGTTTTTTAAGTGAAAACGGCGATTTCTCTGAGCGATGTAAAGAAGAGGGCATCATTTTTATTGGTCCGGATGCCCACGCCATAAAGTCTATGGGAGATAAAACGGCAGCCCGGGAAATTATGAGTAAAGCTAATGTCCCTTTTCCGCCCGGGACCAAAAAAGAGCTTAAAGACATTAATGAAGCAGAAAAAATTGCCGATGACATTGGATACCCTGTCCTCGTAAAAGCCGCGGCCGGCGGTGGCGGTAAAGGGATGCGTATTGTAGATAACAAAGAAGAGTTTGAGTCGGGTATTAAAGCAGCTAAATCAGAGGCTCGCAATGCCTTTGGGGATGACCGTGTTTATATTGAAAAATATTTGGTTGAACCGCGACATGTTGAATTCCAGATCTTGGCGGATGAACATGGGAATACGCTCCACATTTTTGATCGCGAATGTTCTATACAGCGGAGGCACCAGAAAGTTATTGAAGAAGCTCCATGCTCTATTTTAACGGATGACCTGCGTGCAGAAATGGCTGAAGCCGCTATTGACGCAGCTGAAGCGGTGGATTATGTTGGTGCAGGCACAATTGAATTTCTGGTGGATGCCGACCGTAATTTTTATTTCCTGGAGATGAATACACGTCTGCAGGTTGAACATCCGGTTACAGAGCTGATTACAGGATTGGATTTGGTAGCGCTTCAAATTTTAGTAGCCGAAGGAAAAGAACTTCCTATTGAGCAGGAGGATGTCACCATGGATGGTCACGCCGTGGAATGTCGAATTTATGCTGAAGATCCGCGGGATAACTTTCTGCCGAGTACCGGAACGCTTCATAAGCACCGCATACCGTCAGGTAATGGGGTTCGCGTGGATTCCGGTGTTGAGGAAGGGCAAGAGGTGACGATCAATTATGATCCGATGATTTCGAAACTGTGCACCTATGGTAACGACCGTGACCATGCTATCAAACGGATGTTGCGCGCACTCGATGAATATGAAATTGCGGGATGTCGCACGACTATTCCATTTTGTAAATATGTGCTTAATCACGAGTCATTTACATCAGGTAACTATGATACTCATTTCGTTCCGGATCACTTTGGCAGAGAGAAATTAGATAATTCTATTACTGATAATGATAACGTCAAAGCATTAGCTGCCACGTTGTTAAAACAGGAAGAAGACGGTTCTGAAGATACCGAACACACAAGACAGGCTACCACCAATGGTGGTGTAAGTTCTGAATGGTGGAACCGGCGGAATCGATAGTATCTTTTATTTGTCGGATGCAATTAAAAGTAAAATTGCAATTCTTTACCTTACCGTTACTGGGAGTGTTAATCAACAGGTATAGAAGTGGAAAAAAAAGACGATTCACTGTTTTCGCAGCTTAAAAAGTTAGATACCGAGCAGCGTAACCCATCCACAAGAAAAATAGATTTGGCAGATTCTCGTGAAATTGCCGGTCTTATCAATGCCGAGGATCAAAAAGTTGCCGGTGAAGTCGAAAAAAAGCTCGACGAAATTGCCGAAGCCATTGACCTTGTAAAGGAAGCCTTTGATGCAGGAGGGAGGCTTATTTACGTTGGTGCCGGAACCAGCGGCCGTTTAGGTATTTTGGATGCCGCCGAATGTCCACCCACTTTTGGATCGGATCCCGGTCAAGTAATGGGACTTATTGCCGGCGGAAAAGAGGCGGTGTTTGAAGCCCAGGAGGGAGCTGAGGATTACGAGGAAAATGGGAGGGAGGCACTAAAGGAAGTTGATTTAACAGCCGCTGATATTGTATGTGGACTGGCAGCCAGTGGACGTACGCCCTACGTGCACGGAGCACTAAAATTGGCAAGAGAACAGGGGTGTCATACCATTTTTGTGACTACCGTTCCGGGATCGCAAATTACTATTGATGTGGATGTACTTATTGATATTCCCGTGGGACCGGAGGTTATTATGGGGAGTACACGCATGAAAAGTGCAACAGCACAGAAGATGGTACTGAACATGCTGACGACGGGTGCCAACATTCGCCGGGGAAAGGTATATGAAAATGTTATGGTGGACTTACAGCTCTCAAATCAAAAGCTGGAGGAACGCTCAAAGCGAATTATTATGATGTTTGCTGATGTTAATTATAAAAAAGCCGAGCAGTATCTTGAGACCTCCGGTGGACACGTTAAGACGGCGCTATTGATGGCGCTGGGCGATTTGGATAAGGTAGAGGCCGAACAAAAGCTGAAAGAGAGTAATGGATTTATCCGAAGAGCATTGCAAGAACTTGAATCTTGAGGTCGCATCATGAAAACCATTTTCAGCATTGCTATTTGGATGTATTGGGCGGTGTGTATTATTGTCTTTTTTATAATTGTTTTATTGCTGTATATCATTACCGCTCCTTTTGATTCCTACAACAAAATGCCCAATCAGGTACTCAGTGGATTGGGATGGCTGATGATGAAAGTAAATCCTGGCTGGTCTTTTGATATAAATGGAGACGAGCCCCAAAAAGTATCGCAGCCAACAATTGTGGTGGCCAATCATCAAAGTTTTTTGGATATGCCGTTGATGTATTTACTGCCCTGGAATATGAAATGGGTAGCCAAAAGCAGTCTATTTAAAATTCCAATTTTAGGATGGCTTATTTATCTAACCGGCCATATTGCCATCGATCGTAGAAGTATGCGGTCGTTTAAGAAAATGGATACTCTTGTTGAACCTATCGAGCAGGGCATACCGGGCATGATTTTTCCCGAGGGTACCCGAACTGAGAATGGAGAGATACAGTCGCTTAAAAATGGGGCTTTTAAGCTTGCAAAGCGGTATGATTTCAATATACTGCCTGTTGTAATTGACGGCAGTTATCAAGCTATGCCGTCCGGCAGCTGGCAAATAAATCCCAAACAAGATTTTGAAATATCAGTGCTTGATCCTATTAAGGTCTCAGAGTTTAATTCGGCCGGTGAAATAAAAGAAAGAGTTAGCGTGTTGTTTAATAGAGAGCTGTCTGCAATGCGCAGCAAAACCATGACATAAACTAATATTTTGCTACTTGACTCACTCCCAAAATCATAACGCATCGCCCAATATAGCTTATCGCCAGCGTATTTTGGGGGCTATCGTCGTTGCTGAATTAATTTTTATTGCTGTATTTAATTTATGGCCCACCGATGAGACCAAGAATAAAAAAGAGCCGGTATCCTATAACGAGGATGTCGTTATGATGGAGGAAGCGGTGATTACCGAACAAGCCAGCAGCCCGCCTGCTCCGCCCAAACCACAAATTCCTGTTCCTGTACCAAACGATGAGATTATTAGGGATAAAGTCATCACTTTTGATAACATCGACCCATCGGATTTTTCTGATACGTTATCAACTTCAAAGAGGGGAGCAATGGGCCGGTCAGACGATATTGCCAGCAGTCCCCAGCAGCCGCCCAGCGTAATACGTATTGTCGAAGCTAATACACCGGATGCGGCTCAAAAAGCAGATATCAAGGCCGAATTAACCGTCAGTTTTTTGGTAGGTACCGATGGCAGAGTAGAAGATGTTAGTATAGCTACAATTAAAGTTTACGAGGAAGACAGCAACCGTCCCAAACTGGTAGATAGCATTGGTTATGGCATTATGGAAGCTACAATCAGTGCTGCCCAGCAGTGGAAATTTCGTCCCGCACAAAAAAATGGAAAGCCGGTGCGTGCATACAGTAAGCAGATCTTTACCTTTGGATTTTAGCATTGATATCCCAGAGATATTAAGCTATATTTGCGTTCTTCTTTGGAGAGGTGGCCGAGCGGTCGAAGGCGCACGCTTGGAAAGCGTGTGTGCGCTTCGCGCGTACCGGGGGTTCGAATCCCCCTCTCTCCGCATAACTACGCCAAGGTTTCGTTGAGCAAGCACTTAAGTGTTTGTTTAGTGAAGCCTTTTTCATTTCAAGGTAAAAAGAGAGAGTATGTATTATGCATATCTGTTGAAGAGCAAAAATAGGGCCTGTTTATTGAAGTTTTAGCGCAGGTATAGTAGTCCGACCGTGATCAGCGAAAATTGGTTGCCAAGCCTGTCCCGATGGCTGTCTGCGCGGGTTAGACTTACGTTTGATCCTGATTTATATCTTCTTCTTTCAATTTGACTGCCGTACCGGTTGCAACTAAGAATAACATCGATTTTCCTGAACCTGAAAATTCACTATAATCTAAATCGATTGCGACTACTGCATCAGCTCCAAGTTTGTATGCTTGCTCTTTTATATCCTGAAAAACAGTTGACTTTAAATTTTTGAGAATCTTTTGTGTTGAGACACTTTGACCACCAACTAAATCTCTGATATTCGTGAAGATGTCCCGAAACATATTCATACCTAGAGCTGACTCAGAACTTATGACCGCTAAGCGTTCTTCTATTTCTAAATCTTTTGTGTTGGTTTCCGTAGTTAAGGTGATATTTTCTAGATCTTCAGGATGAATATCTGAGCCAGAATTTGATTTTTTCGAAGATCCTGATTCAAAGTTTGGATCCATAGCTTTGGCTTTGACTTCTTCATAACTATTGTTAAAACAATCGGGACATACTTCCATATCACCAACGGAGTGACTTTTCCCACCCCATATTGATGTTTCTCTATCACAGTTATCACATTTCATAAATAGCTAAAGTTTATTTTAGTAAGCCTTAAGATCTAGCGCATAAGCTGCACGCGAATGAAGGTTGACCCGTTAAATAATGAACGAGAAGCTAAAAAGCCAGAAAGGGCCCCGAGCATTCGGAGGGCGAGGTGCTGCCTGTCCCGACCACTGTCGGGATCCGCGTTGAAGCGCTGGAGCTGCTGCAGATGTACTAGCTTTATCGTCGTCTTAAAACTGATAAGCCTCTGTAATTAATGACTCCTTTTCCTCTCTAGAATATTGCTTGATCTCATGTTCACGCTTGCAAGCCTCGGAGCGCCCAGGGTGCTGCTCAACAAACACTACGGCTTTCGGGGTATGGGCTTGCAGGTATTTGGCGCCATAGCCTTTTCGGTGCTGATGCCAGCGGCGGATCACATCGTTTGTGCTTCCGGTATACAGGCTATCGTCGGTACAGCGGATCATATACACAAACCAAGTGTCCATCAGGCAGAGTTAATTAGGGATTAGTGAATGCGATTGGAGTTTACTAGTTGGCACCCAGAAAACAAAACGAGCGGAAGCCTGCACCCCGAATCCCGATAGCATTCAGGAGAAGGAGGGAGGACTATCTGCTAAATGCGGGTTATAGGGAGCCTTATGTCAGTTTATTTTTTATCTCTAGCAAAATACGTTTTAATGTAGTTTAGATTCTATTATATATCTTTTGTAAAGCGACATTTTGGGTAGTTTTCGCATCCTAAAAATTTTGTACCAGCATTAGGACCTTTTTTCGCTGTTCTCTCAACTAACTGCGAACCGCATTTCGGGCAAACTGTTGTTGAATTATGCCTTTCACGCAATGATTGTACATGGTCTTTTGTGGTGAGTGAAGACTCAGAAACGTAGTATTCAATTTCCCCGACTACGCGATCAATTTCTTCAGATGAAAGAACCCGATCCTTAAACTGTTTAATGTGCTTGCCCAGCCGGGAGTTTATAACGTTATCTGGCAACTCTGTTTTAAATTTACAATCACCGATGAAATAAATAACAGTATGTACGATTGATTCATTGACCCCGAAAAATTCAGAAATAACCTTTTTTTGCCTAAAGGTTTGCCTTATCGGATTCTGGAATGAATAATTACTTCCATAAAGGGACTGCGTCCATCTTTTTTGATCCTCAGCTCCAAATATCCACCCTTTTATATTCTTTGTTTCAATTATGAACAGTCCATATGGTGATACAAGAAGGTGGTCAATTTGAGTTGTACCGTTTTCTGTTTTTATGATGATATCATGAAATTTTCGGTATACTTTCGAATTGAGCGATAGCCACAGATAGAAAGTAGTCTTTTTTTCGCCAAACCAACCTCTGAATAGACTCAATATTTTTTTACGCATTAGTGAAATTAGCCAAACAAAACCACTTACTAATAACACCAACAAAACTGCGACTAAATCGTCCATCGTCTGTTAGGATTAGAAATTATTTTAACGGTTTAGGCTACTCTTTACTAATTTCACGACTCATTAATGCAGGTAAGGTCCGGCCGCTTCTTCACTGTTGGGTGCAAAAGATGGTTGGGGTTTCTTTTTGGGCTCTGAACGGTATTGCACAATGACACCAACGATCCCAAGCGTAAGCCAACACAATATGATAGCATACAAGTAACTGCCGCCCGAACTGAAAATCTGGTCAAAATTGCTTAAATCAACAATTTCGGTAGTTAAAGAGGCAATTCCGATAACCACTAACCATGCACCACCAAATCCCGTCGAAACAATTATCATTAATTTTTGGGAGATCAAAGCTATGACTCCAGTGATTACAGCAAGTATGAGCAAGACCGCTGGTTCTGGGTTACTTTCGGCAACTGCGTAAAGAACAGTTCCAAGAAAACCACCAAGGAGAGCGCCGATCAAGAATATGCCTACGTAGTATAGCATAACCATTAGCGTTGCACCGATAAATCCTCCGGCCAAGCCTGCTAAGAGGGCAAAGGCTTTTTCCTGTGCAAATGAATAACCCATCGCACCCGCCAATACACCACCAATCAAAAACCCGGTAAGCCCGAGAATGAATTTAAATATTCGATAGCCGAAGAAACACTGTAGTGCACCGACCAGAATACTCAGCCCAATGATTAAGTTAACTATATCTTGATTTAGGTCCATTTTATTTAAAGCCCTATAACGGCATTATACGTAAGGTGCAGGCGCCAACGTGTTGAATATTGTTTAAAATTAAAGAGTAACTATAAAAAGAGAGGTTGGCAAGAACTGGCCGCTTTATGGCTGTTAGGGATACTTTTATTCTTACGCTAGGGTTACAAACCTAATATTTGTTTCTTCTTTGCAACAAACTCTTCTTCTGTAATAATACCTTTATCTTTTAAATCAGCTAATTTTTCAAGATCGTCTAATCCATGGTTTTGAGTATTTTCATTTGTTGAAGATTGCATTTTGTTTGAAATGGTTTCTTTAAGATTAGAGGCTGATGAATTCAGTTTATTCTCTGAAGTTCTTTCATTTTTTTTAGGATCTTCGCCATACTGATTTGGACCTGATGTACCTTCTTTAAAAAGAATATAAAGTCCAAATATAAGATTGACGATTGGAATGAAACTGAGTAAAATATACTCTCCACCTAAATCGATATCGTGCAATCTTTTAATCGCTTGGATTATTTGCAAAATCCCAAATCCAATCGCTACTAAAATGAAAAGTATAGCTGGACCTGGTTCTTGCGAACTTTGAGGAATTAATGAAATTATAGTGAAAGGAATTGCTAAGAAGAGAGTCCGAAAGAAGTAGGTGCTTCTTCTTATTCTACCATTAGTCGAAAAGAAATCGTCATCTGAATAACTATTGGTTTCATTCTCAGAATTAGTCGTTACAACTTTCTTTTTTTTGGTTTTTCCTTTTTGCTTAGCACGATACTTTATGTCTTCGTAATTATTGCTATAGCAATCGAAACAAACCGTTATACCATCCAGATTATATTCTGTTTGCCAAAGTGGAATATTTTCGCCGCAATTTTCGCATTTCATTTTTTGTAGACGTTAAATTAAAAAGTACCCCTAACGACCCGGCGCTTAACCGGCGTGCGGATTAGTGTGAATGCGATTACAGTTTATAATTTGGCAGAAAGAAATCAAAACGGGCAGGCTGCGTCCCTGTTGAAGCGTTGCTTTGGCTGACGATTCCGTTGTTAAATATTATTTATAGTCGGTTTGCAACCACTTCAACTTTTTCTGCTAATTCAGGCCATTTTATTGGAGTCCACTTATCCAAAGCCTTTGATAAAACCATAGATTTTCGCTTTGATCTTAGATCTTCTGTCGGAATGACTAAAAAACTCCATTGCTGCGGGTCAACTTGGTCAGCATTATCTTCATCTGACACGAGGTGAAGACAAAAGACAAAGAGGTCGCAAAAATAACCTTCGTCTTCGATTTCTACTCCGGGATTATCTCTCTCGAAGTAGCTTGGTGGATTAGATTTCCATCCGAAGACCAGAGTTGGAGACTTAGTTTCGCCCCAAATTTGTTGAAGTGCAATGTTTTTGACTTGAATTCTAATTCTGTCTGGTCCTGATCCATATTGCAAATCCCAGGGATGCCATCCCAAGCCAACAAAATTCCACTCATCTCCTAATGCCATCATAACAAGTGCCTCCGCAACATCACCACGGTGTGAATTATTTAAAATATGGGTTGAATACATCAAATCGATGACTTTGTTGTGAACATCTTCTCGATCGGGTATTTCTTTGTCGTTACTCATTGGGATAAACTTGTGTATGGATTACAAATTTTCGTCTGCTTAAGGATCTTGGCATAAGGTGGTATGGATGAATGATGATTTATTAAATAACGAACGGAAAGCGAAAAAGCCAGAATAGTGGGTGCTTGTCCTCCGAAGCTTTAGCATAGGAGGGAGGACTGTCTGCCCCGTTTGACGGGGTCTGCTTGACATTTCCCTTTTTAAAGGGGTTATACTTATCAACTTACTTGGAAAGCTGTTGCTTCCGATATTCTTCTGGAGTTATTCCGACTTTGATATAAAATAAGGTGGAGAATTCTTCGGGATCTTTGTAACCAATCTCGTTTGCTATTTCAGCAATTGGTATTTCCTTACATTCAGGATCAGATAGAATTTGTTTTGATGCTTCAATTCTATGATGATTAATATAGTCGGTGGGAGTTTTACCAACTGCATCTTTGAACTGTTTAACAAATTCGTCATTCTCATCTAACCTTCCACTGGAAAACCAATTTGTAAAATCCATAGTGATTGGATGTATTATTTATTGAAGCGCTGGTTATGAGGCCACTGTTTCTTTAATTCCGAAAAATTGATCCGTATTTATAGTCATAAACACTATAGAACCTAGTCCAATTATAAGGAGTGACTAATTCAATCCAATCCATCTGAATTTTGCCAGAGGATTTTACGAACCTATCAATATTAACATGCTGGGTATCGGATGTAACAGGGATATTTTGTTCAATTACTTTAAATCCCTTGGTAGCATGAATATTTATGGATGTATTTTTGGGTGGATTTTGGCTGAAGAGAATTGTCATCTCTTCTTTTTTTACCTCAATGTGAAATCCCTTAAACAGGTCATCAAAATTAATTGCTAAAAGTTTATCGGTTTCATCAATAAGCTCTACACTAATATTGTCAAAACGAATAGTATCCTGCTTTTCAGCAAAATATTTATCTTTGGATAAGAGATTTCTCATAACTAATCTTTTCTTCTCTTTTTGAAAATGAAACCTGGCAAGAGTGGTATCACCAGAAATGAAACTTAGACCATCCGGGTAAGAGTTGAGAAAAGATCCAAAAATTTTGAAAGTACCGTCAGATCTTATCTTATGCTGGTACGAGGTATCAGTAGGTTTTGAAGATTGATAAAAATTGAATTGGACTTTCAGGTCTGAATGTTTTTCGGAGTTATAGTTTTTAATCTTTCCGGTCACTTCAAAGTCGATTATAAAGGAGCAGCTAAGAACCGCACCCATGGTAATAAATAAAAAAAGAACTGGATATAGAATTCTGATTTTCATGATGAGCTTTTGGGCAACCTAACGACAGTGCGCATAAATATTGAGTTTATAAATAACGAACGGAGAGGGGAAAAGCCAGAAGGGGTCCCGAAGCATCGGGAGGAGGACTGCCTGCCCCGTTTGACGGGGTCTGCTTGACATTTTCCTTTTTAAAGGGTTAGGTGTATTTACTCTTCTTGGTCTTGATCACTTTCTTGATTTTGAACCATCTGCTTTAGTTTTTCTTCGGCTTTTTGATGCTGCTTCTTTTGCTCTTCTCTATAAGTTTCTTCATTAATTGTCCTAATTAGAGGTTTCTTAAATCCAGTAATTACATGTCGCAGCTGTTTTCTAATTTTTTTCAATTCTTTGGCTACATCATGAATACTTTTTTCTCGGATAGATTGAAGCCCCTCATATACTGATAAATCAATATTAAATTCTTCTTTGTAAACTTTGCCATCTAACCTTTCATATTTAACAGAGCCTGAAACACTACTATCTTCAAAATTATCCTTTAGCTCATCGAAAGAACCTACAATCGTTGATAGTTCAGCACCAGGCGGCAATGATGGAATACCTTCTTGAATAAACTTTATATTTTTATCGCTGCTAAAAATTTTCACCTCAGTTGAGGTATTTATAGAAATATTGTGAGCTGTTGAAGCACCAATATTTTTGATTTTGGCTTCAAAAATAATGGACTTAGCTGGGGCAATAGTAAAAATTAAACTAGGTCTATTTTTATCCTTCTCAAGTTCAGTAAAAACTTCAATATTTTTTTGAGTTAAATCATTTGCCCTCGACATCTTCCTGACGGTAATAATTGTTGCAATAACATATACTGCGGTTAACAAAACAAGAAAGAAACCATTGTTCTGGTTTAAAAACTCTATTATTTCTTTTATTTCCATGATGAATGAATTTTTAAATAGTTACCTAACGACCTGGCGCATAACCGGCGCACAGGCTAGTGTGAATGCGATTGCAGTTTACTAGTTGGCACCCAGAAAACAAAACGAGCAGGGAACAGGCGAGGTGCTGCCTGGCCCGACCACTGTCGGGATCCAAGTTGAAGCGTTGGTTATACCTCATTTTTATTCATTATTCTATTAATTGATTCTTTTATCTTTTCTTTTATCTCATCTTCATTCTCACTTGTGACTAATAAAATTCCCTCACTTTCGAATAGCTTCCTTGAATAATTGGAGAAGGGAACATTAGAAACAACAATTATACCTAAGTCATATTGAGATGAATAATGTTTTATCTGGTGTACAACATTTCCCATCAGTCTGTCTTGTACAGAATATTTTACTTCAACTCCAATTTTTCCTTTTGGAGAATTAATTTCAAAATCAGTTAAATATTCTCTTGGGTTGGTTCTAGTTATTTCGAAATCAGTAACATTTTTTAGAATGTTTCCAACAAGGTTTTCAAAGTCAAAAGCTCTTCTGAAGCCTTCTTCAATTTCATCCTTTTTTGACTCAACTTTTTCTTCTACTTCCGCTTCTTGTTCTGCTTTTGCTTTTGAAAAGATGCTGTAGAGACCAACAATTAAAGCAGTTAGAGCAGTTATAATTGAAAGAATGTCAATTATAGTTGCGATTAAATCATTTTCAGACTCTGTTTTTTTACCATAAGAAGCTACGATGGAGGATAATGAGTCATCAATACCTGATGAAAGGGTTGGATATATTGATGATCGAATTGAATCTACTTCTTCTACAATGTTTTTTCTTTTTTCGAGTGGTATAAACTTGTTGCTAAGAAAACTTTCCTGAACTTGGATCAATAATTCATTGGCTCCATAAGGATAGTCTATATTATATCGAAGTTCTTTTCCTCTTATTAAGGTCAGAAGATCTTCAGAATCGATTTTTTGGTCATTATAAACTAACTGTTGGGTTTGCTCAATTAGTTCTTGATTAACTGATCTTGTTTTTTGTTGACGATATTCCTTTACATAGTCTGGAACATGAAAAATTGCATAAGCTGTAAGAACAACCCCAATGAAAGAAAAGATGTGGCTGAGTTTTTTTTAATCCATTTCCAAGTTTCCATTAATTATTTAAGCTATTGATTGAAATGAGGTATAACGACCTTGCGCTTAACCGGCGCACGGACTACTGTTGATTTGCTAAATAACGAACGGAGAGCGAAAAAGCCAAAAGTGGATAACCAATAGTCGAGGTACGCTCTCTTAAATGTGCGCTAATTATTACTACGTATTACCAGCTGGTTTCCAATGACGCTCAATCATCCAGAAAGGTTTATCTCCATTAAATTTTCTCAAGAAATTAATTAATCTAAAATATTCTTCCATATTCAATTGAGTCCAATTGATACCTTTTAGCCATTTTTTCTTTTCTTTACTAATAGTTTCTGATTTAGATAGGTTTTGTAATAGAATCCTATCAATTGGTGGATGGATATAATATGCTTCTTCACTTTCTAAATTTTTAAGAACTAATCTGCTCTTCAAGTAGCAATTAACCAATTTGGCAGCTCTCCCATATGTAACTTTATTGATACCTTCTTTTTTAAGGTCTTTGCAAATACTGTTACACCATTTTTTATGTAAATTGTCGAACTCAGAAGCTTTATCAGGATTTTTTATGAAATCTAAAATCCCACAATCTTCAAGAGCTTTTTTTAAATTTTCTGTAGAAGTAAAAGCTCTTTGGGTTGCTCTTGCAGCAGCCCAAATTGCAAAATTATGACTGTGTTTTTCTTTTGAGTAGTTCATAATAAGTAGCTATAACGATGTTGTGTTTAAGCGACGCACAGGTTACTGTGAATGCGATTACAGTTTACTAGTTGGCACCCGGAAAACAAAACGGGTAGAGGCCTGCGCCCCAAAGCCTTGCGCTTAGGGGGAAGGAACGTCCACTTAATGCGGGGTTAGGTAAAATTGTAATACGCTGGATTTAATTTTGTTGACTTTTGCCCAAGCCGCTTAGTATGCCTAAAATTCCCATAATAATTATTACCATCACCCAGTTTTCTCCAATCCACTCCAAAACTCCAATTATAGAAGATACTCCTTCTGCAATTTCTTTTGCATCACTAGTTTTAAATTTGCCGTTTGGATTAAGTTTGACACTAGTAAGATCAAAATTGAACTCTGGAGCACAAATACTACCATGTTCAGTTATGCTCATTTCTTCAATTCCTTTTTTGCCCTTGTAAAGCTTTCCACTGAAAATTACGGCATTTCCTTCTTTTAAATTACTTAGGTCATTGAATACTGACTCACTATTAGATACACCACCACTTCCTACACCAAATGGGCGTTCATCTTCAAAGCTAATTTCAATATCATCATATACGGTAGTAATTTCTACATCTGCATAATCACCACCTTCGTTAGTTGAGATGGACATTATATTACCGCGCCAATTTGTAACCTCCCAATTTAAACTTTGAGCAAATTTTCTTTTTTCTTCATTGACCTGATTAAAAACTTCACTTTTCTTAATGTCATTTTTAGCCTCATTGTAATTTGAACAAGCAATTTTACTGATATTGTGTAATTCAATTTGCTGTTCATCTAAAGAAGCTTGGGCAAATAATAAATTGTTGCTAAGACAAAAAGCTAAAAGAAAAAACAGGGGTAGAGTAGATTTTGAAATTATTTTACACATAAATTCTCCTCGATGATTATTAAAATTTGATCTCTTTCTATAATTATTGTTTAAGATGTTTACTTCTTCAGTAAAGCAGTAATTTTACCTAACGACCTTACGCATAAGCTGTACATGAATTGATGATGAAATAGCAACTAACGAAAGACAAGACTCAAAACCAAGAATGGCAAAGAATTGGCGAGGTATGTACGCTAAATACGCTAGTTAGGTGGCTATTTTAAGTCTTCCTTAATTTGTTTAACACGCCCATTTATTGAATAAGTAACAACTATTAAAATTACAAAAAGGCCAATACTAGTACTCATTTCTTCTCTAGTCCCATGTTCAATTTGCGTTAGCATATGAGTAAAATAAAATATACAAATTATGATAAATATAATTAGTACAGTCAGGTAGCTATAATATTTTGTTTTTGATGGTTTAGACATAATGAGTTAATAGTTTTTAGATTATTCTTTTCGAACTTGCACTAGTATTTCCCAATCTCCATTGGCAGAATTTGACTTGATATAAAATCTGCCTGTTTTATATAAATATGTATCACCAGAAATTTTGGGTTTATTAACTTGATTTACAAGAATTTCTCCTTCACTTAAATTTTCACCAGGCTTTAGCAAAAATAATTGTAATACATGACCTGCTCCAGTCTCATCTACAAATGAATTACCTTCTGACTTATATTTTATTCTCCATTCACTTTTATTAATTGTAAAAGCAGCAGTATTCTTTATGCCACTTCCTGAAAAGTTTTCAACAGTTTCCCATTCTTGTCCGAAAACAGAGCTAAAGGGAAGTAATATTATTGAGAATAGTAGAAATTTAAATTTCATAATATTTTGATATGATTGGGGTTTGAGTAAATTAATGAACAGGATAAAAGAATTTGTGTTAATTTTCTTTTCCACGAATCAATCTAGAAAGAGCTTCTATTAATTCGAGAATTGTATCAGGCTCTTTAAGATCTAATTCTGGACCTTGATGCAAAGCATTGCCATTTCCTCTATATGCTTGGATTCTAAGAACATCTCCCTTTGACCAATCTTTAATTCCTTTTCGAGATTTTTTAGAAACGTAAGTTACTCTAACATTTGAGACTTCTACAAATTGATTTCCTTTTTCATCTGTCGGCATAATTAATGAATAGTCTATTTAATTAAAAGTTATCAAGCGAAAAAAATATTCAAGGCAGCCTAACCTATTAATTATCTCACCTAGGGGATAGTATAAATATTGATGTTTCAATAGTATAGTGTCTTAAACAACGACACAAAGTGCAAGATGTTTATTATGCTCCAGTGTTATGTTGCAGTTAGTGCTCATAATGTTGTGTTATAATATGTTGACATAATATTCTTTTGTAAGTCTCGTCACTCTTACTCTTGAAAGCACCAGTAATAAACGGTTCTATTTTTCCAGAGCCAGAGGTTGGGAGGATTAATAGCGTTGTGAACCTCAATTCCTAAACTTACTTATAGCACTTCATTCCCGGTATATCTTCTGAATGGTCGCAAGTGTTTGCCGGGAAGCTTATTTGATGATATTGGTTTTCCCGCTAACTCCTAATTTCTGCTTGATATACAGAAAGGGTAATTAGTCCTCTAAATACTGGTTAACGTCAATAAATTGATGCTTGATAGCATTGTGCAGCATGTCTGAACTTTTCATGACGGTGATTTCTCCGTCAAGTTTATCCAGGAGCGGATGGTCGGGATTGTGCAGTTCAACATAGAGTGGGGCATGCTGATTCAGTTTTTTAATTCTGCTTACCACATGTAGCGTTTTGGTATCAGGGTCGCTAAAGCGATTATTTGAGAAGACAAAAATAGCACCCGCCTGGCTAATGTTTGATCGCTGTAGCACAGCAGGACTAATGGGTTCCCCATAGATAAAAGAATGTTCAGCATAAGGGGTACGGTTAACAAGGGAGCCGACAATAACGATTTCCCGGTCTTGAAAGAGCCGATCTTCTTTAATCTCCTGGATCAGCTCATCGGCAAAGGCAGTATATTCGCATATTACGATGTGATCCTGGAAGTCCACCGAGCCGCGCCCGCGTTCTTCTTCTTCAAATTTATGCTGAATAAACTGCAGAATGAGGCCGATAATATGGGTATATCCGAATAAGCCGATAACAATTGCAATGACGCCCGCTATGCGTCCGGCTGTGGAATAGGGCACGAGATCGCCGTAGCCGACGGTTGCGGAAGTAACAAACCACCACCAGGCAACATCTATAAAGCTGGTAATTTGAGCTTGGTGTTGTTCGTATATCCAAAAAAGCGTAGTAGTGAGGATAAAACTTGCCGAAAGCAGTGAAACAAGAAACAGCACCTGTTTTTTAAGATGCGTCATTGACGAAGGCTGATCAGAATGACTGCTAAACATAAAATGTGTGCCCTAATTTTATTAAACGACGAATAATCTCTTGATTTTAGTTAGAAGGTAAAGAAGATATTGGTGCTTTTGGAATTGCAACAACGGACAGGTTATTGGTTAGCATTTGATAAGCACCGTTCTACATCAATGTCGGGGAAAAGTGAAGTGTTGTTAAAAAGATAGTCCCCGTAATGATTAGCTAAAAATTTGCCGTACAGCAATCCTTTGGATCCCAGTCCCGTAAACACATGCATGTTTTGGTGCTTGGGGTGGGGACCCAGAATAGGTTTATAGTTCGGTGTTGAGGTTCGCACACCCGCCCATTGATCAATGGTTTTGACGGTTTCTTCCAGCTGTGGGAGCGTCCTGCGCATGCGTTTGCGCAGGTATTGTTCGCCCTCTTCATCGGGATTCAGGTGGTCAAAGTCATGTTCGTACGTACTGCCCTGCACAAAGGTATATTCATCGTCCGGGCGGGCCATATATCCCAGGCTGGATATTGAATGGTCAAAAGACAGTTTCTGTGGAGACCGGAATGTCGCTACCTGTCCTTTGATGAGGTTGACCGGCAGCCAGTCCCAAAATTTGGTCTGGTGGGTATGCTGCCCCATTGCAAAAAAAATATGTCGGGCAGAGACAGTGGAATGGGGGAGGTCGATCTTCCAGGAATCGTCGTGATATATTTTCCGGGGGGCAGCACCGGTGATAAGGTTTAGACCCTGATCCTTAAGGTAGGCAGCGTACGCTTGTAAATATTGCCCGACATTGACGGTGAGCCCAATGGGTAACCACAGCCCGCCGTCCACGCAGCTGATACCGGGGTGAATATCTTTGATTTCATCTTCGGTCTTCCACTGGCACCAGCCGTCAGGCCAGCTGGTTTTTTCGCGCTGGGCTTTCATCTTACGTGCCATTTTCTCCAGCAGGGCGGGGCGCAGTAGCCCATTATTTTGGTAAAAGGTGGTTTCAGAGGTGCGCTGTATCTTCTCCAGGTTTTCTGCAATCGCTTCGTAGCATTGTTCAGCTTTCCACGACTTTTTTGCACGTCGTCCGGTAGCGGGGTTTACCAGTCCGCCGGGAGTACCTGAGGCTCCGGCCGCTACGGAATCTTTATCGATAACCGTAACGGATACATCGTGTTCAAGAAGTACATTTGCCAGTGAAAGGCCGGCCAGCCCGGCACCGAGAATACAAAAATCAGTTTGATGGTTCATCAATCAGGAGAGCAGTTGTTTGGAAGAAACTTTTTGTGCACCGGCATCAAGCATTTCGGTCCATGCTTCTGATACCGAATCTTCAATGTCTATACCCTTTACGGCATCTTCTACCACATGCACCTCAAATCCTTCTTTGAGTCCGTCAAGCACCGACCATTTTACACAAAAGTCCGTTGCTAATCCTACGGTATAAAGGGTGTCAATATTGCGCTGCTTAAGATACCCGGTAAGGCCGGTCGCGGTTTCATCATCATTTTCATAAAATGCCGAGTAGGAGTCGATATTCCTGCGAAATCCTTTTCGAACGATCAGTTGTGAGGGATCGGTATTCAGATCAGGATGAAAGTCGGCGCCGCTGCTGTCTTGTATGCAGTGGTCCGGCCAGAGCACTTGTGTGCCGTACGGCATTTCTGTGGTTTCAAAGGGTTCTTTGCCATCGTGCGAGGAGGCAAAAGAGGAGTGGCCGGCGGGATGCCAATCTTGCGTTTGCAGGACCACATCAAAAGTGGCGGATAAGTCGTTAATGGTTGGCACTATCTGATCTCCCTGCGGTACTTCCAGCGCTCCGCCGGGGCAAAAATCATTTTGCACATCAACAATGAGCAATGCATCCATAAGGATAAGATCTATTTATTTAACTTTTTGTGAAAGATTATCGCGTAAGTCCATCAGCTTTTTGCTAATACCTATCTTGTAGATATGAGGATTTTCGAACCGTTTATGTTCGGCATTAAGTCGCTCAAACCGCTGTCGGGCGTAGCTTGCGCTTTCGGCCACCGAAGGAGGAGTATTGAGCAGCTCTCCATTTCGGATAAAAGGTTGGAGCAGAGGTTCAGACTGAATTTCAGTTACATCGGTATGCTTGGCCGGATAATGGGGATGATAAATGATGGCAGGATCCTCTTCATGAGCAAGTACAATACCATCGCCCAAAAAGGTATCGCTTGCATTGCTGTACCGAAGTACTTTTTTACGCCCGGGCAGGGTGGTTTTTTCAATATTTTCAGAAATCTTTAGCTTGGGCTGCTTGTTGACGGCCGCCAGTTTGTACACCCCATCCAGGGCAGGGGTATCGTGACCGGTAACCAAGCGTGTGCCTACGCCAAACAGGTCAATAGGGGCACGCTGGTTGAGTAGGCTTTGGATAAGCCGCTCATCAAGCTGATTGGATACAGCAATTTTTACGTAGTCTAATCCTGCTTCGTCGAGCTGTGCCCGCGCTTTGCGGGAGTAGTAGGCTAGGTCTCCGCTGTCCAGTCGGATGCCTTTCATCTTATGTCCTTGTTCCTCAAGCTCTTTTGCCACTTTTATGGCGTTGGGTATGCCGCTGTTGAGGGTATCATAGGTATCAACCAGTAAGATGCAGTTGTCGGGATAATACCGGGCATATTTTCGGAAAGCAGTATGTTCATCTTCGAAGGACTGAATCCAGGAGTGTGCCATTGTACCACTGGGGGTAAGTCCTTGCGTGAAAGCTGAATAGACGTTGGAGGTTGCCTCAATGCCGCCGATAGCAGCAGCTTTGCTGGCCTGTATGCCTCCGAATCCTTGTGCGCGGCGCAATCCGAAATCAAGCACTTTTTTATCACCGGCTGCATACTTCATCCGAAAAGCCTTGGTGGCAATAAGCGATTCAAAATTCAGGATATTTAGCAGCAGGGTTTCAAGAATCTGGGTATGGATTATTGATCCTTCAACCCGTAGTGCGGGTTCTTGGGGAAATATAATTTCGCCTTCTTTGGCGGCATGAATAGTAACATTGAGCCGAAAATCTCTGAGAAAGTTCAGGAATTCTGGCTTAAATCCCTGTTCGGATAAATATGAAAGTTCATCTTCGTAGAATTGGAATCCATCCAGTATTTGCAACAGGTCAGAAAGGCCTGCAAACACTACATATCCGCCATCGAAGGGCAGGTCTCTGAAAAAATAATCGAAACAAGCTTGATCATCTTTGCGTCCGGATAGAAAGTATCCCTGGGCCATGGTAAGTTCATAGAAATCAGTGTACAGGGCAGGGCGTTCAAAAAGTGTGTGGTTGTAGGTATGTTGCCGATTCATTGGGATATATTGTCTCAAAATATTATTTGGTAAGATACATAATACATAGGTGAAGATTGAAACGTTCTTTTGGATTTACGGTGAGCTGCAGGATGTCTCATAGAAAAGAAGGATTTGTTGCAATCCAATAAAAATAAAATGAGGGATAAAAAATTTGTATTTTATGTTCCAAAATTTAACCGAAGGATATCTTTACGTTTGTGAGACATTGCAGATTACTTGGCCTTGCCACTGCGTCAGTTTTATTGGTTGTTTTTAGTTGTGCAACGCCCTCGTCACCTACAGGTGGGCCGCCCGATGAAGAGGGACCAAAAATTGTAAGGACTGAACCAGAAACAGGAACCACAAATTTTGATAAGCAACGGATTATCCTGCACTTTTCGGAGTTTGTTGAACGTTCCTCACTTCAGCAGGCCATCGTAATAGAGCCGGGAATAGGCATTAATTATGAGCTGGACTGGGGACGAAAATCTGTGGCTGTAGAATTTGATGAGGCTTTACCGGATTCTACTACCTTAATTTTGACAGTTAATACAGAGTTCAAAGACGTAAAGGGCAACAGCATGGCTGAGCCTTATAAAGTGGCGGTATCCACGGGGCCCGAAATTGATGAGGGAAGTTTAATTGGTCGGGTGCTCAACGCCCAGACCGGAAAGGGAAGGGATGGTGAGCGAATCCTGTTGTATCGAGAGCCGGTAGATTTAAGTGAGCAGGCAAACTATATTGCTTCTACTGATACTTCGGGACAGTTTCAGTTTTCGTATCTGCGGCAGGGACGATATAAAGCCTTTTGGGTTAATGATCGCAATCGCAATAAAATTTGGGATCGGGAGCAGGAGCGGGCCCAGCCATTTGGTAAAGAGTTTTTCTCATTGGATAAAGCAGAAACCGATACCATTGCTGCTATTTTTAAAACCCCTGTTGATACAACGAATCCTTCGTTACAGGGGGTAGGCTTGTTTTCATCTCAGCGATTACGGTTGCGATTCAGTGAAAATATCAGGCTCACCGATAGTACTCGTATTGCTGTAACGGATTCCACGGGTACAAAAGTAGGGGGCGGATACCCTTTATATATTAAACCCGATGAACAGTTTGTATTATTTGCTCATAGTAAAAATGCTTTATCCCCCTCCACAACTTATGATCTTGATGTCCGTGGTATTGTCGATGGTTTTGATAATCAGCTGACTGAAGTTTCAAATTCTTTTACCGGTTCCGCACAGAAAGATACTACGCAGCAGCGAATAATCGAACGAAATAATGTGTCGGGCTATTTCCCTGATGACACGATTAAAGTTACATATGCAAAACCTATTAAAAACGCTGTGATAACTGATTCGCTGGTTGTTATAGAGGGTAACAAAGAGGCGAAGAATTGGTCGGGGGTTAAGGTGCGGCGAAATAAATTACAGCTCAGTGCCAAGGAGGGATGGAAAGAAGGTGTTAATTATGAGGTTCGTGTCTGGGATCCTATTATAAAGGATTACCGAAAGTTAAGTCCCAAATTTTGGCACGATACGCAGATGGGAACATTAAATATTGTGACCCAGGATTCTACGCTCAAGGATGTAGAGGTACAAATTGTCAATGAGGAGTCAAATATCAGGCGCGACAGCCTTTTTGACGGGCAAGTAGAGATAGACCGTTTGCCTCCTCTAAATTATAAAGTAGTTGCATATCGTGATTTGAATGGAAATAATAAATGGGATTTTGGGCAGGTAGATCCATTTGAAGCACCCGAACCATATTTTATACAGCAAAAGGTACCGGTTCGAAAAAAAATGACCGGCGATTTGACGATCATCTTCCAATAGTTTTTAGAATTTTTACTGTCGATGAAGAAGGTACTTAAAAAGCTAACTCCTTTTATTAGCATCATCTTTTTTTGTGTAGCTCTCTGGTTCTTAGACCAAAAGCTACAGGAATATGAGCTTGCCGAAATTATGGCGCAGCTCCACCAAATTCCCAATCTGTATATATTACTTTCATTAGTACTTTGTTTTTTTAGTTATTTGTTGCTTACGGGATATGATGCGCTTGGTGTTGATTATATTGGTGAATCACTGGAGACCAGTAAGATCGTGCGGGCCGGTTATGTTGGCTATGCCTTTAGCCATAATATTGGACTGGCATTAATTACCGGCGGATCTATTCGTTATCGTATTTACTCGGCCTGGGGGTTTTCGGGCATGCAGGTAACTCAAATTGTGGCATTCAGCGCTTTTACCTTATGGATAGGATTCTGTACTGTAGCGGGGTTGGCGTTGCTTCTGGCTACACCCGACTTACCCGCGGATGTAGTTGTCCCCTTTGTTTCACTGCGGGTATTGGGCGGCATACTGCTGGTGATGGTCGTTGGATACGTATGGGCCAGTGCTAAATTTACCAAAGAGCTGACGTTTAGAAATTGGTCGTTTACTTTTCCTGATTTAACACTGGCGCTTAAACAAGTTGCTATTGCCTCGGTAGACTGGCTGTTGATGGCTTCTGTCTTGTTTGTGCTGCTGCCGGATGTGGGGATTAACTTTTTCGGGTTTTTGGGTGTGTTTATGCTGGCTCAGATTATAGGATTATTTAGCCAGGTGCCCGGCGGACTGGGCGTATTTGAGTCTGTCATGTTGTTGTATCTTTCTAATTTTATGCCGGGCTCACAGGTACTGAGTATCCTGGTTGTATATCGTATTATTTATTATATCCTTCCATTATTGGGCGCCTTGGTGGTGTTGGCATACCAAGAATATTTGGTGAATCGACATCGCGTACAGCGGTTTAAAGATAAGGCGACCAGCTGGGTGCCTCGAGTGATACCACAGGTAATGAGTTTTTCGATATTTATTGGTGGTGCTATCCTATTGTTTTCTGGAGCCGTACCGTCCGAGGTACCCCGCATACAGTGGTTACAACACTTTGTACCTCTTCCGGTTATTGAAATGTCCCACTTTTTAGCCAGCTTGGTAGGGGCTGCTATGTTGGTATTGGCCAGTGCACTGCAGCGCCGTATCGATGGGGCCTATCACATTACCATAGGGTTACTGGTTTTCGGGATTATCTTTACTCTTCTTAAGGGAGCTGATTATGAGGAAGCATCCATACTGGCTGTAATGTTGGTTGGGCTTATCCCATGTCGGGATGAGTTTCACCGAAAAGCATCTATCGTTGATCAAAAATTTTCGGCACGGTGGCTTACGCTCATCCTTATGGTACTAGTTGCTGCGGTGTGGCTGGGGGTTTTCTCATACCGAAACGTGGAGTACCAGCAAGAACTGTGGTGGAAGTTTAGCCTGATGGGAGACGCTCCCCGCTATTTGCGGGCTACCGTTGCTGCCATGGGGTTTGCTGTTCTTATGGGATTAGCAAAGCTGCTGAAACCAAGTCCGAAGCAAAAGCCAAAGCCGGATGAGGAACAGCTACAGATAGCATCAGATATCGCCCAAAAAAGTCACTCTTCTCTTTCCCAGCTGGTATTATTGGGGGATAAAGAATTGTTTATTAACGGTTCCAATGATGCTTTTATCATGTATAAGTCGGAGGGGCAGTGCCGCATTACGCTTGGTGACCCTGTGGGACCGGAAGAAAAAGATGAAGATATGATTTGGGCGTTTTATGACACTTGTATACAAAAAGGGTGGCATCCCGTTTTTTATCTGACGGACGATCGTTTGCTGGACTATTATATTGACCTGGGACTGACCTTATTTAAGTTGGGGGAACAGGCTCAAATTCCATTGCATACTTTTGATTATCAAAACGATACTGCAGATACAGTTGTAAGAAATTATTCGGATTTTAAAGATTCAGGTTTTGAGTATCAAATACTATCCGGGGCTTCATTACGGGAAAAAATGTCTGAACTTAAAATGATCTCTGATGCATGTTTGGATGCCCAAAACAGGGAGGACGTCGGCTTTTCTGTGGGACGATTTGACGAGCAGTTTTTGCAGCATTTTCCGATTGCTACAGTACAAAAAGATGGCGAGATATTGGCGTTTTCAAATCTCATAGGCAGTGCAGACCGCCACGAGTTGGCAACTGATTTGTTTCGGTATGATCCCAATATTGGCCATGGTATTGTCGACTATCTGCTTGTTAATATAATGCAATGGGGCAAGGCCGAAGGATATCAGCACTTTAATTTGGGTATGGCACCACTATCGGGGATGGAGATGCATGATTTTTCCCCGGGATGGAGTAACTTGGCCAGCTTGGTATATAGATACGGCGAAAACTTTTATGGGTTTAAGAAAGTACGCGCGTACAAAAATCAGTTTAATCCCAATTGGCAGTCCAAATATTTAGTTTGTCCCGGTGGTTTAGCCCTTCCTCGTATTATATCTAACCTTACTAATGTAGTTTCCGGCGGATTTTCGAAGCTGGTGATTAACAGTGATGAGCGAAAGTTTTGAGTAAGTCGGTTATATAAAACAGCATCGGCAAACCACTTACAGATGGCTGAAAAAAATGGCTCAAATTTTGTACATTAAAGAGTGAGAATTATCACCCTCAAAAGATTTTACCATGTCTGACGATTCAACTACTTCTCAAACAACAAAAGCTGCTACGGATAACGATACCAGCACAGGAAGTTCTGCCACTCCAGAGGTCTATGAGTCGGAGCATAATATTCGCTTTGTGACTGCAGCAAGTCTTTTTGATGGTCATGATGCCAGCATTAATATCATGCGGCGCATTTTGCAGAGTAGCGGAGCTGAGGTTATTCACCTGGGGCATAACCGTTCGGTGCAAGAGATTGTTGATTGTGCTATTCAGGAAGATGTACAGGGTATCGCAGTAAGCTCATATCAGGGCGGACACATGGAGTATTTTAAATATATGATTGAGCTGCTGGATGAGCGAGGTGCCTCTCACATCAACGTGTTTGGCGGCGGTGGCGGAGTGATTGTGGAAGACGAGATTAAAGAACTGCACGAGGCAGGAGTGTCGCGCATTTTCTCCGTCGAAGACGGTAGCGAAATGGGGCTGCAGGGGATGATCAACTATATGCTTGAGAAATGTGATTTCGACACAGCAGATGTTGAATCAGTAAATGCACGTGAAATTACTGATCGTAATCCCAAGACGCTTGCACGCTGTATCTCTGCTCTTGAAAACGACCACGATGAGATCATTTCTTTTGATGACGATCAGCTTTTTGATGGTGATGGCAATTTGATTGAATCCCGAAAAAATGGCCATCCTATTCCTCTTATTGGGATTACCGGTACCGGTGGGGCGGGCAAAAGTTCGCTGACCGATGAGCTTGTCCGCCGATTTCTGACTGAGTTTGAGGACATGAATATTGCGATCATTTCTATTGATCCCTCCAAGGTCCGTACTGGTGGTGCATTGCTGGGAGATCGGATTCGTATGAATAGTCTGGATCCCGAGCGAGTATTTATGCGCAGTCTTGCTACACGTGCAAGTAATAGAACAACAAGTAAGTCTATAAAAGGAGCTATTGAAGTTTGTAAGACCGCCGGTTTTGACTTGGTTATTGTGGAGACCAGCGGTATTGGTCAAAGCGATACTGAAATTGTCAACATCACGGATATCCCCCTGTATGTTATGACCAGCGAGTACGGTGCGGCTACCCAGCTGGAAAAAATTAATATGCTGGATCTGGCTGAAATCGTTGTGCTCAATAAGTTTGAAAAGAAAGGGTCATTGGATGCGCTCCGTGATGTGCGTAAACAGATGAAGCGTAATCGAGGGGCGTGGAACGCAGATCCTGACCAGATGCCGGTATATCCTACTATTGCCGCTCAATTTAATGATGAGGGGGTAAACAGGCTATTTAAATCCTTGGTAGATACAGTCAATTCGCACTACAGCTTGAGTTGGGAGACACAGCTTTATACCAGTCCCGAACCTGCTGAGGATATACAGGCTCAAGCCATCATTCCCGGAAAGCGTAAGCGATATCTGTCAGAAATATCCGAGTCCATACGTGATTATCATGAATGGGCTGAAAGACAGTCAGAAATAGCCGCTAAGCTTGATCAGGTATCGGGGACACTTGACCAGCTGGAACAGTGGTCACCGGATAATCAGGAGGACATGGAAGGTACACTCGAAAGCATGGAAGAACACTGGGCAGACAAGCTGGATGCCCGCTGCAAGAAAATCTTGGAAGAATGGGACGATCTGTACGAAGAGTACCGGCAAGAGTATGTGGAAGTACAGGTGCGGGACAAGACATTTAAGAACAAAATGTTTCGTGAATCGCTTAGTGGATTGGATATTCCCCGAGTTGCTCTTCCCAAAACTGACCATAAAGGAGAGCAGCTGAAGTTTGCACTCAAAGAAAACTTACCCGGCTACTATCCTTTTACGGCCGGGGTCTTTGAATTTAAGCGCGAAGGCGAAGATCCAACACGGATGTTTGCCGGTGAAGGTACACCCGAGCGGACCAACAAACGGTTCCACTATTTGAGTGAAGGTATGCCGGCAGCTCGACTTTCTACAGCTTTTGATTCAGTGACGCTGTACGGTGAAGATCCTGATCATCGCCCCGATATTTATGGGAAAGTTGGGAATTCAGGTGTCAGCATTTGTACACTTGATGACATGAAGAAATTGTATTCGGGTTTTGAGCTTACCTCTCGAAAGACATCTGTTTCTATGACCATTAACGGTCCGGCTCCCATGATCTTGGCGATGTTTATGAATACGGCTATTGATCAGGAAGTTGAACGTTATCTAAAAGAAAACGGAGAGTGGGAAGAAGCTAAGAAGAAGATAAAAGAATATTTCGATGAAAAGGGGGTAGAAGCTCCGGAATATAATGCTGAACTGCCTGAAAATAACGATGAGTTCGGATTGGGTTTGCTTGGTATTACCGGCGACCAGCTCGTTGACGAAGAGACCTATAACCGTATTAAAGAGGAGGCGATGTCGGTAGTACGGGGCACAGTACAGGCCGATATCTTGAAAGAAGACCAGGCGCAAAATACCTGTATTTTTTCTACTGAATTTGCCTTGAAGATGATGGGTGATATCCAGCAGTACTTTACGGATCACAAGGTGCGTAATTACTATTCGGTATCAATATCGGGTTACCATATTGCTGAGGCAGGTGCAAATCCCATTACACAGGCTGCTTTTACCTTGGCCAATGGCTTTACTTATGTGGAGTATTATCTGTCCCGTGGAATGGATATTGACACTTTTGCACACAACTTGTCATTCTTTTTCAGCAATGGACTTGATCCCGAGTATGCAGTAATCGGAAGAGTGGCGCGACGCATCTGGGCAGTGGCTATGCGCGAGAAGTACGGTGCCAATAGACGTTCTCAAAAACTAAAATATCATATTCAAACAAGCGGTCGCTCGCTACACGCTCAAGACATTCAATTTAATGATATTCGAACGACCCTACAGGCGCTGATGGCGATTTATGACAATTGTAACTCGTTGCATACCAATGCATATGATGAGGCTATCACCACGCCTACCGAAGAGTCTGTACGGCGTGCATTGGCCATACAGCTGATTATCAACAAGGAGATGGGGCCTGCTAAAAATGAAAATATTAACCAGGGTTCCTATTTTATTGAAGAGCTAACGGATTTGGTTGAAGAAGCCATTCTCACTGAATTTGACCGCCTGACTGAGCGCGGCGGTGTGCTTGGAGCAATGGAAAATATGTACCAGCGGGGCAAAATTCAGGATGAAAGCCTGCATTACGAATCCAAAAAGCACAGTGGAGAAAAACCAATTATCGGCGTTAATACCTTCATCAATGAGGATGCCGAAGAACAGGAAGAAGAGAAAGACGTTGACCTGATTCGCTCTACCAAAGAAGAAAAAGAGCAGCAGATTGAAAGCCTGGAGGCGTTCTGGGAGCGAAATAAGGATGAGTCTGAAGAAGCAATAGCACGGCTCAAAAAAGTGGCGCGCGAAAATGGAAATACCTTTAAAGAGCTTATGGAAACGGTGAAAGTTGCTTCACTGGGAGAAATCTCTGATGCGCTTTATGAAGTCGGTGGGCAGTATCGCAGAAATATGTAACAGGATAAGTTTGCCAACCTATCCTGTCATCGTGGATCGGGTGTTTGTTCAGCCTATATAGCCTAAGCTATTTCGGTGGAGTAGGGTTTGTCTCAGTCTGATCGTTATGATGATAGATCTTCAAACGATTTTTGATCTCCTGAGAAATTTTTAGGCTATACAATAATCCTTACTTAGCAGTTGCCAGCATTCCCAGCACTTTCTGGGCATCAGCAACTTGTGAGCTGTTACTGTACTCAGATATAACTTTTTGAGCATATTCTTTTGCTTTGGCATTATTACCGGCTTTTTGAAAAGCCTTAGCTGCTTCAAGATAATTGTAAGGGGTCGTGGCATCATTCACATTCCACTCGGCAGCTTTCACATAGGTATCAGCGGCTTGGCTGTGATTCCCAATGTCCGTCAGTACAACGCCTCGAAACGAAATAGGTCCAACGCCCATAATCCCTTGTGGCACTTCGTAATTTTCAAGATAGGTTAAAGCATTTTGGGGATTTCCAAGATTGAATTCACAAACGGCAGCATAATATCGTGCCAGATTTGCTGCATCAGTGATACTGTAGTTGTCAATAATTTGCTTAAAACCAACAGTAAAATCCTGTTCTGACCCCGTTAATGCCGTTTGGTAATCTTGGTTTAAATAGGCTTTTGTTGGGTTAGTCATTAGCTGCTGTGCTTCAGCTTCTTGGGCAGAGGTATAATAATAATATCCTATTGAACCTCCGATTATTAAGAGAATTGCAACAGCAGCACCAATTATTGCTGAGCGATTTTGATCATAAAAACTTTGTGCTTTAGAAAATGTATCAAGCAGAATATCGTGCTCTAATTCCTCTTTTACCTGTTTTTTACTCATAGTAACACTTTGTTAATCTTGTTTTTCGAAGTAGATGAAAATATCATTGGTTTTGCTTGATAGCAAAATTTAAAGTTCGTGCAGCTGACCTTTTGAAAGTTCATAAATAATGTCAGAACGTCGGGCAATATCCTTCTCATGAGTAATTAAAAGCAGACTGACGTCTTCTTCCTCACGAAGGTCAAAAAGTAGTTTCAATAGTATTTCAGTATTTTCTTCATCAAGATTGCCGGTAGGTTCGTCCGCCAAAATTAAATCGGGATTATTGATCAGTGCCCGTGCCATGGCTACCCGCTGCTGTTCGCCGCCGGAAAGTTGAGTAGGGCGGTGTTCAGCACGACCGGGTATGCCAAAGTCTTCTAACAAACCCCGTGCCCGTTTTTCAGTTTCATCTGCTGTATTTCCACGAATAAGGCTCGGCATCATAATATTTTCCAGAGCCGTAAACTCTGGTAGTAGATGATGAAACTGAAAGACAAATCCCAGCTTAGTGTTTCGGAATTCGGCCAGTGCCTTTTTATCCATTTCATAAATTGATTGTCCGTTCCATGATACGCTTCCTTCATCAGGTTGATCCAGTCCGCCTAAAATATGCAGAAGCGTACTTTTTCCGCATCCGCTGGCACCTACAACTGTAACAACAGAGCCTTTTTCAATTTGAATATTGGTACTATTAAGGATAGTAAGCTTCTCATTGCCAGACTTACTGTCGAACCTTTTAGTAATATCGTTGCCTTCTAAAATAATAGACATCAGAGATTAGCTTTCGAGATTGCTGGAATTAAAGGCAGGGTAAATGATAGGTTCAATATGTTCACAATTTGCCGTTTCTGTATCCACCTTTGCAAGAATTCCACAGAGATGATTGTTACCTTCGGCCAATCGGTAGCGGTGAGGGGTAGCCAGCTTAAAACGATTCATCGAAGTATTTTTATCCATGCCCAGTACAGAGTCAAAGGAACCGGTCATGCCTACATCACTAATATATCCCATTCCTTGCGGGAAAATTCGTGCATCGTGTGTGGGAATATGGGTATGAGTGCCTACAAAGACCGATATTTCGCCGTCCAGGTCCCAGGCCATTGCTAGTTTTTCGGCTGTAGCTTCAGCATGGAAATCAATAAAGAAGATATCAGCCCCATCATCCTTCATCCGATCTAAAACCCATTCTGCCGTCGTAAAAGGGTCATCGATAGGCTGCATAAAAGTACGCCCTTGCAGGTTCAATACGCCAATTTTTTTATCAGTACTAGGGATGTCATAAACCCCGAAGCCATAACCGGGATTTCCCTTGGGGTAATTCATAGGGCGAAGAATGTTGCCATCTTCTTTCATGTAGTCGAAGACTTTATATTTGGCAAATGAATGGTTCCCGCCGGTAATAACATGCACTCCAAGGTCGTAAAGCCGTTTTATAATTGACCGGTTAATGCCTTTGCCTTTATGCGAATTTTCACCGTTGGCAATTACGAAATCAGCTTCGTGTTTTTCAATAAGGCTGGGCAGGATCGTGTCAAGGAGGCTCAGACCGGGTTCACCGACAATATCGCCGATAAAAAGAATATTTATGAGATCTTTTGACATGCTTTATAAGAATTAGCGTATAAAAGCTCTGTTATTATTTAGAAGCGATAAAGGTAAGGAAAATAACGATGTTCTCAGAACTGAAATTGGCTAACTCTTGATCTCGTCGATGAACTCTTCAAGTGAGGCATTTACATCTTTCAATACCTTATCTTCTTGTTGGCTAAGCTCGCGATTTCGTTTTCGTTCTTCAAAAAGTTCTTCTGAAATACTGAGCGCCGCCAGTGTCATGACAGTAGTATCGGGCTGTTTCTTCAGCTCTTTTTTATATTGGCGAAACTTTTCGTCAACATACTGCGCTATACGTCGCATAGCCTCTTCTTCAGACTCATCAACTTTCAGGGGATACTGTTTGCCCAGTATGGTTACTTTAATTGATTTCATGATTCTTCGGTTTCTTGCTCAAGATGATTGTCAATTTTTGCAATCAGTCCCAATACCTGATGTCGCATCGAAAGCCGCTCGGATTCAGAAATGGCTGAATAGATATCCGTCTGGCCATCTTTGATTTCTTCGAGCTTAGATCGCAACTGCTTATTTTCTGCGTTCAGTTCTTCTATTTCATCTTTCAGCGCATCAATTTCATCCCGCAGCTGATCTAATAAGCTGTGAAATTGTTCCTGATATGGACTTTGATTTGAAAGCACGGCACCTAATTATGATCGAAGTTCAGCTGAATGGTTTTTCTCAAGAACCCTTATAATTTTATTAATTATAGGTTCTACATCGTTGATAGTCAATGTTTTATTTTTATTGAGAAAAGACAATCGGAACGCAATACTTTTTTTATTCTCACCAAGTGATTCATCCTCAAAAACGTCAAATACTTCTAAGTGTTTTAGCGATGTTCCGGCTGTCTCTTCGATATCGTTTAAGAGTGTGCCGGCTGTAATAGTGCTATCCACGATAACAGCAAAATCGAACTCAAAAGAGGGGAATTTCGAAACAGGTTCATATTTTTGCGGTGAAATCTCTTGCCGAATGTTATAAATTTGTGAAAGTGAGAATTCAGCTACAAATGCAGGATATTCAATTTCGTAATGGTTGCGCAGCTCATCACTAATTTTATATATCCTACCTACTTCAAGCTCTTCATACAGGTATTTTAGCTCGTTTGCATCAGTAGCAGTTGTTTCCAGGGAATCATAAACTTCCAGTTGTTCCAGAAAAGTTTTAACAGGTGCTTTAAGATCAAAAACTTCAAAATGTTTAGCGTCAGTTTTCCAGTGTTCTGTTGTTTTGAATCCCGCCAAACCAAAGAGGATGTTTGTTTCCTCTTTAATATTGGAGTGATAAGTCCCTTCATCTGCTTTGTTGAATACATTACCAACCTCGAAGAAGCGGAGTTGATCTATATTCCGATTGAAGTTGTAGGCAACAGAAGTAAGGAAGCCATATTGCAGTGAGGGACGTAAGGTTGTCATATCCGTAGAGATCGGATTTAGAGTATGGATCATATAGTCCAGGTCTCCCAGCAGTTCTGCGTCTGCTTCGGGCATAAGAGAGTTGGAGTAGATTTCGCGAAACTGTAGGCTTTTGGCAGTTTCTTTCGCCTTAGAGAGTAACTGCTCCCACTCTGTGAGGGGTTCGGGAGAAGTAAACTTGCCGTGTTTAGGACTTGGAATGTTGTTATAATCAAACAGACGACCTACCTCTTCAATAAGATCAACTTCGCGCTGAAGATCGGGACGAAAAGTAGGGATGGAGTACACAATTTCGGCCTCGTCTTTTTCTACAGTGGTGAGTTCCAAGCCATCCAATATATCCTCAATTTCGTTTATAGAAAATTCAGTGCCCAGCAATCGGTTAACGTATGATTTACGCAATCGAAGTTCATGGGACTCTGCCTTTACCGGATGTTGGTCTGTGCATCTTTCTACAATACTACCGTTGCCAAGTTCTGCAATAAGTTCAGCGGCACGTTCGGCAGCAATACGCTGCAGTTGTGGATCAACGCCCCGTTCGAACCGGTAGGAAGCATCGCTTTGCAATACCTGTTCTTTGGCAGTCTTTCGTGTTGTTGCGGGATCAAAATAAGCACTTTCGATAAGTACATTAGCGGTTTCATCGCTCACCTCTGAATCTACGCCGCCCATCACGCCTGCGATGGCAACAGGCTCTTCAGCATCACAGATAAATAAAGTGCCCGGTGAGCATGTTCGCTCAATATGATCAAGTGTTTCAAACTCTATTGCTTCTGCATAATCTTTGACTATAATTTTGTCACCTTTAATAGTATCGGCATCAAAGGCGTGTAAGGGTTGCCCCAGTTCAAACATTACATAATTAGTAATATCAACGATGTTGTTAACGGGACGTACACCAATTGCACGCAATTTGTTTTTGAGCCAAGAGGGTGATTCCTGGACGGTTATACCTTTTACCATTTTGCCCACATAGCGATGGCACTTTTTGGGCGCTTTAATATCAATTTTTATTTCTTCGAGTGGTTCTTGATTATCAAAATCAGTATCAAATGGTTTGTTTAATTCCAAGTCCAGTGCGGCAGCAAGATCGCGTGCCACGCCCAGGTGACAGGTTGCATCCGGACGGTTAGGGGTGATTTCAATTTCAATTACCGAATCCTCATAAAGATCGATAGCTTCATTGAGGGGAATACCAACTTCTGTATTTTGATCAAGCACCATAATGCCTTCATGGTCATCACTTATGCCAATCTCATCTTCGGCACAGATCATCCCTTTGGATTCCTCTCCCCGAAGTTTGGCTTCTCGAATGGTAAAGGGTTCACCATTTTCGGTTTCAATTGGCAAGGTAGTGCCAACCGTGGCTACCGGTACTTTTTGTCCTGCAGCTACATTATCAGCTCCACAGACAATTTGTACGGTCTCAGAGCCTGTATCGACTGTACAGACTTGCAGCCGGTCGGCATTGGAATGCTCCTTTACTTCATTGATTTCGCCCACAACTACGCCTTCAAGCTGACTGCCGTGGGATGTTATCTCTTCTACTTCAAGCCCAATAAGCGTAAGCTTTTCGGCGGTCTCTTCAGGCGATAAATCAAGATCGATAAATTCGTTAAGCCAGTTATATGAAATCTTCATTAGCTACAAATAATTTAAGTGGAACACGGGTAGGCTGATGCGGCAGATTTCCACAGGTATTTCAGGTGATTATCAGCCCAGTCCGTATTATCTGCGTTTTATTTAAAATATTAGTGAAATTGCTCTAAAAAGCGCACATCATTTTGGTAAAAGATGCGAATATCATCAATCTGATGCCGAAGCAGCGCAATGCGTTCAACGCCCATGCCCCAGGCAAAGCCGGTATATTCTTCGGGATCGATATCTACTGCTTTTAAGACATTGGGATCGACCATTCCGGATCCTAGAATTTCGAGCCATTTTCCATCCTTGTCATTATTGGGATTATCCCACCAGATATCCATTTCAAGGCTGGGCTCTGTAAAAGGGAAGTAGCCCGGCCGCAGACGATATTTAACCTCTTTGCCAAACATGAGTTTGACAAAGCTGATGAGCGTTTCCTTAAGTTCTGCAACGCTCACATCAGTATCAATATATAGAGCTTCAACTTGATGAAAGAGGAAATATGATTTTGGAGATACGGCCTCATTGCGATACACCCTTCCCGGCATAATAGCTCGTATCGGCGGTTCCTGTTGCTGCATTAGCCGAATTTGAACAGGAGAGGTGTGTGTGCGGAGTACCAAGTCCTGATCGTCCTCATTTTTTTCGACAAAGAAAGTGTCTTGTTCATCTCTTGCCGGATGATTGGGAGGGAAGTTTAATGCTGTGAAGTTGTGGAAGTCGTCTTCAATTTCCGGACCATCCGCTATTGAAAATCCCAGTCGATAAAAAATATTCTTCATCTCTTCCATTGTCTGTGTAAGGGGATGGAATGAGCCGGAAGGATAGGGCGGGGCAGGCAGCGTTACATCATCGGTAGCATTAATAGCAGATGCTTCTTGCTGTTTTAGTTTTTTTTCAGCAGTATCGAAAGTTTCCTGCGCCAGGTTTTTCACACTGTTCATGGCTTTGCCAACCTGAGCCTTTTGCTCGTTGGGAACTTCGCTAATCCGTGAAAACATTTCCTGGATTTTTCCATTCCGGGATAAAAACTCCAGCCTAAAAGACTCTAGTTCATCCTCATTATCGATGGAATATTGTTTAATTTTTTCTTCTAGGGATTCTATATCGTCGATCATGAAGTGTGAATCAGTCCAAACTTTTGTGAAGGTGGAATCTATTTAATTCGTGTTAATCCTTCAATGAAAATAAAAAGCCGATCCACCTGAATGAACAGGGGACCGGCTAAATATCTACGTACCGTAAATTATTGTTGTGCTTCTTCGACAATAGCGGTAAACGTATCCGGATCATTGACGGCAAGGTCAGCAAGTACCTTGCGGTTGATCTCAATATCTTTCTTGTTTAAGGCTCCCATCAGTCGAGAATAAGTAGAATCATTCTGACGGGCAGCAGCATTAATGCGTGTGATCCAGAGTTTTCTGAATTCTCGTTTTCGAACTTTACGGTCGCGGTATTGATAAAGCATACCTTTTTCGACCGTGTTTTTCGCAAAACGATAAACATTTTTCCGCTTGCCCCAGTAACCTTTCGCCTGTTTCAAAATTTTTCGGCGACGGCGACGGGAAGCCACCTTATTTCGTGATCGTGGCATTTTGTCTAATGTTTAAAAGTTAAAATTACGGTGTAATTAGCTATTAGGAAGCATTTGCTCGACATCTTTCTTCTTCGTTTTGTCTACTTTCGTAGGTTTGCCGAGTTTACGCTTTCTTTTACTTCGTTTTTTAGTGAGAATATGGCTTTTACCAGCCTTCTTGCGCTTAATTTTACCGGAAGCGGTTTTTTTGAAGCGCTTTTTAGCCCCACTGTGTGTTTTCATTTTTGGCATAATACAATACCTAATAAAATTTCTTCGAATTTAATGGATGCAAAGATAAGCATTTGAGCTTGAATATTAAACTCTAAAATGCAGGTAAATGTGATGTCATCACTTCAAAATGATGACATCACATAATATAGATCTTATGATGAACCTTTACCCATAGGAGCCAGCATCATAATCATACGGCGGCCTTCCATATTGGGTTTTGTCTCAATTTCGCTGACATCATCCAGCTCTTCGGCCAGATCTTGCAGAAGCTCTTCACCGCGTTCGGTATAAAGCATATCTCGTCCTCTAAATTGAACCGTAGCTTTTACTTTGTCACCGCCCTCTAAAAATTCACGGGCATGACGTGTTTTAAACTCAAGGTCATGATCATCCGTATTAGGACGAAATCGAAGCTCTTTTACCTCAACGGTGTGCTGCTTCTTCTTGGCTTCTTTTTCTTTCTTTTTCTTTTTGTACATATACTTGCCGAAATCCAGCACTTTGCAAACAGGAGGGTTTGCATTGGGTGCTACCTCAACAAGGTCGAGCCCGTATGATTCGGCAATTTCTAAGGCACGTTCTATAGGTACAACTTCGTGTTCTTTATCGGCATCCTCAGGGTAAATAACCCGTACTTTTGATGCTCGTATTTCTTCATTAGAATTGGGCCGATCATCGTTGCCCCGTGGTCGTCGTCTTCTTCTGTTTCTTGCGATAAGTGACCTCTATCTTTTATTCAAATTAATGCTAGTGGTTCGGTAAATCTTTGTTATCAATCTCATCAGTGAGATTAGAAATAAATTCAGAAAAATCAAAGGTGCCAATATCGCCTTCTTTATGGCGGCGAACCGAAACAGTATCGGTCGTTTGTTCATCTTCACCTACTATTAACATATAAGGAATTTTACTCGTTTCAGCATCTCGGATTTTTCCGCCCACTTGTTCGCTTCGTGTATCAACCTCTACACGCACATCGTGCTTTTTCAATGCAGAGGCACACTCGTAGGCGTATTCATTAAAATCATCAGAAATAGGAATAATCTGTACCTGTTTAGGTGCCAGCCAGACCGGAAAATCACCGGCAAAATGTTCGATTAATATGCTGGTAAATCGCTCCATCGATCCGAAAGGTGCACGGTGAATGATGACCGGTCGATGTTCACTGTTATCAGATCCTATATAGGTTAAATCAAAACGCTCAGGCATTACATAATCTACTTGAACGGTTCCCAGCTGCCATTTTCGTCCTATAGCATCACGAATAATAAAGTCGATCTTGGGCCCATAAAAGCTAGCTTCGCCGCGGGCAATGGTGTAGTCAAGATCCATCTCGTCAGCTACTTCTTTAATCTCTTTTTCTGCTCGATCCCAATATTCGGTATCGCCACCATATTTTTCCTCGTTGTCGTCACGGAAAGAAAGACGAATATCAACTGGCATCTCAAAAGTACCAAACACAAATTCCGTGAGGTCGATACAATTTTCGATTTCGCTTTTGAGTTGATCGTGCGTACAATAAATATGTGCATCGTCTTGTGTAAATCCGCGCACTCGTGACAGCCCGTTCAATTCGCCTGATTGTTCGTAGCGATATACACTACCAAACTCTGCCAGTCGCAATGGCAGATCGCGATAGCTGTGCAGTTTGTTCGAGTAAATCCTATGATGATGCGGGCAATTCATTGGTTTTAGCAGGTAGCCCTCATCATCAACGTCAATGGGATTATACTGCGACTCTCGGTAATAAGGATAGTGCCCCGATGTACGATAGAGATCCAAGTTACCAATATGAGGGGTAATTACTTCCTTATATCCTCGTTTTTTCTGTTCCTCTCGCAAAAAAGCTTCCAGTGTTCGGCGCAGAGTAGTACCATTGGGCAACCAAACGGGTAGTCCTTTGCCGACCATAGAATCGATCATATAAATATCGAGCTCTTTGCCCAGCTTTTTGTGGTCGCGTTTTTTAGCTTCTTCAACGCGCTTAATATATTGTTTTAGTAGTTTCTGCTTGGGAAAAGAGATGCCGTAAATACGAGTAAGCTGTTCATTTTCTTCATCTCCCCGCCAGTAAGCGCCGGCAAGGCTGGTAAGTTTTACCGCTTTAATACGTCCGGTATCAGGAATATGCGGTCCGCGACAAAGGTCGGTAAAATCACCCTGTTCGTAAAAAGTAATGTTGCCGTCTTCAAGTTCGCTTATCAGATCAATTTTATATTCATTGCCCGTGTCTTTATAAAATTTTAGGGCTTCTTCTTTTGATACTGGGCGGCGTTCGAATGTTGACTTCTTGCGCGCCATTTCAATCATCTTGTCTTCAATCTCTTCGAGATCATCTTCGCCTACCGTCTGGTCACCAAAATCAATGTCATAATAAAAACCGTCTTCGATGGGCGGGCCAATGCCAAACTTTGCATCGGGATAAAGTGCTTGTACAGCCTCTGCCAGCACATGTGCGGAGGAATGCCAGAACGTATATTTGCCATCTTCGGTATCCCATGTATTAATGGTGATAGTACCGTCCTGTTCAATAGGGCGGCTTAAATCCATAATTTCATCATCAAGCGTAATGCTCAGTGCTTCGCGGGCTAGTCCTTTAGAGATAGACTCAGCCACCGCTCGCCCCGTTGTTCCTTTGGGATATTCTTTTTCGCTACCGTCGGGAAAAGTTATTGTAATTTGTTCAGGCATTAACAGTTAAATAATAGTAATGAGGAATTGTGAGAAAAGCTTGTAAATATAAAAAAATAAGTGGATACCAACAGGTAAAATTTAGTAGGTGAAAAAACTTAAATTTTAAAAATATTTTAATTATTAATTTAAGAATTATAGATTTACAGCGACTCTTAATTCAATGGCTTGGGATTAGTTTTACATATATCAAATAATATATGAACAAGAAGGACATTTCTTTTTTTGACGATCAGCCCATATTTATCTTAGACTATAATTCTCATGACATCCTCGATGCCAACAATTCTGCAGTTGAGCTTTATGGCTATTCCCGGGATGAGCTTTGCGAAATGAATTTAAGTGACCTGGGCGGAAAAACACAACGCTATGAGTTATTAGGTAACCAAGAAAATGGCTCATCGAGCCGTGATGATATATGGGTGCATGAGAGCAAAGAAGGCGATAAATTATTTATACAATTTACCTCTCACGTTTTTAGTTATCAGGGAAGTCCCGTAACACTAGCTGTGGCACATGATGTTGCCTCTCAAATTGAGAAAAAAGAAGAGCGACGAACAAAGTACCCGAAAATATTTGCATATCAGGGCTCCTCACCGCTGGCAAAGATTACGTGGGATTCAGATTTGACTGTTCGCAACTGGTCAGAGAAAGCCGAAGAGCTATTGGGATGGTCAAAAGGCGAAGTGATTGGAAAGGGAGACTTTTTTAAAAAACTGGTTTATCCCGAAGAGTTAGAGATAGCACGTAATAAAATTGAGACTGCGGCAAAAGAACACAAAAGTTCATATACTTCTGAAGGTAAAGTCGTAACCAAGAACGGAGAAGTACTTAATAGTAAATGGTACAATTCTCTCATTTATGATGGAGATGGTAATTTATCCTCCGTGCAGTCACTTATTACGGATGTAAGCAGGCATAAAGAGTCGCAGGAGCTGTTCCGTACATTATCCGAAAAGACGTTGGTGGGAGTCTTTTTAATACAGGACAATCATTTTTTGCATGTGAATCCTCGGTTTGCTGATATCTTTGGATATGAGCAACAGGAAATTATTGATGATGTAACGCCTTTTGATCTTATCCATCCTAATGATCGAAGTTCACTAAAGCGTAATATTGTAGAAGAGACAAATGGCAATCCCCTGGATAATGAGTATGAAATTAAGGGTATTACCAAAGAAGGCCGTGAAATTGATATGAATCTTTACGGTTCCAAAATTAAGTACCGGGGGGATGATGCTATCGTAGGAACCCTTATTGATATTACCAAGAATAAAGAGGTGATGCGCAATTATCGCGCGAGCCTTGAGACTTTCCAAGATTTGTTTGACTCCATAAGCGATGCGATTTATATACAGGATGAGGAGGGTCGCTTCTTGGAAGTAAATCAGGGTGCAGTGGATATGTATGGCTATGAGGAATCATTCTATATCGGTAAAACGCCTGAAGTGTTGGCCGCGCCCGGTAAGGTGGATCTGGTAAAAACGCAAAATCATATTCAGAAGGCGTTAAATGGAACTCCCCAAAGTTTTAAGTGGTGGGGTAAGCGAAAAGACGGTGAAATATTTCCGAAAGAGGTTGTTGCTAATCCCGGTACCTATTTTGGTGAAGATGTTGTTATTACTATCGCCCGTGATATCAGTTATAGGTATAATGCCGAAGAAGAGCTGCGAAAGAATGAAGAAATGTTCCGGCAGTTATTCCAAAATGCGCCTATCTCCATTGCCTTGATGGACAAAAACCAGGAGGTTAGAAAAGTTAATACCTCCTTTCAAGAAACGTTTGGATTTAGTACCGAAGAGATAAAAGGGAAAAACATTGATACAGTTATCGTTCCGGAACAAGAGCGGAAGACTGCGGAAGGTATTTCAGAGGAAATATTTCAGGGAGAAGCGGCCTTCCATACGGGCAAGCGAGTGCACAAAGATGGTAGCCTGCTGGATGTATTGATTTATGGAGTACCAGTAAATGTAGATGATAATACTATTGCTATTTATGGTATTTACGTAGATATCACAGATCGTAAGGAGGCTGAAGAAAAGGTCAAAAAATCCCTCAAAGAAAAGGAAGTCTTGTTATCTGAAATTCACCATCGTGTAAAAAATAATTTAGCTGTGATCACCGGTTTGCTGGAGTTGCAAGCCTATAATACAGAATCAGCTGATGCATCGCACGTGCTAAAAGCTAGCCAGATGAGGGTCAATTCCATTGGCCTGATCCATGAAAAACTTTATCAAAACGAAAACTTATCTGAAATATCTTTTGGGGAATATTTAGAAGAACTTGTTGACGAAATTTTGGCTTCTGTTGATGATGAACCAGTAGATGTTTCTGTTACGATTGATGCTGATCCCATTAATATGACAATCGGTCAAGCTATACCTTGTGGTCTTATTTTAAATGAGACTATTACGAATGCTTACAAACATGCTTTTATAGATCAAGAGGAGGGTAATATTAAGGTTTCTATCCATCTTGACGGAGAGAATATAGTTCTTTCCGTAGAAGATGATGGTAGTGGCATGCCCGAGAATGTGGGACTAGATAAAGGACAGTCTCTTGGATTTCAGCTAATTAATACTTTATCTACCCAAATTGATGCCGAGGTTTGGTTTGATGAAAAGAGAGAAACCGGCTCGCGGTTTATGCTTGAATTTGAGCTTGAGAAAGATGTTGATTTCAGTTCTGCTCGCTAAGAAGGTCTTCCATCTCTTTCATTGTACTGCCATACTTTTCCCAGTCACCATTTTGTAGTGCCTGTCGCGCTTCATCCCACAATTGCTGAAGTTTCGAAATTGTTTCGGCCGATGCAGAGGATACAGATTGTGCAGGCCGGCTGGCAGCTGTGTCAACAGGTGCAGCAGCAATACGTTGTCGCTTTTTGCCGTACAAGGCCTCAATCGATTCCCAAAGCGTAGGTTGCATGGCAATCTTATCTCCGGAGGTGGCGATGACCCGCTGTAGTTGGGGTATATCTACACCTTCGGCAATAAGAAAGACCGGCTCTACATAGATGAATGAATTTTCGATAGGAATGACCATCAGGTTGCCGCGTATTACACGCGATCCACGCTGATCCCAAAGTGCTAGCTGACGAGAGATTTCGGTATCTTGGTCGATCCGTGCTTCAATTTGGGCCGGACCCAGTATAAGACGTTCTTTAGGTAGTTGATATACCGATACTTCTCCATAATTCGGATCATCAGAATTTGCTGCCATCCAGCCAATCATATTGTCCCGGTTATTTGGAGTAAGGGGACTGATAAGAAGGTACTGAAGCTCCTGTTGGCCAGGCAATTTGGTAAGTACATAGTAGGGTTCCATCTTGATGGAGCTGCCGCCGTACTTTTCATTGGGACGCGTCCACAGATCTTCGTTATTGTAAAATACCTGCGGTTCGGTCATATGATATTCATTATACTTTTCGATTTGTGCTTTAAAATAATGAATAGGATAGCGTACATGCTGCTTGAGTGTGCCGGGCATTTCGGACATCGGTTTAAACATCTCCGGGAAAATATCGCGATAGACATTTAGTACAGGATCTTCCTCATTGGATACATAAAAGTCAACCGAGCCGTTATAGGCATCTACCACAACTTTTACAGAGTTGCGGATATAGTTATAATCGTTGTTGTAAGGTTCGGAATATGGATAATCCGCAGAAGTGGTATAAGCATCCTGCATCCAGTATAATTTGCCGTTATCGAGCACAATGTAGGGGTTATCCTCGAGCCGCAGGAAGGGCGCAATACGTTTTACACGATCCTGAATACGTTTCCAGAAGATTACCTTACTGTTATCATTGATATAATCAGTAAATAGGATATTCATGTCTCCAAAATGCCAGGCAAAAAGCAGTTTGGAGAAAAAGCTGCCGATATTTACGCCGCTGCTTCCTTGGTAATTGGCATACACATTTTTATCTCCCTGTGGATAGTCAAGCTCACGCACATTGGTGTTTACAATTTTATAATCAGCATTGTGTTCACCAAAATAGATAGCAGGTTTATCAACATTGAGTCCCATATCGCTTACCGGGGGAATATCTTTGATGGTAAGCCGAGGGTCACCACCTTGTGAGCCTTCCTGTGCTACGGGACTCATAACCAGTCCGTAGCCGTGAGTATATTGCAGTCGCCGGTTAACCCATGTATTGGCTTGTTCCGGTAGCTCTTCCGAGAGCTCACGAGCTGCTACCATCATTTGCATATACCCCTCATCGGTTTGATAACGATCTACATCAACATTAAAGAACTGGTAATAAAGTCGAATTTCCTGCAGTTGTCGATAGGTTTGTATAAGCAGCCGTGGATCCCAGAGCCGGATATTCTCAATAATTTGTTCATTTTTTTGGATGGTTGGCCAGCTCATCTTCTTGGCCGGTTGCCCGCTATATGATTGTGTTTTCATTTCGTCCAGCTTATAAGCCTTGCGGGTTTGAGAGATACTGTGTTTGATATATGGCTTCTCAAGCTGAAGCTCACTGGGTTCTACTACAAATTGCTGTATCATCCCGGGAAGTAAACCACTTCCGACTACACCAATGATTATGGTGGTAATACCACCAACAAGTAGCCATTTGATACGGTTTTTGTAGAGTTGGTAAAAAGCAAAAACTGCTAAAATGAAGCATAGAGCAGATAGAATCCACAACACCGGCATCCGTACATTAATATCGATGTATCCGGCTCCATAGACGGCTCCATTGCTGTTGTAGAGCAGGTTGTACCGCTCCAGGTAGTATCCCCAGCTGAGCAACAGCAGCCAAACACCCAAATTGATGCTAATATGCTTTTTAATGTTTGCAGGTGCTGTTATGGTTTTGCCAGAACTTATCGATAGCGCACCTGCATATACGTATAGAATAATAGTGGCAATTGTCACAAAAAATACCAGGGAGGTAAGGCTGGTCTGGATAAGCTCAATAAAGGGAAGGCGAAACAAGTAAAAGCCAATGTCATGGCCAAAAATCGGGTCAAGCTGTCCTACTGTTTCATTCCAGTGGAAGCGGAAGTATGTATCCCAGCGCATAAAAAAGGCCAGTGAAAAGAAACCGCTGATAACTGCACCAACACTGTAGAATGTGTTTTTTATTTTTTGAGGATTAACTTCATCAAGTTTGAGCTGTGCCAGCGGAGACTGCCCAAAATGCATGGTGCTGAAATTGTTACCCAGCGTCCTCATGTTCGGTAGTACATAAAGAAGCGATACAACAAGAGCAGCACCAAGCAGTAATACCTGCGTAATTTTTATTGTCCAGAAAACCTGACTGAAGCCAAGATTCTCGAGCCAGAGTAATTCTACGATCCAGTCAGAAGATATGCCCACCAAACCTAATAGGATGAGGAAAGGAATAAGAATCCAGTAAATTTTTTTAGTAATACCATTGCCCATAATCGACAGTAATTTAGTGAGGATAAACGTATCGGTAACTTTTTACAAGATTGCTAAGATACCAACCAAATAAGAGAAAACAGAATAAGGAAATTTATTTAGTCAATAAAAGGGTAGGGAACAGATAATATTTGGTGGATTGTAAAGATCAGAAATAGAGTAAAATCACTGCTTTCTTAAATTTTAATCCATCCGTAAAAAGTTTCAATAACCGCAATAAAGGGAAAGATTAAGGTTAAAAACATAAATTCCCATAAGTTATTGTTTTTATTTGACTTAAAATTAAGTATTCATACCAGTTGTAATATAGAATACTTATCACATAGAATATTATAAGTTACTGTGATACAATAACTTAGATTGTATTAGATAATAACTATTATAGGTATTGAGGCAATAGCAGATATATTAGACCAATCGGGATGGATATCAGTTATACTGTCTTCAACTTTAGTTTGTTTGACAAGAGAAGTAGATGGTCATAAAGGGTGAAAGCCAAGAAGATTTACTATATGCTTATTGGGTCTAATAAAAACTTGTTATGAGCGGATTTCTGAGATTATCCCAACTAAAAAAAGACCGAAAAATAATCCTATCATTCCTTCGAATGTTATCAGGTAAGAGCCCGCAATTTCGATGCCCATTTCCAAGTAGCTCATTACGATATGTATGTACTGTTCAATCATTTTGAGTACCTCCGAAAATATATTTTGAGTGTACCCTTTATAGTCCAGTCAATATTAAAAGTTCCGAGACATCAGCACTTTTTTAAAAATATTTATTTTATCCCCCTTTTATTTTAGTACTAGCAACTTCAAGGGAAGGAGAAAATGAAGTTTTTTATGAGAAAAAGACTGTTTTAGAACCCTATGTTGTAGCCTTTATAGAAAAGGCTAGTTGTTATTTTGAGGGATAGTATAGAGACCAAAGATGAGGAAGGGTTTTAGATTACATTCCAGGTCCGATTCCTAAAAGAGGAGAGCTGGAAACCGGAAAAATACTCAGCTAAAAATTGATAATTTTAGCTTAATCTTGAAGGTATATTCCATCATCTTCAATACGGATAATCTCTTTTTTATAGAGTCGTCCGATTGCTTTTTTGAATGTTTTTTTACTCATCTCCAGACGATTTTGAATCTCGTCGGGATCACTTTTGTCATGCAAATCCAGATAGCCGCCTACTTGTTGTAGTCGATCAAGAATATGTTGGGCGTTGGGTTCTACCTTGTCATATCCAATGGGACGTAGTGTAACATCAATTTTGTTATCAGAACGAATCTGCTTGATATAGCCTGTGGTTTTGTCGCCGTAATGTACATCTCGGTAGAACTCATTGTGATAGATAAGTCCATCGTATTTTTCATTGATCACTACTTTATATCCCAGATCAGTTTTCTTTCGTATCCATAGATTAACTTCTTCATGTTCTTCAACGGTGATTTCGCTGTTATCCAGAAAGTGATCAAGTTTTTCTGAGGCAACCAGCCGATCTGTCTTTTCATCGAGATACATCCAGACGAGGTATGATTGATTTTCGTTCATGGAGTCCAGTTGCTCGCTGTGGGGTACGAAAAGATCTTTATCAAGCCCCCAGTCTAAAAATGCCCCAATTTTATTCACTTCTTTAACCCGCAGAAAGGCTATACTGTCCCGGGTAATTTTGGGTTGTTGCATGGTGGCAGTAAGCCGCTCTTCGCCATCTTTATACAGAAAAACGCGTACATTTTCTCCTTTTTGTAGCTCTCGGTCTGCAAGAGAAGTGGGAAGTAGTACTTCATCGTCACCTTTGTGGGAGGTGTTTTGCAGATAGTAGCCATGATCGGTTTGTCGTGCTACGTTGAGCGTTTGAAAAGTTCCGAGATTCAACATTGGTGAGTAGTGTAAAAGATGGGAAAAAGTGAATCGTTAAAATAACGTCCTTTATGTTGATTCCCCAATTGTTTGCTGTTCTATTTTGCTTCTATTTCTAAGAATTGGCCAAAAACCATGTTTAAAAATTTGGTTCTTAGGTCAGCTGTTGAATTTCGGAAGGTTTGAAACGATACATGTTGATCCGCATGTGAGGTATCCACTTGGATGCCCCATAAAGGACTCATTTTAGTGGGTATCATGGCGTATCTTCCATCGCCAATGACATCCTCATGTTTGGGATGCCGGATTAAATACCCCTCAGAAAGCTGGTCGAAACGTTTAATATCTTCATAAACTACGCTGCCCTTGTAAGGCGCATATTGTTTTTGCCAGTCTAGGATACCAGCGGATTCTCCTTCATAAATAACTGGATCTGCGAAGGGAGTAAGTTGCACGCCATGAGCATAAAGTGTGTCCCCGGTTTCGTAGCGAATACTCCATAGCAGCGTATTGGCAATAGTCGGTTTAATCACCATCCGATTAACTTGATGATTTTGGTTATAAGCAAGTTTCTGTGCCACTGTTTCTGCACGTTCGTGTTGGATGAATCCAAAGAGGAGGTAGAGCAGAATCCATCCACAACTCAGCCACGCCGTTTTAGGGTTTCGATAATAGAACGCAAAGCCTGCAGCAAGAATAATACCCAGCGAAAAGAGGGGATCGAATACCGAAATTATATTCCAGGAAAACCGTTCATCCAGAAAAGGCCAGAGTAGTTTTGTACCATAGCTGGTAAACATATCCGCCAGGCCAGCTGTGCCATACCCAATGAAACTAAAGGTATATAGTTGTTTAAAGGATAGCCTGTTACGCATAAAAAACCAGAGCAGTGATGCAACGATGAGTGCACCAACGGGGATAAAAATGAGGGAATGCGAAAATTGACGGTGTATCTCCAGGTTAAGCAGTGGGTCATTGGCATTACTGATCAGAACATCGAGGTCGGCCGTCATTGCAGCTAAAAGCCCAACAATAGCAGCAGAACGATGGATGTCGGTATTAGTGGAGAGGGTTGACTGTGTGGCTGTGGCGCCAATGAGTCCGTGAGTAACGGGATCCATCGCAGAAAGTTCGGTTCAAAATCGAATGTCCGTAAAGATAGTGATTCTGTGGATCTCTGCGAAAGATTGTATGTCCTATATCGTAATATTTATGATATAGATTATTCGGACAGTTGGTGAATTACTCTTCTTCTTTAGCAGAGTTCCTGATAAACAGAATGGTGACCAACAAAACAGAATCTTCTAACACGCGCAGAGAGTGGCGCTGCTTACGGCCCAAATACAACCAGTCACCTTCTGAAAGAATGTGTGTTTGTTCCCCCACATCAAAAGCTGTGGTTCCTTCCAGGCACTGAACTGATATTTCACCGTCTACACTGTGTTCAGTAATTTCTTTGTCTTTGGGCAGAACCATTCGGATTACTTCCATATCCGATGTTTTCATGAGGGCCAGAGTAGTATCCTCAGGCATATCCTCGTCCAGAGAGTAAAGGTTAACAACTTCACCGGGATCTATTTTTTTCTGAGCCATAATTGAATACTTTCATCCTTTTTATTAAAGATGTTACTTTTCAAATTAACATTCCCACCGATAAAGACAAAGCGGATTATTGGTCGCATTGTTTTGCAAGTGCGGATACATCGTCTTGTGTTAACTTGAGATTGAAAATATCTTGTTCATCCAACATGTCATTCATAAGTGCTTTGGGATTGTCAACATGCCGAATTCCCATAGCATGGCCTGCTTCATGTGCCAATACCGTTTTAAGTTCTGCCCGGTTACGGTACTGGTAAATATTGATTCGTAGTTCATCCTTTTTTGCGATAAACTGTCCCTGGTTAAATTTACGGGCTTCAGAAAATCGTTTTTTATATTCGTCAATAGTATTTTTCTGTTTTTTAACGAGTCTATTTACTTGTTCAAGTTTGTTATTCACTCGTTTCCTCATCATTTCTGTATTCTGCCTTTTACGTTTTACTTTCCTTTCAAGCCGTTTTATATCACGTTCCATTTGTTTGACTTCTTTTTTTTTGCCCGGAGGAATACCGCCTCTTTGTTTGTTCCATTGTTCTATCTGGGTATTAAAACTCTTGATTGCTACTAAATAAGCATTTCTGTTTTTATCAAAATCTCGCTTACGTTTTTCATAGGTTTTTCTCAACCGTTCCAGGTTCTCCTTACGAGTCAAAATTTGTTTTTTTAACCGTTGAACTCGCTGCGAAAGTTGTTTTTCCTTCTTAGTACGTTGTTGCTCCTTCCCAAAAACGATATGTATATCTACTAATCCTTCTTCGGGACGATATTCTAGGACTTCTTTATCAAGTGCGGTTTTCCAGAGTGCTTCTACATCTTCCATGACTGTTTGGATCGTTTTACGATCAGTATCAAACCGAGGATCAATTGAAGCGATGCGGTAGGTTAATGGTTCTTGACAAGGTATCGGATTTGTACCAGATGAGATGGTGCTAAAAAAGATTACAAAAGTTATAGCAAGGCCAATAAAGACTATGAAAGAGATAAGTTGTTTGCTCACAGTACGGAATTAAGATCAAGATGAATTGATTTCCCCAAAAATAATTCTGTATAATAAAATTACAAAAATTAATTTCTATGTTGCTTTTCTGCCAGCTGAGCCAAGTCCATCACCGCCTGTTTATACATACTGCTGGGGTTATAGCGGAGTACGGCTGTTTCTATGTTGTTGGTTTTTTGTTTGAAATAGCGCAAATAATTGGCCACCGACATAATATTATTATTCATATCGAAAATATCGTCGCCGACAAACCATTTGTTTAATGAGTAGGGGATGAACTGTGCAAAAGCCATAGCGCCAGCATAGCTAGATTTAAGCTCATAAACATCAATATTTTTTCGGTTAACAAACTCTAAAAGTTCTTTGATTTGAGCCTTGGCAAACTGCTGGCGATACTTTTCTACATACATCGAAACGTAGGCGTTAAAGGGATTATAGGTTCCTACGTTATTGCCAAAGTCTGATTCTATGCCAATAATAGCGGCAATTACATATCTTGAAATATTGTATTGTGATTCAGCCTTGTCGAGTTGTTTTTGGTAATCCTCGAGGAAGTAAACAATTTGCTCTCCTTTATCCTTAAAACCGAGTACTTGTTTATAGGATGATAGACTGTGTGATTTCCGTTCGGCTGATTTTCGGAATCGATCGGCGATGTTATTATATAGCTCAAAGCGTGGATCTTCGAGCAGTTTTTTGATATCGAAGCCCTCTTTTTTAAGGATATGAATCAGCGAATTTAGCTCTTTATCAAATTCCGGTGATGGATCAGAATGATTTTTTTTCTGCGAAGGTAATTCTTGGAGAGGATCAAGAATTACACTTTTGGCTGTTGCAGATGAGACTCCGAAGCTTTCCCAGCTAAAGAGAACTATTAACAATAATATGACGCTACGTGCATATATCATTCGAAACAACCGTTTAATGGCACATTGTTATTATTACATTTATAAAAAAATTGGATTGGTGTCAACGTATATAGCCGTTTAATAGCGTAAAAATATGTTAGCCTAGTAAAGTAGAACGAAATAAAACGCTAACAATTGTCATCAGATGTGCAAGTAGTACTATTATTGCTTGGCTCTTCTATTTCCATAGGTTGATTCTCCATCCACTCATTCCAGGATTGTTTGAGCGCTTTTAGAAATATTTCTGATCCCCGTGCCCCGGATACAGCATATTTTCGATTAAATAAAAAGAATGGTACCCCGCTAATACCCATTCCGTTGGCCGTTTGAATGTCATGTTTAACGGTATTTGTAAACTGATCACTTTGTAAAACTGATTTTGTATCTTGAGCGTCCAGATCAAGCTGCGTGGCCAGATTAACAAGTGTATCAATGTTATCAATATTTTGGCCGTTGGTGAAATATGCTTCAAATAGCACTTCTTCTGCCTGCTGTCCCTTATTATGCGATTTGGCAAATTGAATAAGTCGTTGTGCATCAAATGAGTTGGCTACGATCGTGCGATCCATTTCGTATTCAAGTCCCACCTCACTGGCCATGTCTGTCACGTGGCGCATCATTTGTTTGGTCTGCTCGGGTGACCAGCCTTTAGCATCGGCCAAGTGCTCATTAATATTGGCTTCGGGATTGGTTTTTAAATCGGGATTAAGCTGAAAACTGCGCCACTGAATTTCCAGCTCATCAGTATATTCAAATTCAGCGAGTGCTTCTTCAAACCGCCGTTTGCCGATATAGCAAAAAGGGCAGACCACGTCGGACCATATTTCTACTTTCATTGGATATCAAATTGGTTAGATTTTGTGTGTCATTTGAATAAACAAAAGATACAACAAATAATTCATTGATTTGCGTTATGCTATACTCCTCATCCCTAATCCCTGCTGCTATTATTTTCCGTAATTGATGATGACTGGTAGTTATTGCAAGCCGACTGAAACGGTCTCCCCAATCAGATTCCAAATATTTATCTAGAAACCTCATGCAATAAACCCGCTCCCATTGGGCATATAACGGTATTATCTTTGTTTTAAAGTTATTACAGTTCGAAAATGGTCCTAGCACCAAAATTTAACCAATATATATTGTTGCTTTCTTGATCAGGATATTCTTCATTTAATCATACTGATTTCTGCTAAACAATATTCTTACTCATGATCATTTCCTTGCTTGTTTGGACGGTTGTTGCGATCATCGCTACGGCTATTCTTTGGAAGGGCAGCGACTGGCTTGAGCATGCCAGCGAAGGACTTTCTACGTATTACGAATTGCCTGATATTGTACAGGGTGCGCTGGTTGTGGCTATCGGCTCCAGCTTTCCAGAATTCTCTACGGTCGTACTTTCGACCCTACTGCACGGAGAATTTGATCTGGGGCTGGCTGCGATCGTAGGATCGGCAATTTTCAATATCCTGATTATTCCCGCTGCAGCGGGAATAGTAACCAAGAATCCACTTGAATCTAATCGGGATTTGGTATATAAAGAGGCACAGTTTTATATCATTTCGGTAGCTGTGCTAATTATCACCTTTTCGTTTGCAGCAATTTTTAATCCTGTTGCCGACGGAGGGGAGAGGATCATACTTGGTGAAATGAACCGCACGTTGGCTTTGTTACCGCTTCTGCTTTATGGGTTTTATATATTTATTCAGTATCAGGATACGATGGATTACGAATCTGATATGGATCCGACTGAGATCAATCCCTTAAAACAGTGGGGTATGTTAGCAGCCAGCTTGGTAATTATTGTAATTGGGGTAGAACTGCTGGTTCGGGCGGCCATTAATTTTGGAAATATCCTTGGGACTCCATCATTCTTGTGGGGCATTTCGGTTGTTGCTGCAGGAACTAGCATCCCGGATGCTTTTGTGAGTGTCCGCAAAGCTCGCAAAAGAGATGCGGTAACTGCACTGGCCAATGTGCTAGGCAGTAATATTTTTGACCTGTTGGTTTGTATCCCGATGGGGGTACTTATAGCTGGGGCTACTGTTATTAATTTCAGTATAGCAGCTCCGCTAATGGGAGCATTGACACTGGCGACGTTACTGTTATTCAGCTTCATGCGCACCGATATGCTTCTCAATCGAAAAGAATCGGTAACGCTGATCATAGCATATGTATTGTTTTTGCTCTGGATGGCCCTCGAGAATTTTGCCATTATTGACTCTATTCCGTCGTTGCCTGCTTAGATGAACTAATGGGCTGCTAGTTGCCGAAGAAATCGAGCACGTTGCCCAGCGTACTTGTTTCTTCTTTGTACAGCTCAGTGTATCGGCATTTGCTGCAGGTGACGGTCGTAAATTTTTTACTTTGTACATTAAAGAACTTGGTGAATCCGCCGCCGGTAGCGGTAAGCTGATCAGTTTCGTAATGACTGTTCTCACATTTGGGACATTGCCAGTTAAGGTATTCCATGAGTAGTATTTTTATTGGGATGAAGATTCAATGTCTCCCCAAGTTGATATTTGATAATCGGATGTGCAAATGAAAAGGAGGCTTGTATTTTTTTATACATTTGTCCCTAAAGCCTTTTTTAGTACCAGTATCTATATATGTTGGGATCTAGCACCGTAGTTCTGCTGCTGTTTGAAAATAATAGAGGTATCCCCAGTTGGTAGGGAGAAAAACTAAAAACTATTCTAATCTGCCACTGATATTTCACTCATGGTTTGCTATATCTTAATTACTGGATCAAGATTGTACATTTATAAGTAGTCAATGATTGTAACTGTTAATTGTATAGCCTTATTACGAATAATAAACATCCGATAGGTTGAAGAGTGATAAATATAGCAGCGAAATTGTTCAACCTGCCACCATGTTGTCACTTTGCATTCCTATCTTTTTTCTAAACTGGAAACTGGATAGCAGAACTATGATATTAGCCATGGTTAACTAGTATCCAGTGATCAGTAAGTATCTAGAATCTAACAACAAAAAATGGAACTGATTTCAATTTTATTTATTCTGATAGGCATTGCCGCCGGCTATGCTATTGCTCATTTCAAAAACAAAAGCAGCCAGGCTTTGACCAAAGAAGAGGCCGATGCGCTGGAGGCCGAGCGAGAGCAGACTTTGCAACAGGTTTCACGACTCGAAGAGCGCAACCAGAATTTGTCTGCGCAGTTAGAAGAAACCCAGCAGGAAGAAAAAAAGGCCGAACAGCGCGCTAATGAGGCCGAAAAACAGCTGGCCGAGCTCAACGCCAATTACCGCAATCTGAAAGAACGGCTCAGTGAGCAGAAAGAAGAGATGCAAAATCTGCAGGAAAAGTTTAAAGACGAGTTTGAGAATCTGGCCAACAAGATACTGGAAAAGAAGTCCAAGAAGTTTACCGAACAGAACAAGGAGAAGTTGGATCAGCTGCTGAAACCATTGGGCGAAAAGATGGAGGAGTTTAAGAAGAAGGTAGAAAAAACGCATAAAGAAGATATAGAGGGACGAAGTTCGCTGAAGCAGCACCTGGAACATCTGAAAGAGATGAATCAACAGATGGCTAAAGAGACCAAGGACTTGACGAAGGCACTGAAAGGAGATACCAAGACGCAGGGCAGTTGGGGGGAGGTGATCCTGCAGCGGATCCTCGAAAAATCGGGACTTACCGAAGAACGAGAATACGAAATACAGGAAAGTCATACGACCGACGAAGGACGTCGCCTGCAGCCGGATGTGGTGGTATATCTGCCTGATGAAAAGCGGCTCGTGATTGACTCCAAAGTATCGTTGAAGGCTTACGAGCGGATGAGTTCAGCCGATGATGAGGGTGAGCGGGAGCAGGCCCTTAAAGAGCATGTGAGTTCACTACGAACGCATGTAAAGAAACTTAGCAGTAAAAATTATGAACAGCTTTACAGTGGTAAAAGTCCTGATTTTGTGTTGATGTTTGTGCCGATTGAGTCGGCTTTTGGGGTGGCTCTGCAGTACGATAGTAACCTTTATTATGAGGCCTTTGAACAAAATATTGTGATTGTGAGTCCCTCGACACTGTTGGCTACTCTGGCCACGATTGACAGCGTTTGGAAGCAAGAGTATCAGAATAAAAATGCACAGAAGATTGCTTACCGTGGCGGACAGCTTTATGATAAGTTTGAGGTATTTACAAGGAGTTTATTAGAAATTGGCGATCGTATTGAGCAGGCTCAAAAAAGTTATGATGATGCTTTAGGTCAACTTTCTGAAGGACGTGGAAACTTGGTGCGTCAGGCCGAAATGTTGAAAGAGTTGGGAGCCGATACAAATAAAAGTTTACCGACTGATTTAAGTGATCCGCATCAGCTGGGGGAACAGAATGGAGCGGAGTCTGAAGGACTGGAAGAGGGGTAGTATTATACCTCATTCGGTGAGATTTCTTCTCTGTTTTATGACAGATGAGAATCACGGCCATGATTCTCATTATTTTAAATAGGTGCAATCATTGTCAGCGAAGAGCATAACGACAATTAAAGTAATCCAACAATATGATTTGTTATTGTTTTTATAATAGTTGAAAACTAACCTTTTCATTTATCAGTTAAGCTTTTCATATTCAGCCCTTATGAAAAATATTCTACAATCTATCAGTCTTCTTTTTTGCATTGTAATTCTAACAACGCAAGTGTATGCCCAAGGCAGTTCTATTTCTGTCAATACCGATGAAGGATCGACAAAGAGTGTTTCTAAAGCTCGAAATATATCCTTGGTTAATACTTTTAGCTCGCTTGGGGCGGGTATTGGCACGGTAGCGATTACTGAAAATAATACGCTGGAAACCTCCGGAGCTATGTTGGCAGTATATGGCTTAGTTGCGGGACCTTCGACGGGAAATTTTTATGCGAAAGATTTTCGCCGCGGATTTATTGGTTTGGCGGCTCGTACAACGGGTGCTATTTTGATGGTGGATGCGACCCGCGAAATATTTGGAAATGACTTTGCTGATGCGCTTACTGTTGATGATAAAGAAGTTTCGCTGACGGATACTAAAATTTTAATCGGTGAATTACTCGTCTTGGGAAGTATCGCCTACAATATTATCACGGTACAAAAATCGGTAACAGAGTATAACCAGTCCACCATATCACTGGGATTTAACTCTACAACAGTGAATCGCAAAGTGGCGCCAATGTTGACCGCTAAGGTTCAGCTGTAAATTACTTCCTAGAAGAAAATTGCAATGGTTTTACCAGGGAGGCCAATTTATCACCATTGTGGTTTGATATAGCGGCATACCATACGTTGTTCCATTTCCATGAAACAATATGCTTGCCTTCGACTTCCCTTACGTGAAAATCTTTGGGCCTATCACAGGTATTTACTGCTTCCTGATTTCTGAAGAGCTTTTTAAATGCTTTTAACTGCTTAATTTTAAAAGCAAAAATATAGATATATTCATCCGCAGAGGGGAGATGATATTCCAGCATTGGTGCTTTAAAATTGGGTACAAACTCATTGTATACAATACCCTTAAACGAAGCATTTTTCAGTGAAGGGATGGTCATTGGCATATTATAATCCGCAGCCAGCGTAATTTCTGCATTTCCTAAACTTGCTGTGTTTATGGTAGGTTCTACATAGTTACCGTTGTGCTTGTTAAAATGACGGTACGCATATTCTTCAATATTATAGGAGGGCTGTTGGGGAGAAGAATTAAAAAAGGAGAAAAGTTGCCACCCTGCTATAAGGAAGAGCACTGATGCAGCTACGCCAAAAATAAGTTTCTTGAGATTTCCATCAGAAGAGGAGTAGGATTTTGAAGAAGGTTGTTTCGGATCGCGATCCGGCATGTTAGAAATGGAGTTCTCGGTCTCCTTTTCAGCAGACGATTTGTTACACACCTTATTTACAAATTTTTTAAGAGAGTCGGGAGCTGTTTCGCATGGACACCGGGAAGACAACAGCGATTTCGTATTTTTCATGGATTCATATTTATTACGGACATCTGGATGATCCGCAATAAAATCCATAAATGCCTGCCGTTCATCAGCAGTAGCTTCTCCGTCCACAACGGGAACGATAAGTTTTAATGCTTCTACTTTTGTAAGATTGTGTTTGCTCATGAGTTATAAAATGATTGTGTGCTGGTCGCTGTAGTGTTTGGATGTGTAATCCTGCTATCCCAACATTGTGGTTATACCGAGTGTTCCAAATGACTATAATTTTTTATAGATCTATATTAGGTGATTCATTTTTTTTGCGCTTTAAAAATATAAAATCCGGGCAGTATTGGTAAGTCTGTATCTACATGTTGCACAATCCTTTGCCGAATATCTTTTGCCCCTTGCATCAGCTGAATTTGATAGTTGTTATCCTGCAAGAGTTGTCGGAATTCAGTTACTGAAGTGTTAAAACTCAGTTTTTCGCCTACTATCTGTACACTGCGGGTAAATACGGTGCGCCGAAAGGCTGAAAGCTCATCCAGTGCAAAATGAGTACCTACAAGTTTAGGAGGAGCGGTAAAATAATTTCCGATCTGTTGTAACAAAAGGCTGACGGTTTCAGAAGACAGGTAATCAAAAAAACCTTCGGCTACTATAATGGTTTTTTTATGGGGATTGATCTGTTGCTCATTAGAAAAAATGGTGTCAATGTTATCATTGGGCAGATGAACATCCAGAATTCTCGGCCGTCGGCTATTGGGATAATATTCGTCTAAAAATCTTCGCTTAAGTTCGGCCATATGAGGGGTATCCAGTTCTATACACGAAACATCTTGTTGCATATATTTATGCGACAAATGATCAAAACCCGCCCCAAGTACAATAATTTGTTCATATCCTTCATCAACTAGATTTTCTAGAATATGCCCGATAATCCATTTTCGCCCCATGATATGCAACAGGTCGCCAGGCAGTAGCAACTCCTCTGACCAAATATACAGTTTGCGAATCCATCCTAATTGTAACCAGTAATGATAATAGCTAAGTGGAGCGGGAAGTGAAGTAACCAACTTATCATAGAATTTGATGGTTGAAGCATCAAAAAGTGTTTGGAAGTCGTCTATACGTGTAAGCCCGTAGAATTTAATGGCGATAAAAGTAGCGGTCTGGCTCAGCTGATCAGCTTTCATTTTATTTGTTTAATAGAAGATCGATATTCTTATGATTGAGCAATTGAAAAATGTTGCCAAGGTTCGATATTGGGTGGAGCTAGCTCAAATTGTAGTTCGTGTCCCAATGTTGGATGTTCAAAAATTAGCTCTACTGCTCTCAGTGCAATATCACGCCCGTCGGGCTGGTTTTTCCCGTATTTGTAATCGCCCCAGATAGGATAGTCCTCATGAGCCAGCTGCACGCGAATTTGATGTGGTCGACCCGTTTGTAGGTGCACCGACAGTAAATGCAGATTCCCGACTTCTTCCATTTTAGCGAATGAAAGGATTGCTTCTTTGCCTTTTTTCTGATTGCCGGATACCACGGTTACAATATTGGTATCCCTGTTTTTGCTGAGATGATGGGTAAGCATTCCATTTTGAGGCGGATGACCTTGGGTTACGGCCCAGTATGTTTTTTGCATGGTACGGTCGCGCATTTGTTGCGAAAGGGCATTGGCCGAAGAAGATGTTTTAGCTAATATCATAAGTCCACCCACCGGACGGTCCAGCCGGTGTACGAGTCCCACGTATGGGTTTTTTGTTGATTGAGAAAGATGCTGTTTACAAAGGTTTAGCACATCAGGGTCACCAGTATGGTCTTCTTGTGATAAAACCCCCGCCGGTTTTTCAATGACAAGCAGATGGTCATCCTCAAAGATAATTGGTAGCTCGGGATTAGTGTGTGTTACGTTCATTATGCGTTAAAATATTGCTCAATACGTTCTTGAGATTCCGGTTCAGTAGAAAGACTGACGCCAACGATCAGCGCAATGTTAACTATTAATCCATATATGCCTTCGTGCATTGGCAGGGGCCGCAAGTCGGGATATAACAGAAATAATATGGTTATGATGATACCGCCGAGAAGTCCTGCAACTGCACCGTAACCCGTAGCCCTGCGCCAGTAAAACATACAGAAAACAAGAGGAAATATTTGTGCCACCCCGCCATAGGAACCAAGTAGCAGATTTACAATCGGCACGTCCGAGATGACTGCAAAATAGTAGGCAATTACGCTGATGATGATTACTAATATACGGATGTGATACCGTTCTTTTTTGTCAGTCTTCAGTCGTTCAGGCAATATGTGTGATAGTCCATCCCGCACTCCAATGGAGGCGGCGGAATGGAGAATAGCATCTCCTGAAGACATTGAGGCAGCCAGCGTTCCAGCACAAACCAGTCCAATGATAGTGACGGGCAGTTCAAGCTGGGTTAAAACGTGGGGCAAAATACTGTCAGCCGGGGTAACACCGGGATAAGCGAGTACGGCGGTAAACCCGATAATCAAAATGGGAATTAAAAATAGTTGAAATGTGGGGTACAGTACTGCAGTAAGTTTCATCGTGCGGTCACTGTCAGCAGCAAAGGAACGCATAAACAAGTGTGGCCATACCGAAAGTCCCACGGCAGAAACGACCACAGACGAACTGTATCCCCACCAGCTCCAGGGTTCTCCGGCGGCGTTAAGTCCGGGAGCTTTTAACATGGCCGACATATCAGATTGAGCAATTTGGGTAAACATTTCACCTACACCTCCAAAAAGTTTGTAGGGCAGATATAGCCCCAGAAACCAGGCGATAACCATCATAAAAATACCCTGGAAGGTATTCGTCCATCCCACGCCCATCACGCCACTATAAAAAACATATAGCAGTACTACGAGATAGGCGATGCCGGCTCCCAGCCATTGAGGAATAACACCTTCACTGATGGTGGTTATGACGTATCCGGCTCCTTTCATTTGCAATGTCAGATAAGGAATGAATACAATGATGCTGAGGATTGCTAGCAGGACTGATAAATATTTGTTGTTAAAGCGATCTTCCAAAATCTCGGCCTGAGTGACAAAGCCAAATTTTTTACCCAGCCGCCGCACTTTTGGTCCGAAGAAGTAAATGGGAATCATACCAGTAGTGCCATAGGCAATGATATAGAAAGCAGCGGCACCGCGAGAGTAAGCCCAACCCGGTCCGCCCAGAAAAGCAAAGGAGGAGAAGACAGAAGCGCCCATCACAAAATACAGTATAAGCAGATTCATACTCCGATCGCCGGCAACATATCCGCTGACGCTTTCGGAAACTTTGAGCCCCGGAATAATACCCATGGCAAGGGTGAGTGCCAGGTATAGTCCACATATGAGAAGTATAATGACCCAGGTCTCCATCAGCGGTGATCGGTTTTGGTTTGGGATTGTTGCTTATGTTTTGGTTCACTGAGATAATACCAGAGCAGTAAAAAGAAAGCTGAAAGGAGCATAGCTACAATCCAGGCGAAGGAGAGAGGGAGACCGAGAATAAGGGGATAGATACCATCAAATATGGCAAAGCCCGGCCAGATGATACTTAGTTGAATGATCAACAATAAGGCCAGAAAGATTTTCTTGCGGGTACTCATATTGGATGAGCGCACTTTAAATTTGCCCATTAATGTAATAATTCTTTAGTACTTATCAACGTGCGATTCATTTGCACTATGAGGACAGGATATCATCATGTTGCAACTTAATTAGCTTCAACATTGTTTCCATTCCAGCCAAAGGATAAGTACCTTTGGAATGTTTAGAATTATTGATCAGAAACATTTCCAGATTTACCATGAGTAATTCGGATAGTCCCCAAGTTGATGTCAAAGAAAAAGTTGACCATCTGCCGCTTTCACCCGGGGTTTATATGTTTAAGGACAGTAAAGATCGACTGCTGTATATCGGCAAAGCCAAGCGATTACGCAACAGGGTACGCTCCTACTTTCAGGATTCTGGTGCACATGATGGACGCATCCGTGTGATGATCAAAAAAATTGACGATCTGGAAGTGATTGTCACTGATTCGGAGGCCGAAGCACTTATCCTCGAAAATAATCTGATCAAAAAGCATCAGCCGCGCTATAACGTGATGTATCGGGATGACAAAACGTACCCATATATTTGTGTGACCAATGACAATCGTCCGCGCGTATATCCCACTAGAACGGTCATCAACGACGGCAGTAAGTATTTTGGACCGTACGATAGTGTTAAACACATGAAGCGGATGCTCGAGACTATTCGTAAAGCCTTTGGGTTGTGTACCTGTGCGGTATCGCGTAAAAATGTGAACCGTACAAAAGGCGCGCCCAAGTGGCACTCTTGCTTTGATGATTACTTGGAAAGCTGCTCTGGTGACTGGGATCTTGAAGAATATCAGGCGACCATTCATAAGGTAGAACGCATGCTTAATGGCCGGACTGATGCTTTGATCAGTGACTTAAAAGATGAAATGTCGATTGCTTCGGATGCGTTGGCTTATGAAAAGGCTGCTCGTATTCGGGATAGCCTACAGGCCGTTCAGAAATATAGTCGCAAGATGAAGATGGTAACGGATAAAAAAGTAGATCGGGATCTATTTGCCGTAAAAGTAGATGAGGAAATTTCGGAAGCCTGCGGTGTTTTGTTTAAAGTGCGTGAAGGCAAGCTAATTAGTAAATTTCACCGTTTTCTAAAAAACATTGACCATCTCGATAAAGGAGGGATGCTGCAGTCATTTGTAGAAGATTATTATACAGGATCCCGAGAACTCGGGAGAGGAATCATACCCGATGAGGTTTATGTAAGTGATGAACTTAAAAACGACGAGCCGTTGCGTGAGTACCTGCAGCAAGAACGCGGCAAGAAAGTGCGGGTGCACCGTCCACAGCGCGGCGAAAAAGCCAAGATGATTCGAATGGCGCTTTCCAACGCTAAGCTATTGCTGGGAGAACGGAAACTTGAAAAAGAAAAAGCTGCCAAGCAGCGGATTCCCCATTCCGTAAAAGAACTAAAAGAACAGCTCAATCTGCAGCGGTTGCCCAGACGCATTGAGTGTTTTGATAATTCCAACTTACAAGGGTCGGATCCTGTAGCCTCAATGGTGTGCTTTGTGGATGCACGAACCCGCAAGAGCGAATATAAACGGTTCCATATTAAAACCGTAGAGGGTCCGGACGATTTTGCATCAATGAAAGAGGTACTTAGCCGTCGTTACAAACGAGTGATGGATGAAGAACAGCAAATTCCGGATTTAATTGTTGTAGATGGCGGTAAAGGTCAGCTCAGCAGTGCCGTTGAAGCACTCAAGGAGATTGGATTTTATGGAGAGTGTGAAATCGTAGGACTGGCAAAACGACTGGAAGAAGTTTTTGTGCCAGGTAAGCCAAAGCCGATTATGATTCCCAAAAAGTCATCAGCACTGAAGTTATTACAACAGGTTCGGGATGAAGCACATCGTTTCGCTGTAGAATTCCATCGAAAAAAACGCTCAAAACGAACGATACAAACAGAACTCACGCAGATTTCTGGAATCGGTGATAAAACGGCAAAACAGTTGTTAAGCACTTTTGGATCGGTAAGTAGCGTTAGGGAGACGTCGTTAAATGATTTACAAGATGAAATAGGAAATAAAACTGGTCAAAAGGTGTTTTCTTATTTCCATAAGGATGAAGAAGAATAACCTCTTTATTACTTTATCAGTTTGACGATGGGACGGCAGAAAGGAAATTCTGAAGGCATAAACCATTAATTTTGTCACATTCTTTAGCTATGGCATGGAAATTGTACTTTTACTATCTAACATTATCATGTGATAGACAAGTCAGCGTGCGCCTTGTACAATACAGATAGTTATTAACTAAAAGCGCAGTCGGTTTTAGAATATTTAGTTGAAAAGTGGCGTAAATAACTGTTTACTACGTAAAGCAAGGAATAGTTAATACGTAACAATAGTTCTGAACAGTAAGATGATGTCACTGCAATGCAATCAATAGGTTATAAGTTGTATTGCCCGGCTAAAACTTCTTAATTCAGCAACGAGGTCATTATGAAGTTCGAACAGTCAAAACATATCAGCAAGAAGTACAAGCAACTGGAAGATAAGGATCTGGTTCGTTTTTATCGTCAGAATGGAGATGAACAGGCTTTTAGTGAGCTCATGAACCGTCATCAGAACAAGATATACTCATATATTTACAGTATGGTGGGTGGTGCCGGCAAGGCTGACGATATTTTTCAGGAGACTTTTACAAAGGTGATCACCAAGATGGACGATACGTATAATGAGCAGGGTAAATGGATTGCCTGGGTTATGCGTATCGCTCATAATGCAACAATTGATTATATAAGGAAACAAAAACGATTTGCGGACGTTAATGGAGGCTATGACGAAGATTCAAAGGATGATTACTTTGATCGGCTACCTGATGAAGATCATATAGATGCTCAGGAACAGATTGAAAGAGACGAAGCAAAAAGTAGCCTCATGAAACATATTGGTGAGCTTTCAAAAGAACAGCGGCAAGTTGTAATGCTGCGCCACTATTATGAGATGCCGTTCAAAGAAATTGCAGAATTAACCGATGTTTCAATTAATACTGCACTAGGACGCATGCGATATGCGTTAATAAATCTTCGAAAACTTTTTGAAAAAGAAAAAGAGAAAGAAGAACAAAATTATGCAGCAAAGTGACAACGATTGTATTCGGTATCTGATGAAGGAAATGGATCCTTCGGAAGAACTACTGATGGAACGGGCAATGATGTCTGATGAAGATCTGCTCATTGAAGTAGAAAGTATGCGGCAGACTCTTCAAAAGCTTGACAAACTGCCACAAGTTGAACCGCCATCGGATGTTACCGATTCTATTATGGAAAAGGCTGCTGAGCAGGCAGAAAAAAACCGGCGATCCAGCCAGTATAACCCTGTACTTAAATACGCTGTTGCCGCTACGGTGGCGTTAACGATTACGGCTGGTGGCATGTGGTTATATGTGGGGGCCGAAACCGAAGTTCAAAGCCGTTCTGAGGTATCGTCTGCGAACACTGCTGTTTCTCAGACCTCCTCCAATCTTGCAGCTGCTTCAATGGAAGAGTCGAGTGATGTATCGGCACAAAATAAGACAGTTTCTGCAGAATCGGATGTCTCGCCATGGGTAGATCGCAATGACATTCTACGATTTCAAGAACAGGTCTCCGGTTCTAATGCCAATTTTCAGGCTATCATCAAAAATGCTACTCAAAAATTGAAGCCTGTAAAGAACCCACCCGGTGGCACCAATCGCGTGAATAATCTACAGCTCACCGGATCGGGGAATTAATTGTTGGTTTTCGACTTCTAAAGCTTCTATACTTCTTTATCCGGATGTTAACTTTATAATGGATTAAGAATGATTGCCCATACCGAAGCTGTAATTTTCCGATCGGTTGATTACCAGGAATCCAGCAAAATAGTGACCATGTTCACCAAAGAGCATGGCAAAATCGCGCTTATAGCTCATGGTGCCAAAAAACCGAAAAGTAAATTTTCGGGATTGATAGAGGTGGGAAATATACTGGAAGTCGTGTACTACTTTAAGGCGTCCCGGTCGGTACAGATATTGTCGGAAGCCAGCTATCTTCTCAAGAATAAAAATCTCCGCATTGATTTTGAAAAGATGGCAACAATGACATCGGCCGTTGAGCTAATCAGTCAGCTTCTACACGAAAATGAGGTGAACGTTCCGCTCTTTGACTTTACCAAAAACATGTTACAGTGGCTTAATACGGCTGATATTCATCCGCCACAATTGTTCCCCTATATACAAATTCGACTGGCTGCCCTTACAGGTATTGGACTTCAGTTAAATGCACAACAATCAGCAAAAGGACCGCATTATTTGAATATAGAATCGGGATTGGTTACGGATTCTAATATATCTTCATATTCATATAAACTTACCGATACTCAATATCGTTATATTAATATAGCATTACATGCTAAAAGTTCAGTATTATTTGATTTACATTTTGAACTGGGGGAACTAAAAAACTTGATTGATCATTTGGACCGGTATTTGAAGTACCATGTTGAGGGATTAAAGAATCGAAAATCTGACGCGGTCTTTGAACAAATATTGCAGGAGTAATTATGAAGAAACGAGATCGGTATTTAACCGGCATACTGTTAGTTCTTATCGGGATTATTATTGGCACCCTGATGGCCTATTATCAGCAGCAAAATAGTGTTAATGATCAGGCCGAGGTAGATGTAACTGAGGTAAAACACAGCGATCGACCCATTTTTTCGGATGAGCAGCTGGCGAAAATAGATGACCGGTTTTTGTTTAAACAAATTTCTGAGCGGGTGAAGCCCACAGTAGTTTATATCGAAGCTTCTGTGCCGTTTTCTGGCCGGCGGATGCCCGATGATGAAATTCATAACGATGAGGACGGTTTTTGGGGAGATATGATTCCAAAGCGTGCTCAAACCGTTGGGTCTGGAGTAATTATCAGCAGCGATGGTTATATTTTAACAAACAATCACGTTATTGACGGTGCTGTTGATGATCAAATTGAGGTTACTCTGAATGACAAGCGTACCTTCAAGGGACGTATTGTAGGGCAGGACCCTACCACTGATTTAGCTGTGCTAAAAATAGGCGCAAAAAATCTCCCTGTTGTTACAATCGGTAATTCTGATAAGGTAGATGTGGGAGAATGGGTGCTGGCAATCGGCAACCCGTTTCGCTTACGCTCTACCGTAACGGCAGGAATTGTAAGTGCACTCAGCAGAGATGTACAGATTATCAATGACCGTATGCGCGTAGAAAGTTTTATCCAAACTGATGCCGCTATTAACAAAGGGAACAGTGGTGGGGCATTGGTCAATACCGGTGGTGAATTAATTGGCGTAAATACGGCTATCGCATCCCAAAGTGGAAATTACCAAGGGTATGGATTTGCTGTACCATCGAATTTAGCAGCTAAAGTCGCCGAAGATTTAATAGAATACGGAAAGGTACGGCGTGCATTGCTTGGCGTTACCATACGCAGCGTAAATGCTGCTACGGCAAAAGAGTTGCAAATGGATGAAATTAGGGGGGTTCAAATTACGGGGGTTTCTCCTAATGGAGCTGCTGAAAAAGCACAATTACAGGCTGATGATGTAGTTCTTAGTATTGACGGGGAAAAGGTAAGCGAATCGAATCAGCTGCAGCAAAAAGTAGCCGTCAAACATCCGGGAGATATTGTGGAGTTACAGATATATCGTGATGGAAAGGTATTTACTCAAAATGTAGAATTGGGGATGCTTGAATCCACAGAAGAGCTTGCCAGTTACAGCCGGCAAGAGGAACCCGAACAAGGGAATGGTGCGGAACAAAAACAGGCCGTACAGTTTGCTACTTTTGAAATGGGATTTCGCGTGATGGCTGTTCGCAGTGCTCCCGGAAGTTCCATATTCAATTTAATTATAAGTGATATTCGCTCAGGATCGCCCATTGCAGATACAGGTTTACGAGAGGGGTTTCGAATCCTGAAGGTTCAGAATCAAAAAGTTGAAGATTTGGAATCTTTACAGGATATTTTGGGAGAAATAACACAAAAGAATGAATTGGTATCGTTTACGGTAGAAACAAGAAACGGCCGTCAAAAAACAGTTACTTTTCAACCTTAAATATTTTTATATGCGCCGCACGCTAATTACGTTTTTGAGTTTTGTTTTATCAATTTTCATTGTGTCATGTTCTTCGACGGCAAATATGGCATCGAAGGGAGAAAATGCAGAAAAAATAAAGGCATCCAGCTATCCCTCGTGGTATAACAGTAATAAGTTAGTTGAAAGTACTGAAAACAATTTCTTAGTCTACGGCGCGGCTATTAGCGGTGATTCAGCTTCTGTTATAGATAAGGCTATGGATAGAGCAGGATCGGAATTACAATCTTCAGTATCTGATAGACTGGAAGATATTCGTTCTGAGGCCTTGGTTGAGCAGGGATCAGAATCGGGACTGGATTCTTCCCATTTTTTGATTGCGTTGCGTAAAGCAGATAAAGCGGTTCCATATCTTTTAGAAAAACAAAAAGAAGAAGTTATTTCTGTTGAGGGGCAAGAGAGCTATCGCGGATTTGTACAAGTATCTGTGTCGAAGGAGGAGTTAATAGAGAGGATTGATAAGCGATTGTCGGGTTACGATAAAGCATGGAAGGCTATGAAGACTTCCAAAGCTTTTCAAAATTTTTAGAATATTTCTTTACTGTAGTGTTTTACCTTCCGAATAGGTGATCTATATTTATTAGAGTCTGTTGCCAGAAGGGGGGCAGTGGTTTTAAGCAAAACAAAACCCGCAAAGTTTATAACACTTTGCGGGTCTGTCAATTAAAAGAAATATAAAAGCGAAGTTACATATTCTTTATAATTTCTTCGCCAAATTCTGAGCACTTCAGAAGTGTTGCATCATCCATCAGCCGCTCAAAATCGTAGGTCACTCGTTTTTTAGTGATCGAAGCTTCAATACCTTTTTCAATAAGGTCGGCAGCTTCAGTCCAGCCCATATAGTTGAGCATAATTACGGCCGAAAGAATTAATGATCCAGGGTTAACCTTATCCTGACCGGTATATTTTGGAGCGGTACCGTGCGTTGCTTCAAAAACAGCGAGACCGGTATTATAGTTGATGTTTGCTCCCGGGGCAATACCTATACCACCTACGCAAGCAGCCAGCGCATCAGAAACATAATCGCCGTTGAGATTCATCGTAGCAATTACGTCATATTCATCAGGACGCGTTAAGATCTGCTGCAAGAAGGCATCTGCGATAGCATCTTTGACTACTATACCATTTGGCAGTTTGCACCAAGGGCCTTCGCCAATTACTTCGGCATCAAACTCTTCGCGAGCTACTTCATAACCCCAGTCCTTAAAGCTGCCTTCAGTAAATTTCATGATGTTTCCTTTATGGACCAGCGTGACACTGTCGCGTCCTTCTTCGATAGCATAATTAATGGCTGATCGAACCAGGCGCTTAGTGCCTTCTTCAGAAATAGGTTTTATACCCAGGGAGGTGGTGTCAGGGAATCGTATCTGATCAACACCCATATCATCAATCAAAAAGTTTTTAAGCTTATCATTTTCCGGGGTACCTGTCTGATATTCAATACCGGCATAAATATCTTCAGTATTTTCGCGGAAGATTACCATATCCGTTTTTTCCGGATGTTTTACCGGACTGGGTGTTCCGTTGTAATATTTAACGGGACGGACACAGGCAAACAGATCTTTTTGCTGTCGGATAGCTACATTCAATGAGCGAATGCCGCCACCTACAGGAGTTGTTAATGGACCTTTAATTGCTACTTTATAATCCTCAATAGCATTTAGTGTATCCTCGGGCAGCCATTGGCCTTCGCCATAAAAATCAACGGCTTTTTCTCCGGCATAAATTTCGAACCATTCAATTTTCTTTTTACCGTCGTAGGCTTTTTCAATAGCACTGTCCAGCACATTGCGCATTGTGGGCGTGATATCAATACCAATACCATCACCTTGGATGAAAGGGATAATGGGATTATCACTGACATTCAAAGAGCCGTCAGCATTTACTGTAATTTTGGTCCCGTTTTCGGGAGGCGTAATTTTATCGTAACTCATGGAGTTTCAGCAATATATTTGAATTTAATTTGTCTTAAAGTATAGTAAAAAAATGAAGGAGGTGCATGCTTGGAATTGAGCGGGTTGAATCCACATGATTTTCTTTGGATCGATGAGAGAAAAGAAATTTAATAAGCAGCTAAAATTTGAATGATTTTCTGATTATATTTCTTTTGAGATAAACTTCGACTCCTAAAACGGAAGCTGTTATGATCAAGCCAATGTTTGGGCATCGCCCAGAACCGCGGAAATTTAATTATCAGTTTCAGCATTATGATCCCAAGGAAGAGGAGCGGCGAAAACAGCGTATTAGCATCAAGCGAAACCATAAGAGGTATCATCAGGGGCGTTCGGTGATGTTGTATGCTTTGGGGCTGGCGCTTGTTGTGTATATCATGTATATATTATAGCACTTTCGACGGCCTATTTTCTGATTTACAGAATATGTGGCACAGGTATTTGTACTAACTCCAATCTTGTAAAAACCTACACTTCTTAACTTGACCCAGGAAACAGATTCATCAGATTCTATCATTCAGCCGCTTCCCCCGGAAATTTCAAATAAAATTGCTGCCGGTGAGGTCATTCAGCGTCCCAGTTCGGTGGTTAAAGAATTGTTAGATAACGCTATTGATGCTGGTGCAGATGAGCTGAAGATTATCATCCAAAATGCAGGACGAACGCTTATACAAGTAGTTGATAATGGTTGCGGAATGGGCAAGGAGGATATCACGCTTTGCTTTGAACAACATGCAACTTCGAAGATTAAGGATATGGATGATCTTTTTCGCGTGCGAACGCTGGGCTTTCGGGGTGAAGCAATGGCATCTATTGCATCCGTCTCACAAGTTACACTTAAGACCAAACGTCCCGATGCCGATATGGGATACAAGTATGAGATTTGGGGCGGCGAAGAAAAATCCTTTGAGCCGGCAGCTGTTGAAGACGGGACTTCGGTAGCGGTACGAAATTTGTTTTACAACGTCAGGGCACGACGCCAGTTTCTAAAAACGGATGCTACGGAATTTCGGCATATCCTAAAGACGGTGCAGCAAGCAGCATTGGCAAATCCTGATTTGGGATTTAAACTTGAAGCTGATGGTGATATTATCTACGACCTGCCCAAAGAGCAGTCTATGAAAGATCGTATTACGGCTATGTTTGGCAAGAGCTACAAAGCCAGTCTTATCAGTTTTAGGGAAGAAACCAGCTACCTGACAGTGCATGGTATTTTGGCTGATCCCAAGCTGACAAAACGCAGCCGCGGAGAGCAGTTTTTGTTTGTGAATGGTCGTCCTATTCAGCACCGTTATTTGACCTACATTATTTTGGATATCTATGATACATGGACGGGCGACAAGGACTATCCTTTTTATGCCATCTTTTTAGAAGTAGATCCCAAGCAGGTTGATGTGAATGTTCACCCCGCTAAAGAAGAGGTAAAATTCGAGGATGAGCAAAGTATTATTAAGCTGACTAAATCAGTGGTGAAGAGAAGGCTCAACGAGGAGTTTATGGTACCTGATGTGTCGGATCAAGAAGAGCAGGATAGCGCATCACCGGCATCGCGTGGGTTTTCATCAAACTTTAATTTTGGAGGACACAAGAACAGACAGTCCAACAAAGATAAACCGGTAAAGTTTCCGTCCCGTATTAATTATGATCGATCCGGGGATTCATCGAACCGTGATCAGAGTGATTTTTCTCAGCAACTTTACAGTAACGTTGGCGGCCAATCCCAAAAAGAATCTTCAAAATCTGATCAGGAAACTGAGGGTCGTCCACAGCAAATTCAAAACCGAGGTTTTTGGCAACTGCACGATCGCTATATTTTGACACAGACACGGTCGGGATTGTGTATGATCGATCAGCATGCGGCCCACAAGCGTATTATCTATGAAAAGGCTCTCAGCGCTACCGAGGCCGCCATCCCAAGTACGCAACAGCTGTTGTTTGCACAAACTGTTGATTTTTCTGCTTCCAGATTTTCACTGCTTAAAGAACTTCATCCCATCATTCAGCGTATGGGATTTAATGTGCAGTTAATGAGTGGAAATACTGCGATGGTTAGTGGAGTACCGGCAGATATCGATATTGGTAATGAACAGTCGGTATTAAAAGCTATGCTGCAGCAGTATCACGAATTGGAAGGCAAGGTAGAACTCGATGAGCGTAAAAAGTTAGCTATTGCTTTTGCAGCTAAAACGGCAATACCCAAAGGGAAAAAGCTTACGGATATGGAGATGGAAAATTTGCTTGATCAGCTTTTTGCCTGTGATGAGCCTTATAAAGATCCACTGGACAAACCCACGTTAGAGTATATCCCTCTTGAAGATATTGAAGCGAAATTTCGTTAATTACTTAGAAGGATTCTCAGTTAAAATTAACAGAAGGTAAAATTATTACGTAGATACTACTTATAGACTTTGGTAAAACCAAGATACTCCCGCCGAATACTCGGGGCAGGCAAGAAAGGGTACTTTAATAAAAGAAGATTGGCTTTAAGAATCTCTTCTAAAACGAAAGACTTGGAAGATTAAATAACTAATGATGTTTAACAAGTGAATAGTTAGTAATCGAAAGTATGAATATTCTGGCGGTAGAGCCATTTTACAGCGGATCACACAAAGCTTTTTTACAGGGGTTAGAAAGACATTCCCAGCATAATATTATTCCTGTAAACCTGAGCTATAAGGGCAAGAAATGGCAGATGCACGGCAATTCTGTGGCGCTGGCTGGTATGACGCAAGAAATTCCCGATGATATTGATCTGTTGCTGGTGAGCAGTATGACAAACCTGCCTGCTTTTCTATCGCTGACGAACCCCCGCTTTGCCGATGTGCCCAAAGTGATGTATATGCACGAAAATCAGTTTACGCAGCCTATGCCTGAAGGGGAGGAGCGTGATTTAACCTATTGCTACCTTAACTATTTGAGTATGCTCTCGGCTGATCGCCTGATTTTTTCCTCTAATTTTCATCGTGATGATTTTTTGGAAGCCCTTCCTGAATTTTTACAACATCATCCCGATGACAAGCATTACTATCCGGTGGATAAAATTGCCCAAAAAAGCATCGTGCTGTATCCGGGACTGGATTTGCATCGTTTTGATGAGCTGCCTGACCAGCAGCAGTCCAATGATAATCCAGTTATTGTGTGGAATCAACGCTGGCAGTTCGATCGTAATCCTGCCATGTTCTTTCGTGTACTCAACCGGCTTAATGATATTGATCTTACTTTTGATCTTATTTTGGCCGGTGATACGCAACACGAGAAGCCTGAAGAGTTTGAAAAGGCGTGGGAGCGATACGGGCAACATATTACGCATTTTGGTTATGTGGAAAACAAAGAAAATTACAGCCGACTACTACATAGCGGTGATATTGTAGTATCGACAGCTACTTATGAGTTTTTCTGTGTGGCCATCATGGAGGCTATATACTGTGGTTGTCACCCGTTGGTACCCAACCGATTACATTATCCGGAGTTAATTCCTGAAAACCAGCACAAACCCTTGCTTCATGCACCGGTGTTGTATGATACCGAAGATGACCTGTTCCATTACCTTAAAGATCTGCTGACTAATGAAACAAAACCACTTCCCAACGATTCGCTGCAAAATATCAACAAACATCTAGATTGGTCGAATCGTATTGAAGCTTTTGATGCCATGTTTGAGGAGTGTAGGGATATAGAGATCAAGTCAGCGTTGTCGTAGTTTAATCTGTTTCCCCAGTAGAGCAGTGGGAACGGATGGAGGCATAAGCAGCAGGTAGAGATGTGGTGATTTGCTGAAAAATGAATGACTTACCGTCCGTAGGCGATAATTTTAAGCGGATCTGTCTTAGAAGCGATGCGGGCAGGGAGCCACGAGGCAAGGGCACAGAGCAGCAGTGTTACGCCGGTTACAAGAAAGAAATCGAGCATATGTGGTTCAACAGGGGCGTAAGCCATGTAATAGTTTTCCTGCGAAAGAGGTATTATTTGATAAGTGGATTGCAGCCAGGCAAAAATAAGGGAGAGTGCGATGCCAATGGCCAGCCCCAATACAGCTACAAAAACTCCCTCTAGCAAAAATATGCCACGTATACTTTTGTCGCTAGCGCCCATCGTTTTTAGGATGCCAATATCACGTGTGCGCTCCAGTACCATCATTAGCACGGTACCAATAAGATTAAAAGCGGCAACGATAATCATTACGCTGATGACGAAGGGAATAGTTTCCTCTTGCAGATTTACCCAGGCGAAGATGCTTCCATAACGATTATATATTGTTTCTGTAAAGTAGGGATAACCCAGGTCATCATGTAGTGTTTGCCCGAATGTTTTAATTTTTGACTGGTCCTTTAGTCGTATTTCGATTTGCGAAACAGTAGATTCAGGCAAGTCAAAAAGTTGTTGTGCATGAGGGCGATCGACGAGCGCGAGGATATTATCAAACTGGCTGACACCAGTTTTGTAAATGCCTGCCAACCGAAATTGCTTGATATTAGGAGAGTTCAGCGGACTGGGCAGTCCTTCAATAGTATAGGCTGTGATAACTGAGTTAATGTTGACTCCCAAGCTTTTGGCAAGGTCAGCCCCCAATACCATCCCCGGCAGACCACTACTATCAGTAGAAAGGTCATATGCTCCTTTATGGATATAATTCCTTATATCCGTTACATCACCGCTTTGGGCCACGCCTTTGAACATGGCACCAGTCACATCAGAGGAGGACTGTATCATGGTTTGTTGTTGTACAACAGGCTGTGCCCGGGCTATTTCAAGATGCTTATTAATATCTTCAAGAAGTGTGTCGGCTTCTGCAATGGGAGTCCCGTTGAAGGTAGAAACGGTAACATGAGGAGCAAAGCCAAGCACTTTATTATCGATAACGGATTTAAAACCGTGAACAACTGAGAGGGCAATCAGTAGCCCCGCCGATCCTACGGCAACACCGGTAATGGCCATGGTTTTAATGAAGGATAAAAAACGAGACCCCCTCCGCTTACCCTTAAAATACCGTTTGGCTAAATACCATTCGAAGTTCATGTTGTTAGTTATTTGTTACTGGTGCTTGTTAATGATTGATGAATTTTTCTAGCTAATCATTTTCATCCAAATAATCATCAACTATGAACCAAAAAACTATTTTTCCGGTTTCATTTGAGGGAAGAACAGTACATCCCGAATAGAATCCGAGTTAGTCATAATCATCGCCAGTCGGTCAATGCCGATACCGAGTCCGGCCGTAGGAGGCATGCCGTACTCCAGCGCCTGCAGAAAGTCCTCATCAATAGTCATTGCTTCTTCATTGCCATCAGCTCGCAGGCGTGCCTGTTCTTCAAAGCGCTCGCGCTGATCAACCGGATCATTAAGCTCCGAAAAGGCATTGGCAATTTCTTTGCCGTTGCAGATACACTCAAACCGTTCAACAAGTCCTTCTTTCTCGCGGTGTTTCTTGGCTAGTGGACTCATTTCAATGGGATAGTCCGTGATAAATGTAGGTTGGATAAGGTTTGGTTCGACATACTCACCAAAAATTTCATCAATAATTTTACCCTTGCCGAAACTGTCTTCCAGCTCAATATCTAAATCTTGGGCGGCCTCTTTGAGTTCATCAATATCTTTGCCATATAAGTCTTTACCTGTTTCGTCTTCAATAGCTTCGAACATAGGAATACGCGGCCAGGGACTTGCAAAATCAATAGTATTTTCGCCGACTTCTACTTCCGTCGATCCATGTAGTTCTTTGGCTACATGTTCGATTAGTTGTTCCACAAATTCCATCATCCAGTTGTAATCCTTATACGCTACGTATAGCTCAACCTGGGTAAACTCCGGATTATGGAAACGGGAGAGCCCCTCATTTCGAAAATCCTTAGAAAACTCATAGACGCCGTCATATCCGCCAACGATAAGTCGTTTGAGATAAAGTTCGTTGGCGATACGCAGATACAGTTTCATATCCAGCGCATTATGGTGAGTAACAAAAGGCTCGGCCGAAGCACCACCATATACCGGTTGCAGAATGGGTGTTTCAACCTCAAGATACCCTTCATCGTTCATATAGTTGCGCATGGCTTGTACCATTTCACTGCGTTGCTGAAAAGTATTGCGCACCTCGGGATTAACGACAAGATCCAAATACCGTTGCCGATAACGTTGTTCCTTATCTGAAAATGCATCATAGACTTTGGTTTCGCCGTCTTCTTCTACCTCTTTGGGAACGGGAATAGGGCGCAAGGTCTTGCTGAGCATATGAAACTCTTTGGCATATACCGTCGTTTCGCCGGTTCCTGTTTTAAACACATGCCCCTTAATACCCACGAAGTCGCCGATGTCAGTAAGTTTCTTAAAGACCGTGTTATATTCTTCCTCTCCTACATCGTCACGGCGAATATATACCTGTATTTCTCCTTCTGAATCCTGCAGGTTAAAGAATGTAGATCCACCCATGATTCGCCGTGTCATCACGCGTCCTGCTACCGACACTTGCTCAACGTCCTCTTCATCCTGATCATCTTCTTTAATAAGTTTCGGATGATCGAGTATATATTTACTGTGATGAGTTACTTCAAAATTATGCGGATAGGGTTGATATCCTAAATCACGAAGTTCCTGTAACTTTTCGAGACGTATTTCATGTTGCTCACTTGCCGAGGATTCAGTGTTGCTCATGAGAGAAAATGATATTTTATTCTATTGGGTAAGAATTATTAAGTCGGTAAAAATAAATAATTCAACGCAAAATTGTGACTTTTTTCTGAAGCTCGAGAAATTGTTTCACAATATGATATAATTCATCATTTTCAGGAATTATATTGCATTTAATATTGATCTCGATGAATGATATTTCTTCTCATATACAGCAATTTTTATCGTTTAAGGGTTGTTTTGCATGGACAACTATTACAGAGCTTTCAACCGAAGATCTGGAACAGCTTTCAGGATATGAACGTGAAGAATTGAAAGAACAAACGAATGTGAGGCGGCAGCGTGAGTTTGTTACGTCCAGACTGCTGCTTAAAAAGATGGCACATCAATCACTGCCCGTGCAGGATGATATACAGATCAGGAAAGATGAACTCGGCCAGCCATTCGCTGTATGTGGGGACGAACAATATTTTGTAAGTATTGCTCATACGCGGCAGCATGTATTTTGTGGCATAACGGTATCAAAACCGATAGGTATTGATTTAGAACCCGTAGAACGAAAAGTCCCGTCAAAACTAAGTAAAAGAATATCTCATCCCAATGAATCACAGGCAATTAACGAGATACCAACGGTACAATTGTGGACTATTAAAGAAGCTTATATCAAGTTGCGGGGAGAAGGACTGCGGATGAATATGAATGAGGTTTGTATTCAGCCCAGCGGTGCTCATTTTGAAGCGCAATTAAATAATGACAAAAGGGCTAAAATTTGTAGTTTCCAATCAGAAAATAATTGGGTGGCCGTTGCGCACTACCAGTAATTAGATAAGGATCAGTATTTCGTATGAATATTACTTCTTATAAGCCCGCAGATATCCAGCGGGGGATTGTTGAAGCCAAGAAAAAAAGTGCAGATTCCAAAGAGCATGTACGGTTACTTTTTGCTCCCGAACGCATCGACGATGACAACTTTGAAGATGCCTGTGCCATTTACAGCCGTGTTGAAATGTCAACTATTGATACCGTGGTTGTAGTAGAGTCGCACGATGAGAAGTTAGACAAAAAGTTGCCGATGGCATCAAATATGCGTTTCGAGACGCCGGTTGGCAGCGTGCCCGTTGATGACTATATGCGCAACGAATTTTGTGATGAAGATGATGACTTTTTTATTCATGATGAAGCCTTTGATAAAGATATTAGCTTATTTCAGCAGCTGATGTTCTTACAGACTCTTTCGGATGATTTTAAAGCACTTAGCGTCCAGATTGCGGATCCCAGTCCCGCCATTGTAAAAGAGTTGGCCTATGTGCTCGAAGAGGTGCTGGCCTCCCGCAATGCACTGATTGTCTTTTGCTGTGAGCTGGACAACAACTACAAGCAAGAGTTCCAAAAGGTTATGGAATTACTTAATGATGATAATCAATCTGGACTAATGAACTATTTGAATAGCGGAGAGTCTAAGATTAAAGGAGTCACGTCTTTTATTGCCGGTATCATTGTCGCTGATAAATGGCAGGTGGATCTTAGTTTTTTGAGTAATAATGATGAGAGTAATACCGGAAGCCTGCTTACTGCCTATAGCAACCGACAAACGGTCCGATATTAAATAAACTTTCCTCTCATGTCACTGCCTGATACAACTGTGATAGGAACCGGTCGATTGGGTAGTGCATTGGTTCGTGCATTTTACGACAAGGACATTTCGATAAAAAGTGTATTTAATAGAACGGTCGAAAAAGCACGAGGTTTATCGAATAAATTTGAGATCAGTATCGTTTCTACATTTCCTTCTTCAGTAAATGAGCTCGGTAAGTTGGTTTTTCTTACGGTTGCCGATCAAGCCATTGAAGATACCGCCCAGCAGTTAGCGGAACTTGGAAGTGATTTCAGTAATCATATCATTGTACATTGTTCAGGAAATCAATCCGCTGAGGTATTGAAACCACTGAAAGAAAAAGGAGCAGTAATAGCGTCCTTTCATCCATTACAAACCTTTACTGGCGAATCAGCGGAAGGCCGATTGGAAGGAATATCTTTTAGTCTCCAGGGGGATAATGATGCCTTTAATGCGTTAAAAGATGTTGCCCAAAAGCTGGATGCTGAGACACTCGAAGTTACTCCCCAACAAAAATCTGATCTACATGCCGCGGCTGTGTTGGCCTCTAATTATTTGACAGCGCTGTTGGATGCTTCTGTTCAAACAGCCTCACTCAGTGGACTGTCTAAGATTCAAGCTAAGAAAGCACTGATGCCACTCATTCAAACAGCAGTTCAAAATATTGACGAAGGTTCTTTTGAGGGTGCGCTCACGGGACCTATTCAACGCGGTGATATAGGGACGGTAAAACAGCATCTTGAACTATTGGAAGGTCATTCTGAACTTGTTGATCTGTATATCACAATGGGGAAACGCACTGTAAACTTAGCCGAACGATCGGGATCTTTAAAGGAAACAAAGGCTAATAAACTGCGTAAAATGTTTAACAATTATGGATGATTATTACGAGCGGGTGTATGAAGTAGTTAAGCAGATTCCGGCAGGATGCGTTACTACCTATGGGGCTATTGCGCAATATTTAGGGATCAAATCTGGTGCTCGAATGGTTGGGTATGCTCTCAACAAGGTGGCGGAAACGGAAATCCCTGCTCACCGTGTTGTAAATAGGAATGGAGAACTAACGGGTAAAGCCTATTTTCCTGGTGATACTATGCGAGAACGTTTACAACAGGAGCAAGTAACGTTTATAGATGATTTTCAGGTTGATATTGAAGCCCATTTATGGAATCCTAATGAGGAATTGAATTAAGTTTTGTATGATATCCAACAAAACAATTTTTGGTACTTTTATATTAACAGTGCTAATTTTGCTAACGGGTTTTGCAGATCAAAATGCAGGTATTACAATCAATGATCCGCTCCTTAAAGATGTAACAGCTGATGAATTGCAACAAATTGTTGATTCTTATCAGGGCAAAAAAGCGGTACTTGTCAATGTTTGGGCTACTTGGTGTGGTCCATGCGTCGAAGAATTCCCCCATATTGTAGAATTACAGCGTAACTATCCCGAACAGTTGAAGGTGATCTTTATTTCGGCAGATTTTAAGGAAAACCGATCAAAAGCTTTATCTTTTTTAAAGGAACAAAACGTAGATTGGACGACTTATTTTAAAACGGGGAAAGATCAGCCGTTTATTGAGGCGTTGTCCTCTAAATGGAGCGGCGCACTGCCGTTTAGTAAAGTAGTTGACAAAGAGGGCAATGTAGTTGCCAGCTGGGAGCAAAGTGCTGAATATTCGACTTTTGAAAAACACGTTAAAACTGCAATAAAATAATTGAGATCATGAAGAAATATCTACTACTAGTTATTCCTGTTTTATTAGCTGTATGCCTGTATGCTTTTTTACCTGTTGAAGAAAAGGTAAAGAAGGATGAGCTGGCTCTTGGAGATTCAGCTCCCCTTACCGATGTTGAGGTTCAAGATGTTTCGGGAGAAACCTTGACTCTGCAAGAGGTGGCTAAAGAAAATGGATTGTTGGTAAACTTTTCTTGCAATACCTGTCCCTGGGTAGCCAAGTGGGAAGATCGGTATAATCCTATTGCAAATATTGCAGAAAAACGTGACATAGGTGTTGTGGCTTTGAATCCCAATGCGTCGTATCGCGATAAGGGAGAGTCAATGCAAGATATGCAGCAGCGGGCGCAGAAAAGCGAATACCAGTTTTATTATGCACTGGATAAAAATGCGAAGATTGCCCAAGCTTTCGGGGCTAGTCATACACCACATATCTTTTTGTTTAACGGAGATATGGAGTTGGTTTATAAAGGAGCTATAGATGATAATGCAGCTTCGGCCGAACAAGTAGAACAGCCGTATCTTAAAAATGCAATCAAGGATTTGGCAGCAGGTAAAGAAATTGATCCTAAAGCTACAAAATCACTGGGCTGCACCATCAAATGGCCCAGATAGAATAGGGGTGTATTATTCCTAATTCTCTTATTATTTGCCTATTTTATGGTTTGCCAGTTTACTGGCAAACCTTTTTTGTTTAAATCACTAACGATTATACATGCCTAAGTGGATACTCAATACCAAGTTTAAGTTTGATGCTGCTCATCTGATTGAAGGATATGAGGGCAAGTGCGGACGTATGCACGGACATTCTTATAAGGTTCATGTTGAAGCAAAATCCAATACATTACATCCATCCAAGTATCTTGATACCGATGATATGGTGTGCGATTTTCGCGAGCTTAAGTGGGCGTCAAAAGGGTCCGAAAAAGGAGGGCTGGATCACGCAGTGCTCAACGATGAGTTACCCGTAAATCCAACTGCAGAACGCATTGCTGAGTTTATCTATAAAGAAACCAACCGGCGTATTCCCGATGATGTGTCACTGAAAATTACGGTTTGGGAGACAGAAAGCTGTTGGGTAGAATATACCGAAGACGATGTTTAACATGCTTGAAAAGAACAAAATGGATAACCTCATCGACGAAGATGAGATGAAGGGGGTAAAATACCCGCTGGTAGAGGATTTTTATACCATACAGGGGGAGGGAGCTCACAGTGGGCGTCCGGCGTATTTTATTCGTACAGCGGGTTGCGATGTCAATTGCTGGTGGTGCGATGTGAAAGAAAGCTGGGACGAGGAAAAGCATTCCAAGAAGTCAGTTGCTGATATTGTGCAGGGAGCAAAAGACAGCGGAGCAAAATTTGCGGTCATTACCGGTGGAGAGCCACTGTTACATGACTTGGGCCCGTTGACTTATCAGCTTAAACAAGCTGGCATGGATGTGCATATTGAAACCAGCGGGTCATCACCAGTTTCCGGCTATCTGGATTGGATTACGCTTTCCCCAAAACGATTTAAAGAGCCCACTGATGATATTTTTCGATATGTAGATGAGCTTAAAGTTGTAGTGCTCACAAACAAAGATCTGGAATGGGCCGAAAAAAATGCAGCTAAATGTCCTGACAGCACGCAATTACTGCTGCAGCCTGAGTGGGAAAAAGAAGGAGCAGTAGAACTCATCATTGATTACGTCAAGAGCAATCCTGAGTGGGGGATAAGCTTGCAAACGCATAAATTTATGGGCGTAGAGTAGTAGGTAAATAATCTTGCTATAATCTCATTCCGCTGCTCTGCTGCAGAATGAAGGAGCCAGGGATCTTTTCTTTACGTTTGGGCTGCCGCGTCGTTATTCATAACACAATTTTTATATAAGAAAATATTACCAAAGTGACTTCAGATCATAAACATTCCGTTATCATTACCGGAGCCAGCCGTGGCATCGGGAGACGTATTGCCCAGGCATTTGCACGTGAGACTGATTACGCACTTGTCTTGGTGGCACGTACTAAATCTGATTTAAAAGACACCAAAACGCTCTGTGGTAACATTGGGGATAATGAAATTACTATACTGCCGCTTGATGCCTCGGACCCGAAATCCACAAAAAGCATTACGTTGCCCGATGAATTTCCCACCCCCAAAATTATTATTAACAATGCGGGCTCTTACTTGCTTAAGACATTGGAAAAGACCAGCCATCAAGAATTTAACGAGCAGATTCAGGCAAACCTTTTTTCAGCAGTTAATATGACCAATTGTTTTTTGGATGATTTGAAACAAAAGTCTCATTCATTCATTATCAATATCTGTTCGGTTGGGGCAACAGAGGGACTTAAAGACAGCGGGGCATATTCCGCTTCCAAACATGCACTGCTGGGATATACGCGTTCACTGCGTCAAGAACTGATGGAAACGAAAGTTGGTGTTACAGCCATCAACTTGGGACAAACACAATCGACCTCCTGGGAAGGCTCACTCATTGATCGTGATCTGTTGATCGATCCCGATGATGTAGCCAAGATTATTTTAAATTTAATTCTTTTATCACCGCGGACGGTCGTGGAGGAAATCTTAGTCAAACCTCAACACGGGCGCGTTCCGCCGATGTAATATTTTAACTAGTACTACCTAGGTTTTAGAATCCTGCCAAGGTCAAGTCCTTTATGGCTCAGGCCGACGTGCAACACCACTTTCGTAAGCAGCATCTTTCACGGCTTTTGCGACATTATTAACTACACTGTTATCAAACACACTTGGAATAATATATTCCTCTCCGAGTCCCTCTTCATCAATACATTCGGCAATAGCATGGGCTGCCGCATTTTTCATGGCTTCATTAATATCAGAGGCACGGGCATCCAGAGCCCCGCGAAAAATTCCTGGAAATGCCAGTACATTATTAATTTGATTGGGATAATCACTTCTTCCTGTCGCAATAATTCGAGCAATAGAATGGATCTCTTCCGGCCTGATTTCAGGTTCGGGATTGGCCATGGCAAATACGATGGGATCCTCAGCCATTTTTTCAATGGCTTCTTTAGGTACTGTTCCGGGTCCACTTACGCCGACGAGGAGATCGGCATCTGAAGCGGCATCTGTTACAGATCCTGTTTTATTATTCTGATTGGTATTCTGTGCCAGCCATGCCTTGCTGGAATTCAGATTTTTCAGACGATCTTTGTTTATGATACCCGTGCTATCGCAGCATAGAATTTCTTTTACTCCGGCTTCAAGCAGGATTTTGGTGATAGCAACTCCGGCAGCCCCAGCTCCCACAATTACTACGCGTAGATTGGACATTTCTTTGTCTACAACTTTAAGGGCATTAATGGTCGCTGCCAGCGTAACAACAGCCGTCCCATGCTGATCGTCATGAAAGACGGGGATATCCAATTCCTTTTTTAGTTTATCTTCGACTTCAAAACAACGGGGAGCGCTGATATCTTCTAGGTTAATCCCTCCATAACCGGGCGACATCCATTTTACGGCCTTGACAATTTCATCCACATCCTGGGTATCAAGGCAGATAGGATAGGCGTCCACTTTACCGAATTCCTTGAATAACATTGCTTTACCTTCCATCACAGGCATGGCAGCTTCGGGACCGATGTTTCCTAGCCCCAGAACGGCCGAGCCGTCACTGACGATAGCCACCGAATTGTCTTTTATGGTAAGGTTATGAACCTTTTCCTTGTTTTCGGCGATGGCTTGGCAAACTCGTCCCACACCAGGGGTATAAGCCATAGATAGGGAGTCCCGTGTGTCCACCGGAACCTTGTTTTGAATATGGATTTTACCTCCGAGATGAAGTAGGAACACACGATCGGATACATTCCGAACCTTGACGCCGTCAATTTTTTTGATGGCCTCAACAATTGATTTGGAATGATCTTCATCGCGGGCGCTAACAGTAAGGTCCCGTACCTTATATTCTCCGGCAACTTCTACGACATCAACAGCCCCCGGATCGCCTTTTTGTTGTGCAATTTCTTTTAAAACTTTGGCCAGCATGCCCGGTTTGTTTTTGATGTACAAACGCATGGTGAAACTATAGCTGACACTAGGTTGAACGTCACTCATCAATACTCCTCTTTACTTAAAATTGTGTTTTTGCAATAAAAAATATTTTCAATTCTGGTACATTTTTGGCTAATACAATAATAATCGTTGTAACGTTTCCTTCAGCCGCGCATCGGCCAGGTAGTGCTTCTCCAGCTTAGGACTAAACGGCACCGGAATATCCAGCGATGAGCAACGCAATACGGGCGCATCGAGATGCTCAAAGCATTTTTCAGTGATGAGGGAGGAAAGCTCGCTCATGGGTCCAAGCGTTGTAGAAGGCTCTTGCAAGAGCAGTACCTTATTAGTTTTAGCCACTGATTGTTTAACCGTATCAAGATCAAGTGGTGCCAGACAGCGCAAATCTATAATCTCAATTTCTATTCCATTCTTTGCATATTCATCTGCAACTTCCTGCGCCCAGTGAACCCCCATTCCATAAGTGATAATAGAAGCATCAGAACCCTGACGGTAGGTTTTCGCCCTTCCAATTTTTTCGGGTGTACACGAGTCGGGCGTTACCTCACGAATACTTCTATACAGTTTTTTATGCTCAAAGATAAGCACGGGATTGGGATCATACAGGGCACTGTATACTAGGTTCTGTGCATCTTTTACCGTGGAGGGAACCACAATTTTGAGTCCCGGATGTTGCATAAACCAACCTTCGGGGGATTGTGAATGAAATGGGCCAGCGCCAACGCCTGCGCCATGGGGAGCCCGAATTGTAAGATTTAGCGGCGGCATCCAGCGGTATTGCGCTTTCGAAATGTTGTTGATGATCTGGTTAAATCCGCAGGAGATAAAATCGGCAAACTGCATTTCCACCACCGGTTTAAATCCTTCTAAAGCCAAACCGATACCGCAGCCCAGCGCGCCTGCTTCAATGATGGGGGTATTGCGGATGCGATCTTTACCAAATTGATCTATAAATCCTTCAGTGACCTTAAATACACCGCCGTATTCTGCGATATCCTGCCCCATCATGATAAAGTCATCATCTTCCTCAAATGCCTGCTGTAGCGAAAATTGAATGGCATCTACAAAACGTTTTTCAGATGATTGTTCAGCGGGAGAGGAATCGGGTAAATCAAAAGAAGTAAATAAGCGATTAGTTTCAGTTTGTAGATCAAAAACGGGCTCATTGGCTTCTAGAGCACGGTCGAGTTTGGGCAGAAAACGTTCATCAACCTCGTCTTGGATAGTACTTAATTCATTATCCCCGGACACAAACTGTTTTTCTTTGAGCCATCGGGCCATCCGGTCGATGGGATCTTTTTCAGCCCATTTTTCGAACTTTTCATCGGGGACATAGAAAGTTCCTGAAGCCTCTTCATGGCCGCGCATCCGAAAAGTTTTAGCTTCTATAAGCGTAGGCTTGCCTTCAAGGGCATTCTCTTTAGCTGTGGTCACCGCATCCATCACCGTAAAAATATCGTTACCGTCAATTTTCATGCCTTCCAAACCGTAGCCTTGGGCACGATC